>JBBQXX010000060.1:0-12372 GCA_038209235.1 Sphingomonadales bacterium | reverse complement strand
GGAGGGCGCAGATGGGGTCAATCTCGGTCACGATGACGCGAGCGCCGAGGCCGTGGAGGGCCTCCGCGCAGCCTTTGCCGACATCGCCGTAGCCGGCGACGACCGCGACCTTGCCGGCGAACATCACGCCCGGGGCGCGCTTGAGGCCGTCGCCGAGCGACTCACGGCAACCGTAGAGGGTGTCGAACTTCGACTTGGTGACCGAGTCGTTGACGGTGATCGCGGGGAAAGGCAGCTTGCCCTTCTTGGCGAGGTCATACAGGCGGTGCACACCGGTGGTGGTTTCTTCCGAAACGCCCTTGATGTTCTGCACGGTCTTGGTGAGGTAGCCCGGGGTCTGCGCCAGACGACGCTTCAGTATCTTGACAAAGAATTCTTCTTCTTCGTTGCTGGGCGTGAACAGTTCTTCGCCTGCTTCAACGCGCGCGCCCCAAAGCGCAAACATGGTGGCATCGCCGCCATCGTCGAGGATCAGGTTGCAGGTCTTGCCGTCTTCAGCGCCCCAATCGAAGATGCGATCGACATATTCCCAATACTCTTCGAGGCTCTCACCCTTGATGGCGAAAACCGGAATGCCCTGCGCAGCCATAGCGGCAGCGGCATGATCCTGTGTCGAATAGATGTTGCAGGTGGCCCAGCGCACTTCGGCACCCAGCGCAACCAGCGTTTCGATCAGCACGGCGGTCTGGATGGTCATGTGCAGCGATCCGGTGATCCTGGCACCCTTAAGCGGCTGTGACTCGGCGAATTCTTCGCGGATCGACATGAGGCCGGGCATTTCGGTCTCGGCGATCGTGATTTCCTTGCGGCCATAATCTGCATCGTCGATGTTGGCGACGACATAATCGTTACGGTCTAGGGTGGGGGCACTGGCCACGGATAATCTCCTGAATCATGAACCGATGCGCCAACAGGGCCATCGGAAACTGCCGCCCCCATAGCCAGAGTCGTTTCAACAGGCAAATATAAAGATTCCTTTATATGACCTTTATCGTGGTTCCCGACGCTGATTGCACAGTGCCCGCCGCAACAGACCTTGCATTGCCACAGCATCGCGGCAACATGCGCCTCATCCCCCAATGCCAGCAGGAGACCAGGCATGATCAAAGTCGGCGACACCATCCCCAACACCAAATTCGTCCGCGCCACCGCAGAAGGTCCGCAGCAGGTTGAAGCCAAGGACTTTTTCGCTGGCAAGACCGTCGCGCTGTTCTCGGTCCCGGGGGCCTTCACCCCGACCTGCTCGGCGCGCCATTTACCCGGTTTTGTCGACAAGGCCGATGCGTTGAAAGCCAAAGGTATCGATGAGATCGCGTGCACCGCAGTCAACGATGCATTCGTGATGGGCGCATGGGGCAAGGGTGCCAATGCCGAGGCGATCACGATGCTCGCCGATGGCAATGCCGAGTTTGCCGAAGCGCTTGGCCTGACCATGGATGGCAGCGGCTTTGGCATGGGCAAGCGCGGCCAGCGTTTCGCGATGGTGATCAAGGACGGCGTGGTCGACAAGCTGTTTGTCGAAGAACCCGGCGACTTCAAGGTCAGCAGCGCGGACTACATGCTCGAGCAGCTTTGACCGACTAATCCTCCCCGTTTCGGGGAGGAGGACCGCGAAGTGGTGGAGGGGAAGCCGGACTGTGCGCTGATCTGATCAGGACGCCCAGCCGCTTCCCCTCCGTCAGTCCTCAAGGTCTGCCACCTCCCCGGTACGGGGAGGATTTGATCGATTGATCAATACCCCATCAAACTCATCACTTCCTCGCGCGAGCGATGGTCGTCAAGAAAGCAGCCCAGCAACCGGCTGGTGGTCATGGTGACCCCGGGGGTGCGAACGCCGCGCGCGGTCATGCAACTGTGGCTGGCTTCAATGACGACCGCAACGCCATGCGGGTTCAGATGCTCCCAGATGCAAGCGGCTACTTCGGCGGTCAGCCGTTCCTGCACCTGCAAACGCCGCGAAAAGCCGTGCAGCACCCGGGCCAGCTTGGAAATGCCGACGACCCGGTCGCGCGGCATATAGGCAATCGATGCCTTGCCGATGATCGGAGCCATATGATGTTCGCAGTGTGACTGAAACGGAATGTCCTTCAACAGCACCAATTCGTCATAGCCGCCGACCTCTTCAAACGTGCGGCTGAGGTGGACGCTGGGATCATCATCATAGCCCGAGCAATATTCTTTCCACGCGCGCGCCACACGCAGCGGTGTATCGCGCAATCCCTCGCGGTCCGGGTCCTCGCCTGTCCATTGCAGCAAGGTGCGGATGGCCTGCTGAACGGGTTCAGGCACGGGGATTTTGGTATCCTCCCCAAGGCCTTCGTCATCATCGTTTTGGTGGCGGTGCAACATTTTCAACTCTGGCCCCTTTTTTAACACACCGCTTAAATAGGTGCCAGACGACATCGCTGCAAGGCACCGGCAGCGGGGTCCTGCGTATAAAGCGACCGCGCGCAAGTATTTGCCAGGATCAGCATATCGGCAATCGGTGGCTGATGATGCCCTTCAACTGATCGCCGCAATTCAGCTGAAGACAATCCCGGGTTGCAGCCTAATCGCGCAGTCGCTCGATCGCCTGTGCCAATGCGACGTAAAGCTTGCCGGTTTCCGATGACAGCAGCGTCACCCCCATCACCCCGCCATCGCGCGTCGACAGCACGGTGCGCAGCATCGTCTCGAAATCGTGGATATAGCGGTTGACCAGTTCGTACAGATCGGGATCGTTTTCATAGGCAGCAGCGATGTCTTTCGCCTCGCCATTGTCGATCAGCCGGACAGCGCGGCGCGTGAAGACACCGCGGTCGCCGCGCAGATACGCCGACCACGCGGTGTCGCTGACCTCGGTGGACAAGATCTTGTCGACATCAATCGCCGCTGAGTTCAGCGATTCGGTCAGCAGCGCCAGCCGCCGGGCAAATTCATTGTCGGTGCGCTCTTCGGCCCGCTCGCGCGCTTCTGTTACGCGGCGTTCGAGGTGCGTGGCGAGTTCGTCGACCCGGACCAGTTGATCCTTCAGGTGCAGGCTGGCATCGCTGGTCGCACCGACGGCGCGGCTGATTGCCGAATCCAGCTTGCCGACCAGCTCTTCAGCCTTGCCGCGCAACACTTTTTCGAGCGCTGCGCCGCTGTCTTCGCCCAGTTTCTGCGTAGCACCGGCGATCGCGCGATCCATCGCGCGGCGCGCCTCATCAGCGGCGGCGTGTGCTTCGCGCTGCACATCGCGCATCGTCTCCAAAAGCCGGATCGCCGAGCTGCCATTGATATGATCGATCTCGTCGCGCGCCGTGCGCATAGCAGTGATCAGCGCGCCGATCTCCCCGGCCCGCTCGCTCCATGCAGCCTCACTGGTATCGGCCAGACTGCCGATTTCAGTCTGCTGGCTGGTGACCCGCTGTTCGATCGTGCCCAGAATTGCGTCCAGCCGGGAAACCTGCCCATCGACACCCGAAACCGCGTTGCGCAACGAACTGACCCGCTCGAAGCTGGCTTCGGTGTTGCTGTCCAGATCGGCCAGAGCCTGCGGAATAGTCTGCGCCACCTGCGATCCGATGCTGCCCAACAGGCCGGCAAGCCGCTCGCTCCTTGCATCGAACACCTCAGCGTGGCTGCTGCATGTCGCCAGCTTTTCGGTGAGCGCGTGCACATTGCCGTCAAGCGCGGACAGCGCAAAGGCAAGCCGTGCCAACGTTTTGCTGCTGTGCTCATCCATCGCCCGCAACCGCCGTTCGGCCTCGCTGATCTGCGCATCGGCGGCGCTGACCATCTGGCGCACCGTCGCCTCGCTTTCGCCCGTCGATGCGGCCAGCGCGCCCAGCGTCAGTCCCAGATCATCGGCAGCGGCGCGCAGTTCGCTTCGGCTGGCCTGCGCCCGATCGGACATGGTTGTCGCCATCGCATCGATGCCCGACTGCAATTCGGCAAGCGTGATCCGCAACGCCTCTGCCTGCGTCTGGCTGGCGTGGTTCACGTTGTTCTGGCTATGCGCAAGGCGGCTGGCGACGGTTTCGATCGCCTGATCCATCTGTTGGCTGGCCGATGCCACGTGCTGCGTCAGCGCCTCTCCACTGGTTTCAACCGACCGCGTCAGCCGCAGCGTAGCGGCGTCCGATGTTTCCACCAGAGTGCCGATCTGCGTGCTGGCCGCCTGGCCAAAATCGTTGAGCTTCTGGAAAGCCGCGATCATGCTTTCGATTTGCACTTGCGCATTCCGCCCGGCATTCCCGATCTGGTTGGTGAGGTCCTTTGCCGATGTCGCAATCACCGGAAGATGGTTGCGCAGCTTGTCCATATTGCCCGATGCCGCTTCGCTGATCTCGCCGATCGCGCGCATACCGGTGTCGCTTGCCTCGATCATCGCGCGCAGGTCTTCGGCAAAACTGCGCAACCGGTCGCTTGAGACACGGCCCAGGGATTCAAGCTCAAGGCTCTGGTTTGCAAGGAATTCCCGAGCCAGCGACAGTTCTGAATTGATACGGCTCAGCCGCGTATCGAGCGCAGCGCTCTCTTCGCGCAGCGATCCTGCTATCCCGGCAAAACGCCGCGCTTCTGCCAGGCTGTTGCGCTGGACGATCAGATACAACGCCATCAGCGCCATGACCGGGACCGCCCATTGCCAGATTGCCTCGACCAGCAGCGCCGGCGTGACGCCTGTCTGCCAGACCGGCAGCGACGCCCAGATAAACAGCCCGGTCCAGACCAGGCCAGCGCCAACCACCCCGATCGTCACCTTGCTGACCGATTCGGGCACCACGGGCTCTTCATCGCCGCTCAGCCAGGGAACCGCCGAATCCTCTGCTTGCGGCACATTGCGTGGCGGAGGTGCAAGCGGCGCTGCCATATCCGGCACAGGATCATGTCCTGCCGGTTCCGCGTCATCGCGGCCATGCCGCAAATCGATGATTTTCTTGCCCTCGCCCATGGCATTAGCCCTATCATATTTTGTCGCGCCACAAACCTAAAGTTCCCGAAACCGAAAGTTCCGGAAACCTAAAGTTAAGGCCGCGCTGCTAAACGCGGCAGCCATGGCCTATGAATCCGGAGCACTGAACGCTGCGCTGGCAGCCGCCGTCGGCAGCGACCCGGCCCTGGTTGCCGAACTGCGCGGGGCATTTTTGGAAAGCGCCGCGCGCCAGATCGACCTGCTGCGCCGCGCGCGCTGCGATGCAAACTGGCACTTTGCCGCACTGCGCCTCAAGAGCCTCGCAGCCAGTTTCGGCGTGCACGGCATCGTCGATCTGGCCGATCTGGCGCTGGTAGGCGCGCCGGGCGATCCGGTGGTGCTGCGTCAACTCGATGCGGCGATGGGCGATTTTGGCGAACAGCCCATCAGCCTGCGGTAACCGGCGTGGTTGGCATAAAGCCGGGCGGAGGATAAGAGGTCGGCTCACCAGCCAACGGAGCCATGATCCCGCGTGCGTACAGCCCTGCTATCCCTGATCGAAACCGTGCCAGGCGGCGCAGCCTTGCGCGGCGCATTGCCGCTGGCCGATGGTCTGTTGGCGATGCTGCACGTCGATCTGGCCAGGCAGGCTGGCGCCGGGGAGATATTATGCCTGGTCGATTCGGTGGGAGATCGCGTCCGCCAGATCGAGCGCTACGCTGCGGCCAGCGGTATCGCTTTTCATCTGGTGCGATCGGTGGCCGATATCAGCGTGCGGCTGGCCAGCGATGATGAACTGCTGATCATCGCCGACGGACTCTATGTCGCGCGCGGCCAGGCCGAGGCGCTGGCGCGCGAAACGGGTAGCTTTGTCGCCAGCTTTGCCCCCGGCGACGGTGCCCGCGCGCTGGCCGAACGGTTTGAGCGGATCGATATCAACCATGTCTGGGCAGGGCTGGCGTGTATCCGGGCGCGCGATCTGGTCGAGGCACGAGATCTGCCCGCCGACTGGAGCGTGCAATCTGCGCTGCTGCGGCTGGCAGTGCAGCGCGGCTATCGGCGGCTGGTGCTGCCGTTTGCCGTCGCAGAGGGCGGGCGGCTGGCGATCGTGCGCGATGCCAGCGAAGCTGAGGCGCTGTCGGTGCAGGAACTGGTAGCCGCAAATGGCAGCATTGGAGTAAGGCTGGCGCGGATTGGCCCGCTGCGCAGCCTCGCCAACCGCGCCTGGCGCACCAGTTGGAGCAGCCCGGTGCTGCGCGGTCTGGCGCTGGCGTTGCCTGTGGTGGGAATAGCATTGGCGGTGGCAGACTGGAGCATGAGCGCCCTGGCCTTGCTGATCGCGGCACGCGGCGCGGGCCATGCCAACGATCTGCTGTTCGGGCGCTTCATCGGCAAAGCCACTCACCGCAGCGAGCGCACATCGCGCGACGCAGGCTTTGCGCTGGCCTTCATCGTGGTGACGGTGCTGACGGTGGCTGCGTCCGACCGGCTGGCCGGGCTGTTCGCAGCGGTTATGCTGCCCGGATTGGCGCTGGTTCTGGCTGATCTGGCGGGGCCGACACCGCTAATCTGGACAAGGTTGGCGCGATCGTCGAGCCTCCTTGCACTGACCGCATGGGTCGCCATGGCGTTTGGCACCTTGCTGCCGGTGCTGATGGTGTGGAACCTTATGCTGCTGGCGGTGCTGGCGTGGCACGTGCGCTCTGGCGCGCTTGCAACCCCGCCACCGGGCAACCATGTTTGATGCAGTAGCGCGCGCTTTAACTAACAGCATTTTAACCAGCAATTGTTAGGGAAAGGCGATGACAACCGACATGGCCCCTACCACCGACCAGGCGGCTGCACGTCCGGCCGCACGGAACGCAGGAGCATTGCTGCGCCATGCCGATGAGCTGGCGCGGGCTGCGGTCGCTGTGCCCGCGCTGGCCCGCCAGAAGCTTGCCCCATTGAGCCAGCTGGCGTTGCGCGAGGATGACCTCAGCCTTACCGGCGGTTTTGTCCAAGCGATTGCGCGCCAATTGGGCGATGCACTGTACCCGCCGGGGCTGGCGCTCGATCCGGCCATGATCGCGCAGGACATAATCCTCACTGACAGCGCCGCTATCAGCGTGGTGTTCGCCCGCGCGATCGAGGCGCGGCTGTGCGCCAATGCGTCTCTGGCCGGGCTTGCGATGCCCGAACTGCCGCCGCGCGTCGAACAACCGGTGGGCGATGCGCAGGACGAGCTGGCGCAGGCCGCGATGGCGCTGATCATCGCGCAAAGCCGTTTCATCGGCAACGCACAAGGGTTCACGCTCGACCTTGCCGAACTCCCGCCCGAACTGGTCAGCACCTTGGTGCGCCGCACGCTTGGCTGGCTGCAGGATCAGCTCGATGCGGATCCTTTGGCCTTGCGCGCCTGCGCCGATGCGTTGCTATATAGCTTTGACGAGCGGCGCGGACGGCCCCACCGGCTGATGCGCTTCTGCCATCTTTTCGAGTTTCCCCGAGCAGGCGACGAATGGTCGCTTGCCGAAAATGGTCCCTCGCTGATCTTCGCGATGCTCGCGCGCGCCAGCGGGCTGCCGACAGAAACGCTGATCGATATGGTGCGCGATGCAGACCTGGCGCGGCTGGCGGTGGTGCTGCGCGGCTGTGGCCTGATGCCCGATACCGCCTCGCAGCTGCTTGCGGGGATCGCGCTGATCGCGTCGCTGCGACTGGAAGATGTTGCCGCCGCCCCTGCGCTTGCCAGCATCAATCCCGATGATGCTGCGCGTTTAGTTGCCAGCTGGCGCAACCTGTTGCCACTCAGCGCGCCCGGACTTGTCCTGTGACTTTTGACGCTGCGGCCATCACCGTCACAGGGCAGATTGATCGCACCGGACGGTTGAGGCACGCCGATAACCGCCTGATGCAATTGCATCTGGCGCTCGGCGGCGAGCCCCACGGCGAGCTGGCCGTGCCGCCGCTGCTCGAAATGGCGCGGCATGCGCAGCGCATCGGTATGCGGCTGTCGCGGCCAATCACAACCGCAAGCGCAGATAGGCTGATCGATATGTGGTGCGAATGCGTGCCCGACGCAAATGGCACCGCACTGCAGCTGACCCGCTGGGATGAGCGACCTGTGCCACGCGACCTTGCCCAGTTTGCAAGGCTAGCCAACCTGCCACCCGACCCACACGGCGCGCATATCCGCACCGACCCGCTGGGCCGCATCATCCGGTTCGATCCGCCTGCAGGCTATGCGGTTGCTGAAGCCGATGCCCTTTTCATGCTGCGCAATCTGTCCACGTTAGTTACGCCGCTGGATGGGAGTGGGGATGGGGATGCCGATGCCATCGATACCGCTGTGCCGCCTGCATTGAACGGCCAGCGCGTCATGCTCAACGCCGATGCGCGGCACTGGATCGCGGCGGTGCACGCCGTTCATGACGTGACTGGCGCGTTTTCCGGCCACCATATCCACCTTACCGAAGCCCCGCCGCAAGCTGACCCACATACCCCCATCGCGCCGCCAGCGCTGTTCGAAGGTGAGCGGCTGGAGCACCTCTTCGGCAGCCAGATCGGCCCTGCCCTGCGCCAGCCGATCGGACGGATCATCGCGAACGCCGAAACGATCGGCGGGCGGCTGGAAGGCCCGTTGCGCGCCGATTACGCCAATTACGCCAGCGATATCGCCTCTGCCGGTCGCCATCTGCTGGCCTTGGTCGATGATCTGGCGGACCTGGAAGCGATCGAGGCAACTGGCTTCAGCGCAGCGCGGGAACCTGTCGACCTGGCCGATCTTGCCCGCCGTGCTGCCGGTCTGCTGGCGTTGAAAGCCGCAGACCGCTCGATCCGTATCGACAAGCCGGCACCGGACGAAACCATGCCCGCCATCGGCGAGTTCCGCCGCGTGCTCCAGGTGATGCTCAACCTTCTGGGCAACGCGATCACCTACGCGCCCGACGGATCGATGATCTGGCTGAGGCTGGATGACGGGACAGACTGGGTCAGCGTCACGGTGGCCGATCAGGGGCCGGGGCTGAGCGAGGAAGACCGCCAGCGGTTGTTTGGCAAATGGGAACGGCTCGGCCGCAGCGGCGATGGCGGAAGCGGGCTTGGCCTGTACATCTCGCGCCGGTTGGCGCACGCGATGGATGGCGATTTGACCGTTGAAAGCGCCCCTGGCCAAGGCGCAAGGTTTACGCTGGTGTTGCCAAAGGCCTAGCCTTTTGCGGCCAAGTTCGCAGCGTTTTCCGCCAACCCGGACTGAGCGGATGGGGTCATCTGCCGAAGCGAACCCGGATGCCCACATCCGCTCAGCCTGAGCCTGTCGAGGGCCTCGCGATCACCTGAACGAAACCGCGCAGCCAACCAGGATCACTGCGGAACAGCCGAAGGTGTTTGCGCACACCGCTTTCGGTTGCCCGCGTTACACGCTGCAACATCGGCTTCCCACTGGATATAAATGGCGTCATAAAGCTGCTTGATCTGGCCATATTCGGCCTGCGCGCGATCGCGCGATTCCACCGTATTTTCATAAAGCTTCATCTGGTTTTCATAGCTGGTCCGTCGCGCGTTATAGGCAGTCTGATTGGCAACGTTTTGCAACAGCTGCTCGGTCGACATATCGAGTTGCGCCGAATTTGCTTCCTCCCGCTCAGCCCGTTCTTCAGGTGTGCTGGGGTTACGCGTTACCGCGGACGGCTCCATCGACCCCGAGTCAGGGGCCTCTGTTTCCCGAATGGGAGCTTGCTGGGCGCTGAGCGGTACACCTGCGGCGCACGTCACCATCAGCGAGATTAGAGATGCTGCGCGCAAGAAACGACTGGTCATGGTGAGTTTTCCCTCAAGGCAAAGTTGATCCCGGTTAACATGCCTACGCGGTGCGTCCTGCCTCGTTCCATCGATTGGCGTGCACGCACGCTCTTGCGTGACTTCTGCTGCTGCACCATGTTTGCGTGTGGCTTCCTTAAGGCGGCTTGCGCCCCCACCATCCACCCATTCTGCTGCTTGCAACCAGAACATCATTAGAACATAAGGCTGCCCATGCTGACCCATATTTCCGTGCGCGGCGCGCGCGAGCACAATCTCAAAGGCGTAGATATCGATCTGCCGCGCGATCAGCTGATCGTGATCACCGGGCTTTCGGGCAGCGGCAAATCCTCGCTGGCATTCGATACCATCTATGCCGAGGGTCAGCGGCGCTATGTTGAATCGCTGTCGGCTTACGCGCGCCAGTTTCTGGAGATGATGCAGAAGCCTGATGTCGAGCATATCGACGGTCTGTCGCCTGCGATCAGCATCGAGCAGAAAACCACCAGCCGCAATCCGCGCTCGACCGTGGCGACGGTGACCGAGATCTATGATTACATGCGGCTGTTGTGGGCGCGCGTCGGGGTGCCCTATTCGCCCGCCACCGGGCTGCCGATCACCGCGCAGACCGTCAGCATGATGGTCGACCGGGTGATGGCGTTGCCCGAGGGGACGCGCTTTTATCTGCTCGCGCCGGTGGTGCGCGGCCGCAAGGGCGAATACCGCAAGGAGCTGGCCGAATGGCAGCGGGCCGGCTTCACCCGGGTGCGCATCGATGGCGAGTTTTACGAGATCGACGAAGCGCCTGCGCTCGACAAGAAGTACAAGCACGACATCGAGGTGGTGGTAGACCGGCTCGCGGTGCGCGGCGCGAAAGACGGCAGCGGCATCGAGACCCGGCTCGCCGACAGCTTCGAGACCGCGCTGAAACTGGCCGACGGTCTGGCCTATGTCGATCTGGCCGATGGGACGGTTGCCGCGCTCTCTCCTGCAGGGGAGCGAGAAGAGCCACAGAGCGGCGAAGCGAGAGGGGCAAGCGCCTCGCCAGCGACTGCCCCCCTCCCAACCCTCCCCCCTGAAGTGGAGAGGGCTAAGAAAGGCATGAAGAACGTCGGCATCCCCGACAACCGGATCATCTTCTCCGAAAAATTCGCCTGCCCCGTCTCGGGCTTCACCATCGAGGCTATCGAGCCGCGGTTGTTCTCGTTCAACTCTCCGCAAGGGGCATGTCCGGCCTGTGATGGGCTTGGCGAGAAGATGTATTTCGATCCGCAATTGGTCGTACCCAACGAGGAGCTGAGCCTGAAGAAGGGCGCGGTGGTGCCGTGGGCAAAGTCCAACCCGCCCTCGCCATATTACATGCAGGTGCTAGGATCGCTGGCGCGCGAGTTCGGCTTTTCGCTCGACACGCCCTGGCAGGACCTGCCCGGCGAGGCCAAGGTCATCGTCCTCCACGGCACCGCAGGCAAGCCGGTCACGCTGCGCTTTCAGGATGGCCGCAAAAGCTATGAGGTCAAAAAGCCGTTCGAGGGTGTCATCGGCAACCTCAATCGCCGCCTGTTGCAGACCGAAAGCGCATGGATGCGCGAGGAACTGGGCAAATACCAGACCGCGCAGCCGTGCGAGGTGTGCGATGGCGCACGGCTCAAGCCCGAGGCGCGCTCGGTCAAGATCGCGGGCGAGGATATCTCGATCTCCACCCGCCGCTCGGTTGCCGATGCGCTGGCGTTCTTCGAGACGCTCAACGACAAGCTTGGCGCGCAACAGCAGCAGATCGCCAAGGCCATCCTCAAGGAAATCATCGAGCGACTGGGTTTCTTGAACAACGTCGGGCTCGATTATCTCAACCTCGATCGCACCTCGGGAACGCTGTCGGGCGGCGAATCGCAGCGCATCCGCCTCGCCAGCCAGATCGGCAGCGGCCTGTCAGGCGTGCTCTATGTGCTCGACGAACCCAGCATCGGCCTGCACCAGAAGGACAATGACCGGCTGCTGGTGACATTGAAGCGGCTGCGCGATCTGGGCAACACGGTGATCGTCGTCGAGCATGACGAGGATGCGATCCGCACCGCCGACTACATCGTCGATCTTGGCCCCGGCGCGGGTGTCCACGGCGGCGAGGTGGTTGCCGAAGGAACGCTCGAGCAGATCCTGAAATCCGAACGTTCGCTGACCGCGCAGTACCTCACCGGCGCGCGGCGGATCGAGGTGCCCACCAAGCGCCGCAAGGGCAACGGCAAGAAGCTGACCGTCCACAACGCCCGCGCCAACAACCTGACCGGCGTCACCGCGTCGATCCCGCTGGGCACGTTCACCTGCATCACCGGTGTCTCGGGCAGCGGCAAATCGAGCTTCACCATCGATACGCTGTACGCAGGCGCGGCGCGCGCGCTCAACGGCGCGCGCGTCATCGCCGGGCCGCACGACAAGATCACCGGGCTGGAACATTGCGACAAGGTGATCGACATCGACCAGTCACCGATCGGCCGCACCCCGCGCTCCAACCCGGCCACGTACACAGGCGCCTTCACCAACATCCGCGACTGGTTTGCCGGCCTGCCCGAATCGCTGGCGCGCGGCTATAAGCCGGGGCGGTTCAGCTTCAACGTCAAGGGCGGGCGCTGCGAGAAATGCCAGGGCGATGGCCTGATCAAGATCGAGATGCACTTCCTGCCCGATGTCTACGTCACCTGCGAGGATTGCGGCGGCAAGCGCTA
>JBBQXX010000059.1:0-12447 GCA_038209235.1 Sphingomonadales bacterium | reverse complement strand
CGGTCGGCATGTGCCGGTTACCGTGCTGTCGCTGGAAGATTGTCAGGTCGTCTCGGTAAAGAACAACGACCGTGACGGTTATGTCGCGGTGCAGCTGGGTGCTGGCGCTGCCAAGCCCAAGAACGTCAACAAGCCGCAGCGCGAACATTTCGCCAAGGCCGAAGTCGCACCCAAGATGCTGATGGCCGAATTCCGCGTTGCCGATGACGCTATTCTGGATGTTGGCGCGGCAATCTCGGCAAACCATTTCGTCCCTGGTCAGCTGGTTGACATTACCGGCCACACGCAGGGCAAGGGCTTTGCCGGTGCCATGAAGCGCTGGGGTTTCGGAGGCATGCGCGCCACCCATGGTGTGTCGATCTCGCACCGTGCCCACGGTTCAACCGGGCAGCGCCAGGATCCGGGCAAGGTTTTCAAGAACAAAAAAATGGCCGGTCACATGGGTGATCGCCAGCGTACCCAGCAGAACCTGGAAGTCGTCCGCACCGATGAAGCGCGTGGGCTGATCTTCGTCAAGGGTTCGGTCCCCGGTTCCAAGGGTGGCTGGCTGATGGTTCGCGATGCTGTCAAGGTTGCGATGCCCGAAGGCGCGCCTTATCCCGCAGGCATTCGTCTCGCTGCAAACGCCAGCGATAACACCGAGCACGAAGAGCCCATCGCCGGCATGGTCGATCCTGCCGCCGAGCATGAAGCGCCGGCAACGCCCAGCGATGAAGAAATCGCCGCAGCAGCCGCAGAAATGCCCGCTGCCGGTGGTGATCTCGATGCGCCCGCCAGCACCGAAGAGAAGGAGGGTTAAACCATGAAGCTCAAGGTCCAGACCCTCGACGCAACCGCCAAGGGCGACATCGAACTCAACGATGACGTCTTCGGGCTGACGCCGCGTGCAGACATTCTGCACCGTGTCGTCACCTGGCAGCTGGAAAACCGTCGCGGCACCGCTCGCGGCGCGCGCGAACGCTCTGATGTTGCGCGTACCGGCAAGAAGTTCGGTCGCCAGAAGGGCGGCGGCACGGCGCGTCACGGCGATCGTCGTGCACCGATCTTCATCGGCGGTGGCAAGGCGCACGGACCACGCGTCCGTGACTTCAACCCCTCGCTGAACAAGAAGGTCCGCGCGCTCGGCCTGAAGATGGCTTTGTCATCCAAGGTTGCCAGCGAAAACCTGATCGTTCTCGATACGCTCGATCTGTCCGAAGCCAAGACCAAGGCGCTGTTTGCGCAGCTTGGCAAGCTTGGCCTGGGCAAGAAGGCGCTGTTCATTGATGGTGACGCGGTAAACGACAATTTCAGAAAGGCTTCGGCTAACCTGATCGGTTTGAACGTGCTGCCGGCGATCGGTGCCAATGTCTATGACATCCTGAAACACGATACGCTGGTGCTAACCCGCGCCGCTGTTGAAAAGCTGGAGGCCCGGTTCAATGGCTAAAAAATCCGATACCGTCGATACGCGTCATTATGACGTGATCGTGGCCCCGCACATCACCGAAAAGTCGACGCTGCTCAGCGAACACAATGCGGTGGTGTTCAAGGTCACCAACGATGCGACCAAGCCGCAGATCAAGGCCGCCATCGAGGCGCTGTTCGACGTCAAGGTCATCGGGGTCAACACCCTGGTGCAGAAGGGCAAGAAGAAGCGCTGGAAGGGTCGTCCGTACACCCGGTCTGACATCAAGAAAGCCGTTGTGACATTGGCCGAAGGCCAGTCGATCGACGTCACCACCGGCGTTTGAGCGCGGCCTCGTAGCTGACAGGATAGAGATATGGCACTCAAATCATATAATCCGACAAGCCCGGGCCGTCGTGGTCTGATTCTTGTCGATCGCAGCGACCTGTACAAGGGTGGCCCGGTCAAGGCGCTTACCGAAGGCAAGCGCAAGACCGGTGGCCGCAACAACAAGGGTCACGTCACCTCACGCGGTATCGCAGGCGGCCACAAGCAACGCTATCGCATCGTCGATTTCAAGCGTCGCAAGCTGGACGTTGCCGGCACCGTGGAGCGGATCGAATACGATCCCAACCGCACCGCCTTCATCGCGCTGATCAAGTACGAAGATGGCGAGCAGGCCTACATTCTGGCGCCGCAGCGTCTGGCGGTCGGTGATCAGGTGATCGCTGCCGAAAAGACCGATGTGAAGCCGGGCAATGCGATGAAGCTGGCGCAAATGCCAGTTGGCACCATCATCCACAATGTGGAGATGAAGCCGGGCAAGGGTGGTCAGATCGCACGGTCGGCAGGCACCTACGCACAGGTCGTCGGTCGTGACCGCGGCATGGTGATGGTGCGTCTGAACTCGGGCGAACAGCGTTACATTCCGGGCACCTGCATGGGCACCGTGGGCGCTGTGTCGAACCCCGACAACAGCAACCAGAACTTCGCCAAGGCCGGCCGCAAGCGCTGGATGGGCCGTCGTCCGCTAACACGCGGTGTTGCCAAGAACCCGGTCGATCACCCGCATGGTGGTGGTGAAGGACGCACGTCGGGTGGCCGTCATCCGGTGACCCCATGGGGCAAGCCGACCAAGGGCATGCGTACCCGCAAGAACAAGTCGACTGACAAGATGATTATCCGGTCACGTCACGCGAAGAAGAAGAGGTAAGTCATGGCTCGCTCCATCAAAAAAGGGCCGTTCTTCGACCTGTATCTGCTTAAGAAGGCAGAAACAGCGCAGGACGCTGGCGGCCGCGCACCGATCAAGACCTGGTCGCGTCGGTCGACCATCCTGCCGCAGTTCGTCGGCCTGACGTTCAACGTCTATAACGGTCGCAAGTTCATCCCGGTTTCGGTCAACGAAGACATGGTGGGTCACAAGCTTGGCGAGTTTTCGCCGACCCGCACCTTCCCTGGCCACGCTGCTGACAAGAAGGGCAAGCGCTAATGGGCAAGGCAAAATCTCCGCGCCGGGTTGGCGAGAACGAGGCTCTGGCTGTGGGCACTACCATCCGTGGTTCGGCGCAAAAGCTGAATCTCGTTGCTGGTCTGATCCGTGGCAAGAAGGCCGAAGAGGCGATGAACATCCTGTCCTTCTCGAAGAAGGCCATGGCGGTTGATGCGCGCAAGGTGCTCGCATCGGCCATCGCCAATGCGGAAAACAACCATAATCTCGATGTCGACGCGCTGGTCGTGGCTGAGGCGAGTGTTGGCAAGGCGATCACGATGAAGCGTTTCATGACGCGGGCGCGTGGCCGTTCGAGCCAGATCCTGAAGCCGTTCAGCCGTCTGCGCATCGTCGTGCGCGAACAAGAGGAAGCGTAAGCCATGGGTCAGAAGAGCAATCCGATCGGCCTGCGTCTGCAGATCAACCGCACCTGGGACAGCCGCTGGTACGCCGAAGGGCGTGATTATGCCAGGATGCTCAAGGAAGATATCGAGCTTCGCAAATACATCATGAAGACGTTGCCGCAGGCGGCGATATCGAAGGTGGTGATCGAGCCTCCGGCGCGTCTTTGCCGCGTGTCCATCTATGCTGCACGCCCTGGTGTGATCATCGGCAAAAAGGGTGCGGACATCGAGAAGCTGCGCAAGAAGCTGGAATCGATGATCAAGGGTGGTGACGTAAAACTCAACATCGTTGAAATCCGCAAGCCGGAAATCGACGCCATGCTGGTTGCCCAGGGCATTGCCGATCAGCTGATCCGCCGTGTCGCCTTTCGCCGTGCGATGAAGCGCGCGGTTCAGTCGGCGCTGCGTCTGGGTGCAGAAGGCATCAAGATCACCTGCGGCGGCCGTTTGGGCGGCGCAGAAATAGCGCGCACCGAATGGTATCGCGAAGGCCGCGTGCCTTTGCACACGCTGCGGGCGCACGTTGATTATGCCAATGCCGAGGCGCTGACTGCCTATGGCATCATCGGCATCAAGGTGTGGATCTTCAAGGGTGAAATCCTTGGTCATGATCCGATGGCGCAAGACCGGCTGATGATGGAAGCACAGACTTCCGGCGTCCGTCCGGCGCGCTGAGGCCAGAACAGGAAAACAGGGTAGAGCATCATGCTGCAACCAAAGAAAATGAAGTTCCGCAAGGCTTTCAAAGGCCGGATCAAGGGCGATGCGCCCGGCGGAACCAGCCTTAACTTCGGGTCTTATGGCTTGAAGGCACTTGAGCCCGAGCGGATTACCGCCCGGCAGATCGAGGCGGCTCGCCGCGCGATCACGCGTCATATCAAGCGTCAGGGACGTTTGTGGATTCGCGTGTTCCCCGATGTGCCGGTGACCAAAAAGCCTGCCGAAGTCCGTCAGGGCAAGGGCAAGGGTTCGGTTGAATATTGGGCAGCGCGGGTCAAGCCGGGCCGCATCCTGTTTGAACTGGATGGTGTTCCGGGTCCGATTGCAGCGGTAGCATTCGAGCGCGCAGCGATGAAGCTGCCGATCAAGACCAAGGTTGTGGCTCGCCTCGGCGATACGTCGCACCTGGGAGGTGAGTGATGAACGAGATTGAAGACCTGCGGATCAAGTCCGACGATCAGCTGTCCAGTGAACTGGGTTCGCTGAAGAAGGAAGCGTTCAACCTGCGCTTCCAGGCGGCAACCAATCAGCTGGAACGTCCTGCACGGGTTCGTGAAGTGCGCCGCAATATTGCCCGCATCAAGACGTTGCAAAGCGAGCGCTCACGCGCCGCCGCCAAGGCTTAAGGAGCCCGATATGCCGAAACGAGTTCTGACCGGAACGGTGGTCTCCGACAAGGGCGACAAGACCGTCGTCGTAAACGTCGAGCGCAAGGTGAAGCACCCGTTGTACGGGAAGATCATCCGTCGTTCGAAGAAGTACCACGCGCACGATGAAGCCAACAGCTTCAGGGAAGGCGAAACCGTCCGCATCGAAGAGACGGCCCCGATCTCAAAGCTGAAGACCTGGAAGGTGCTTGACCGGGTCGACATCCACAAGGCGCCCGAGGTTTCGAGCGAAGCGTAAGCCATTAGGAACTGCCGGACTGGTTCCGGCAAGCCAGACAAGAAGGAAACGGATCCATGATCCAGATGCAATCCAATCTTGATGTTGCAGACAACAGCGGCGCAAAGCGCGTCCAGTGCATCAAGGTTCTCGGCGGGTCGAAGCGTCGCTTCGCAGGCGTAGGCGACATCATCGTCGTCTCGGTCAAGGAAGCTGCACCGCGCGGCCGTGTCAAAAAGGGTGACGTGCACCGCGCCGTTATCGTGCGCACCGCCAAGGACGTTCGTCGTCCCGATGGCAGCGTGATCCGTTTCGACGGCAATGCGGCTGTTCTGGTCAACAAGAATGACGAGCCCATCGGCACGCGCATTTTTGGCCCGGTGGTCCGTGAACTGCGTGCGCGCAAGCACATGAAGATCATCTCGCTGGCGCCGGAGGTGCTGTAACCATGGCAAGCGCAAGGATAAAAAAGGGTGACAATGTTGTCGTGCTTTCTGGCAAGGACAAGGGCCGCACCGGCACCGTCGCCAAGGTGATGCCCAAGGATGACAAGGTTGTCGTCTCGGGTCTCAACGTGATGATCCGCCATCGCAAGCCCAGCCAGACAAATCCGCAAGGTGGCCTCGATCGTATCGAAGCTCCGATGCACATTTCCAAGGTGGCGGTCGCTGATCCCAAGACCGGCGCACCGACGCGTATCCGTTTTGAAACGATCGACGGCAAGAAGGTCCGTGTGGCTGTAAAGTCCGGGGAAAAAATCGATGGCTGATAATTACGTCCCCCGTATGCGGAAGCGCTATGACGATGAAGTCGTCAAGGCGATGCAGGAAAAGTTCGGTTATACCAACCCGATGCAGGTTCCCAAGCTGGTCAAGATCGTGATCAACATGGGTGTCGGTGAGGCCAGCCAGGACAAGAAGAAGGTGACCACTGCGGCTGCCGAAATGGAACTGATTGCTGGCCAGAAGCCGGTGATCACCAAAGCGCGCAAGTCGATCGCGCAGTTTAAGTTGCGCGAAGGCATGCCGATCGGCTGCAAGGTGACGCTGCGCAAGGAGCGCATGTTCGAGTTTCTCGATCGTCTGGTGACGATTGCGATGCCGCGCATCCGTGACTTTCGCGGGGTAAACCCCAAAAGCTTCGATGGCCGTGGCAATTACGCCATGGGCCTGAAAGAGCAGATCATCTTCCCCGAGATCAGCTACGACCAGATCGATGCTGTTCGCGGTATGGATATCATTGTGACCACGACCGCCAAGACGGACGATGAAGCGCGCGAACTGCTGCGTCTCTTCGGCTTCCCGTTCCCGATCGAGGAAACCCAGGAAAAGGCGGCGGCGTAAAAACCGGTCCGTCTCGCAATAGAAAGGCGAGAACTTAAGTCATGGCGAAACTGAGTTCCATCAACAAGAACGAGCGGCGCAAGAAAATGGTCAAGCAATATGCTGGCCGTTACGCGCGGCTGCGTGCAAAGGCAGAAGATACGACGCTCGATGATACCGAGCGTCTGATTGCCCGGCTGAAAATGGCCGAGCTGCCTCGCAACGCAAACCCCACGCGCGTGCGCAACCGGTGCAACACCACCGGGCGTCCCCGCGCTTATTACCGCAAGTTCGGGCTTAGCCGTATCGAGCTGCGGGATCTGGCCAACAAAGGCCTTATCCCCGGCGTTACGAAGTCCAGCTGGTAAGGATTTGAAGATATGGCAATGACCGATCCTCTGGGCGATATGCTCACCCGCATCCGCAATGGCCAGCAGGCCAAGAAGGACAGCGTGATGTCGCCGGCATCGAACCTGCGCGCGCGTGTTCTCGATGTGCTTCAGCGCGAAGGCTATATCCGCGGATATAGCGAAGAGCTGCTGGGCCGTCACAAGGGCCTGCGCATCGAGCTGAAATATTTCGAGGGCCAGCCTGCGATCAAGCATGTCGCGCGCGTCTCGAAGCCTGGCCGCCGTGTCTATTCGGGTTCCAAGGAACTGCCGATTGTGCGCAACGGCCTTGGCATCACCATCGTATCCACTCCGCGTGGTGTTCTGTCCGATGCCGAAGCGCGCGAACAGAATGTCGGCGGCGAAGTGCTGGCGGAGGTATTTTGATATGAGCCGCATTGGTAAAAAGCCCGTGCCGATCCCTGCGGGCGTCACCGCTTCGCTGGGGGAAGGTGTGATCACCATGAAGGGCCCCAAGGGTGAACTGTCCATGCCCACCGTGCCCGACATCGCCTATGAGCTTGGCGATGGCGAGCTTTCGGTGAAGCCTGCAAACGGCACCCGCCGGGCGCGCGCATTCTGGGGCATGCAGCGCACGCTGGTGCAAAATCTGGTGGTCGGTGTGACCGACGGTTTCACCAAGACGCTGAACATCACCGGTGTCGGCTATCGTGCCAATGTGCAGGGCAGCAACCTCAAGTTGCAGCTGGGCTATAGCCATGATGTCGATTTTGCCATCCCCAATGGCATCGATATCAAGACCCCGGATCAGACGACGATCCACATTTCGGGCAGCGACCGCCAGAAGGTTGGCCAGGTTGCCGCTGAAATCCGTCGCTGGCGCAAGCCCGAGCCCTACAAGGGCAAGGGCATCAAATATGCGGGCGAGTTTATCTACCGCAAGGAAGGGAAGAAGAAGTAAGCCATGGCGAAGCTCTCTTTATTCGATCGTCGCCGCCAGCGTGTGCGCAGTTCACTGCGCAAGCGTTCGGCCAGCCGTCCGCGTCTTTCGGTCCACCGCACCGGCAAGCATATTTATGCGCAGATCATCGATGATGAAGCCGGCAAGACGCTTGCTGCTGCATCGACGCTGACCAAGGGCAGCAAGGCGGCAGGTGCTACCGTTGCCGACGCGATTGCGGTTGGCAAGCTGATCGCCGAGGCAGGCAAGCAGGCCGGTGTCACCACCGTTGTGTTCGACCGTGGCGGTTTCATTTTTCATGGCCGGGTCAAGGCCTTGGCCGATGCCGCACGCGAAGGCGGACTGGAGTTTTAAGCGATGGCTGATGAAGTGAACAACGCAGAAGCATCGGGCGCACCGGCTGATGGCGCGCCGCAGGGTGACCGTCCGGGCCGTGGTGGCCGTGGGCGTGGCCGTGGCGGCAACGACCGTGGCGGCGGCAATGATCGTGGTGGCCGTGGTCGCCGCGATGATCGCAACAAGCGCGATGAACCCCAGGGCGACGAGCTGATCGAAAAGCTGGTGCACATCAACCGCGTGTCGAAGACCGTCAAGGGCGGCAAGCGCTTTGGCTTTGCGGCGCTGGTTGTGGTTGGTGATGGCAATGGCCGCGCCGGCTTTGGTCATGGCAAGGCGCGCGAAGTGCCCGAAGCGATCAGCAAGGCGACCGCTGCTGCCAAGAAGAAGATGATCCGCGTTCCGCTGAAGGAAGGCCGCACGCTGCATCATGACGGCACCGGCCATTTCGGTGCGGGCAAGGTGACGCTGCGCAGCGCGCCGCAGGGAACCGGCATCATCGCCGGTGGTCCGATGCGCGCCGTGTTCGAAAGCCTTGGTGTTGCGGATGTGGTGACCAAGTCGAACGGCACATCGAACCCCTATAACATGATCCGTGCGACCTTTGAGGCGCTCGGCGAACAGACCAGCCCCAAATCGGTGGCAGCGCGTCGTGGCAAGAAAATTGCCGACCTGCTGGGCCGTGGTGGCGCTGCACCTGTGGTCGCCGAGGCTGAAGCCGCTGCGATTACGGAGTAAACTCACATGGCAACCATCAAGCTCAAGCAGACTGGATCGCCGATCCGCCGTCCTGCATCCCAGCGCGTGATCCTGATCAGCTTGGGTCTCAACAAGATGAACCGTGTTGTGGAACACACCGACACGCCTGAAATTCGCGGCATGATCCACAAGGTCCGCCACATGGTTCAGGTTGTCGACTGACGACTTTCCCCTCTCCCATGACGGGAGAGGGACAGCGATACTTTAGTGTCGCAGGGTGAGGGCAGGGAGCACAATTGGTGCTGGCATTCCCTCTCCAACTTCGACTAGGAGCTTTGCTCCAAGTCTTCGTATCCTCTCCCGTAAAGGCAGAGGAGAGACAGCGCGAATAAAGCGAAAGCGAGTGCACGACATGAAACTGAATGAGATCAAGGACAATGACGGCGCCCGCAAGGGCCGGATGCGCGTTGGACGCGGCATCGGCTCGGGCAAGGGCAAGACCGCAGGGCGCGGCCAGAAGGGCCAGAAGGCCCGTTCAGGTGTAGCGGTCAAGGGCTTTGAAGGCGGGCAGATGCCGCTGCATATGCGTCTGCCAAAGCGCGGCTTCAACAATCCGTTCGGCAAGGATTATGACATCGTCAACCTGGGTATGATCCAGAAGTTCATCGACGCCGGCAAGCTGTCCACCGATGGCACGGTCGATCAGGCCGCATTGCGCGCTGCCGGTCTGTCGCGTGGCGGCAAACATGGCGTGCGTCTGCTCGCCAAGGGCGAACTGACCACGAAGGTAACTTTCGCGGTTGCAGGGGCCTCCAAGTCGGCTGTCGAAGCGATCGAAAAGGCTGGCGGCAAGGTCGAGATCATCCTGCCGCGGCCGGTTTATGTAAAGCCGCCTTACGAAAAGAAAGCCTGATCAGGCCATCTGGCTTGTCTAGCCCGCCCCGCCTCCCGATATGGTGAGCGCGGGGCGGCTTGCTTGTGGCATCGCAAGCCGGTATCGCTACACCTGACCTGTTTGGGTATCGCCCTCAGGGGCAGGGCGCTTGGGGGCAGGGCGAACATACAGATTTCTCGGTTGTGACCTTCACATGGTAAAGTCCGGCCGCATTTTGGGATACTAGGGTTCATGGCATCACGGGCCGACAATCTGGCAAGCAACTTCAGCCTGGCGAAATTCAGCCAGGCGACCGAATTGAAGAATCGCATCTGGTTCACGATCGGGGCGTTGATCATCTTCCGGCTGCTCAGCTATGTGCCGTTGCCCGGCGTCGATCCCACCGCACTGGCGGCGCTCTATGAGCAGACCAAGGGCGGCGTTCTGGATATTTTCAACACTTTCTCAGGGGGTTCGCTGGAACGCATGAGCCTCATTGCGCTTGGCGTGATGCCCTATATTACCGCCTCGATCGTGGTGCAGTTGGGCGCATCGCTCTCGCCAAAGCTGGCTGCCATCAAGAAAGAAGGCGAGTCGGGCCGCAAGAAGCTGAACCAGTACACCCGTTATGGCACGGTGTTCCTCACTGCGTTGCAGGGCTATTTCATTGCGGTCGGGCTTGAATCCTATTCGGGTGCCAGCGGTATTGCTGCTGTGGTCGATCCGGGGCTTACGTTCCGCGTGGGCGCGGTTATCAGCCTTGTCGGCGGCACGATGTTCCTGATGTGGCTGGGTGAGCAGATCACCGCGCGCGGTATCGGCAACGGTATTTCGCTGATCATCATGGCGGGCATTGTCGCGCAGTTTCCGGTCTTCATCGCGCAGATGTTCGAAGGCGGCCGTACCGGATCGATCTCGCCGTTCCTGATCATCGGGTTGCTGGTGATGATCGTCGGTCTGGTGCTGTTCATCTGCTTCATGGAGCGCGCCCAGCGCCGGGTGCTGATCCAGTATCCCAAGCGCGCAACGCAGCGCGGCGTGATGCAGGCGGATCGCAGCCACCTTCCGCTCAAGATCAATACCGCAGGCGTGATCCCGCCGATTTTCGCCTCCTCGCTGCTGTTGATGCCGCTGACCATCTCGCAGTTTGCGGGCAGCTCGGCGGACCCCGATTCAGCCGTCGGCACCGCGCTGGTGACGCTCAACCAATATCTCCAGCATGGCCAGCCGCTCTATATGTCGCTGTATGCGCTGGGCATCATATTCTTCTGTTTCTTTTACACCGCAGTGGTGTTCAACCCTGAGGAAACTTCGGATAACCTCAAGAAAAACGGTGGCTTCATTCCGGGCATCCGTCCGGGCAAGAACACCGCGACCTATCTCGATTACGTGCTCACCCGCATCACCGTGGTCGGTGCGGCATATTTGACCTTCGTGTGCGTTCTGCCCGAATATGTCATCGCGCAGACCGGTATTCCGCTGTTTTTCCTTGGCGGCACCAGCCTGCTGATTGTGGTCAACGTGACCGTTGATACGATCACCCAGATCCAGAGCCATCTGCTGGCGCACCAATATGCTGACCTGATCAAGAAGGCGAAACTCAAAGGGCGCTTGCGCTGACCGTTCGGTTCTGAAAATAATGGGTCGGGGCAACCGGCTCACGGGGGATGCTAATACCCATGAACATCATACTTTTGGGCCCACCGGGAGCCGGCAAAGGCACGCAGGCGCAGCGGCTGGTCGACGAACGTGACATGAAGCAGCTTTCGACCGGCGACATGCTGCGCGCTGCGGTCAAGGCAGGCACGCCCGTCGGTCTCAAGGCCAAGGCAGTGATGGCAGCGGGCGAGCTGGTTTCAGACGAGATCGTGTCGGGAATTATCGGTGATGCGCTCGATGCGCTGCCACCTGAAACCGGAATCATCTTCGACGGCTATCCGCGCACCGCAGCCCAGGCTGTGTCGCTCGACCAGATCCTGTCGGCGCGGGGGCGCAGCCTGCACCATGTCATCGAACTGGGGGTCGATGAAGACGCGCTGGTCGATCGAATCACCGGCCGCTTCACCTGCGCCAATTGCGGCGAGGGCTATCACGATCGCTACAAGCTGCCCGCCGTCGAAGACGTATGCGACAAATGCGGCTCGACCGAATTCAAGCGCCGCCCCGATGATAACGAGGAAACGGTGCGTACCCGCATGGCCGAATACCGTGCCAAGACCGCCCCGATCCTGCCGATCTATGATGCGCGCCACATCGTCAGCCGTGTCGATGGCATGGCGAGCATGGATGCGGTGGCAGCGGATATCGGCGGGATACTGGACGCCTGATGCTGTCATCCTCACCCGGCACGCTAAGGTGGCAGCCCAAGGGCTGACGGAAGGGAAGCGTCCGGGTGCAACATCGGCAGCGACGTGCTATCTGGCAGCGCCTGCACCGTTTCGCGGCCCTCCTGCCCATATCGGGGAGGATACGGGGCCTGCGCGGTTTGCGCGGTTGATCTTAGTTGGGAACAGTTCATGCGCCTTGCCTCCGCCATTTTCGCCTCAACGCTCCTTGCCGCAACCCCAGCCCACGCCGAAGTTACCGCCAAGGCCGAGAACGGCTTTGCGGTCAGCCACAAGGTCACCGTCTCGGTCGATCCCGAGGCTGCGTTCGCGATGGTACGCACCCCCGCCAAATGGTGGGCAAAGGAGCATAGCTGGACGGGCAATTCCGACAATTTCTATATGGACGCGCAGGCAGGAGGCTGTTTTTGTGAGCTGATTCCCAACGCGGCGACGACAGAGAGCGGCGCGCCGCAGCGCACCTTGCGCGGCAGCGTGCAGCATATGCAAATTCTGTACGTCGATCCGGGCAGGCTGCTGCGCCTTTCCGGTGCGCTCGGCCCGCTGCAGAGCGAGGCGATGACCGGCACACTGACGATCAGCTTTGCCGACATCAAGGGCGGCACCGAGATGACCTTCGACTATGTCGTGGCCGGCTTCATGCGCACGCCGATCGACCAGATGGCGCCCGTA
>JBBQXX010000058.1:0-12610 GCA_038209235.1 Sphingomonadales bacterium | reverse complement strand
CCATATTCCTCACACACTGTCTGAAAGTCTGTGATCGCCTCCACCGTCTCCAGCGTGTAGCCTTCGCGCTTGATCGGGCGAGTCCAGTCGAACTCTTCCTCGACGTCTACCGTCACAAGATAGCGTTGCCCGAAGTCCGGCGAAAAGCGGATAAAATCGGTGTCATCCGGAAGTTTCGCGAACGTCATTAAAGCCGCCTTGCTCTTTCTGGTCGCAAAATGCGGATCTGCGCCTGGCCCCCCATGGCGCGACCATCATGTGCAATCACCCGGCTACGAGCGTGCGGCTTCCGCGCTAATCCGCGTGACTGGCAACGTCAAGCGCAGAGCATCTGGTTGCACGGTCAACTTGCCACCGTGGCTGGCGAGCAGGTTGCGGACCAGACGCAGGCAAAACCCAAGGCCCAGCAACGGTCCGCCATCGCCCTGGCTCGCGCCTTTACGATCAACATCGAACAGTGCCGCCTCATCCAACCCCAACAGCGCGCCAGGGCGACTGAATGACACATCGAGCGCATCATCGGCGGTCTGGAACGTCACCGACAGCACTTCATCGCGCCTGCAACTGCCAATCAGCGCGCCACCCAGACGCGGCAGGATGCGGTCGAGCGCCTGCGGCGACATCGCGATCGATACACCGGGTGGCACCGGGCCAATCTGCAAGTTCGCGCCTGCCTGATCGAGCAGCGGCCGGACCCTGCTGGACAGGCGTTTTGCCAGATCTTGCGCCGACACACTGCCTGCCGGGTCGTCGAGTGCGTTGCGGTCAAGTCGCAGCGCGGTGTCGAGGTCATCGAACCCGCTGAGCAGCTGGCGCGCGTCCTGCCCGATCCGCAGCGCCATATCGCGATACTCGCTGGCCACCGGGCCAAACAGCTGCTGCTCGATAATCTCGGAAAAGCCCATGATGGCGTTGAGCGGGGTGCGCAGCTCGTGGACGATCTGGCGCAGGCCGTCGCGCCCGGCAATCCCGGCCACCGCGTTATCCTGCCCGGCGATTTCCCATGCCATCGGACGACGCACCATGCCGCTGTAACCGATGAACCGGCCGCTCGCCCGGTCAAAACAAGGGTCGGCGTCGATCCGCCACTCACCTGCCAGATCAGCGGCGCTGCCCAAAAGTGCGCGGCCACCGCGAACCGGCATACGGCGGCTGAAGGCCGTCGCTAACGCTGCATCGACACCGCGAAAGCCGGACATAGCCGGCAGCGTGAGCGAGAGGCCATAGACCGCCCCGAGCACGATACCGCTGACGCTGCTGATCGCGCCATCTGTGCCGGTGGCAAACTGGAAATGCTCGACGCCGCGCAGTTCGGGTGCGGGGAGTTCGGTTGCGAAAGGCACCAGCGGATGAGGCGCAACGACGGGACTTTCTGCCTGAACCACATCGCCCAGCCGGTTCCAGTCTTCCACCCGCGCTGTGGGCCGTTCTTCCATCGCCTGCTTGAAGCGGACCTCCTGCAAGGCCTCGATCCGCTTGACGATCTCTCCAATGCTCTGCGGCCCTGACGGATCGTTCGCCGGCTTGGGGAGTGTGGCAATTTCCGGCCCGACGTGCGGTGCCTGGGAGGCAGGCAGGGCTTGTTTGGGGAGCGGTTGGCCGACACTATCCACCGCCGTCTCTGCGAGCACCAGCGCCGGCGTGGCCTCAGCCGCAGCCTCAGCCGCAGGCCGGGCCACTGCATCGGGCAGCGCAGTATCGTAAATTCCAAGCTGATCGAGCAGGCTGCGGGTGCGCGCGCCAAGATCGCGTCGGTTGCGCAGAAACCCGCGCGCCCGGGTTGGCAAGGCGGGCACCAGCGCAGCCCATTGGTCATCAGCCAACCGCGCCGCGCGGATCGCAGCGCCAGCGATGGCGGGGCTTTCGGCGGCAAGATACTGCACCAGCACAGGAGAAACCAGCCGACCTGAAAGGCATTGGACGCTGAGCAGCCTGTCGGTATCGCTCACCGCGCTGCGCAACGCATGGATGCGGGCCAGCGCAGGTGCGTGCTGGATATCCATCTCGCCGCCGCCGATATGGCCCATGATGTCGATCAATTGCCGATATTGCGCCACCGCCGCAGTTCCAACGGGGGTATCGCCGGCCAGAACCGTGGTCAGGCGATCATCAAAACGCATGGGCAATCCATAGTCCTTGCAGGGGGTTACAGCGCAGGTCAGAACGCGGGCCTGTCCACGTGAACATTTAAGCCGTCGTGCTCAGCGATAGCCAGACAGAGCCTGTAGCGGAAGAGTGGTTTTTGGCACGTCGCAATGTGGGACAATTGCGTTGCTGCATAATTATATTATATGGAGGGACAAACTTATTGCGGAAAGTTTCCGCAGATGTGCATTTTCCGATGGTCAATGGCGGCAGCTGGCTTGTTTTCAGCATGTTGTGCGCGGTCCCTCGGCAAGACAGGGGATAGATTTTGTCTAGTCTGGACCATATCGACCGGCAATTGCTCACGCGGCTTCAGGATGAAGGCCGGATAACCAATGTTGAACTCGCCAGCCGCGTCGGTCTGACCGCCCCACCCTGCCTGCGCCGGGTCCGCGCGCTTGAAGAGGCAGGCATCATCCGCGGCTATCATGCAGACATCGATCCGCAAAAGCTCGGCTTTGCGATCACTGTGTTTGCCATGGTCAGCCTTAAAAGCCAGGCCGAAAGCGACCTGAAAGCCTTCGAGGACCATGTCAGCACACTGCCAGAAGTGCGTGAATGTCACATGCTAAACGGTGAAATAGACTTTATTCTCAAGATCGTAGCCCGCGATCTTCAGGTATTTCAGGCGTTCCTGACATCCAAGCTGACACCTGCTGCCAATGTCGGGAGCGTCAAGACATCACTGACCATCCGGACATCAAAGCAGCAGCCGGGTGTTCCATTGGACGAGTAGCGCGGGTATCGGACAAAAAATGGCAGGCCAGAGCTGTCCCCGACCTGTCGTCACGACCGATTTGATATGTATTACGCGGCGGGGGCTGCTGCCACTGTGGCACCCGATTTCTGATCGATATACAAGGTCCACAGCGTCGCTAGCGGCGCGCGCGGGCCTGTTATACCGCTGAGAACCTGCTTGGCAGGGCCATATTTGCCTTGTGCCACCTGTGCGATCGCCTGAATCATCATGGCGCGTTCCTTGTCTACGACATTCTTCGTCAGCGCCAGTCCCGCGATTTCCTCGGCTTCTGCGTATTGCTTGTTAGCCAACAGCGCATCGGCTGTCGCCAGAGTCACCGTCGGCGTGGCCTTGCCCCGCGAATCGCGGACCGAATCTGGAAGCGTTGCAATGTATTCGCCACGGCTGGAGTTGGCGGCCGCCAACTGCTCCTTGAAATACGCGTCGGATGCCGAAACCACGCCTGCTGACTTGCCTTCTTCGATCAACGCGATGACCTCGGTCGGACGTCGCGCTGCGCCAGCGGATTCGATATATTCCTTGTAATCGTTCGCGCTGGTCAGGCCGCCGGTCATCCGCAACAGCCGCATCGCATCGAGGCTCTGTTCGGTGGTGAAATTGCGATTCTCACTCTGGACGGCGCGGACCACGTCATTCCAGGCCGAGGTCCCTGGATCGGCCCGCAACAAAAGTTGCGACCAAGCCGTCGTATCGCTTCTGGTCGCCCTCGAAATCTGGAACCCGCGCTTGGCCCAGCTTGCAGCATATTGCTTGTCTCCGGCCAACTGGGCTTCGAGGGCCTGCTTCAAATAGGGGAGCCCCTGCGCGGCGAGCGGTGCATTTGCCGCATCGATGCTACGGCCACCTGATTTGGCAATCGCTTCGCCAAAATGCGCTTCGGCGAGCTGGAAAAGATTTACAGGGTTGTCTTGCCCGGCCTGCACCGCAGCAGTCAGATAGGTGCGCGCGCGACCAAAATCGTTGGCAATCAAGGCCTTTTCGCCCACGAAGCTGTTGAACGTCTTTAATTCGGTTGGGGTCGACTTGCCACTGGCGATCGCCGTTTCAATGCCCGACATCTGCATCGCATCGTTCTTGTTCTTCAAGCCGATCTGCAGGAACAGTTTGCCCACCAGGTATTTCTCATCCGGGCTGACCGCTATCGCCGATGCTTCGTTCAGCCTGGCTTCTGCGGTGACCAGATCTTCGGCGGCAAATGCGGTCTGCGCAGCAGAAAATGCTGTGCGGTATTCCGGGCTGAGTTCCAGTTCGGGAGGTTTTTCTTCCTTACCCTTCTTGGTTTTTTTGTCGGCACGCTGCGCATGGGCTGCGTCGATCGGCAAAGCCAAGGACAAGGCGGTGGTTCCGGCAAGCGCCAGTGCGAGAGCCATCGGGAAACGGGAATTGCGACTCATGATATCCTCCGGACTAAAAACACGGCATTGTTCCTGCCGCACGTGACGACCATTTGGCGCCCGCTTGATGAAGCCGTCCTTAATGCCTCTGACAGGAACGAACAACCGACCTTTGCGGTTCCGGTGCAAAAACGCACCAAACTTTATCAGCGTTTCCAAGCCGCACCTTTGCATCCGGCACAGCGGTTCGCTATGCGCTATCTCCTATGATCATTCTGCTATCGCCCGCCAAATCGCTCGATTTTGATTCGCCCTCGCCTGATATTGAGTCCAGCGCTTTGCGTTTTGCGCCAGAAACAGCGCGGCTGGCTCGCTCGGCCGCGCGGCTTTCGAAGGCCAGGCTCAAGCAGATCATGCCGATTTCCGACGCGTTGATTGATCTGAACCATGCGCGCTATCGCGATTTCTTCGATCAACCTGAACGCCCGGCGGCCTTTGCCTTCAACGGAGACGTTTACACCGGGCTTTCTGCGCGGACGATGGATGGCGCTGCACTCAACTTTGCGCAGGATCATGTGCGCATCTTGTCGGGGCTGTATGGACTGCTCAGACCATTTGACAGCATACGGCCGTATCGCCTTGAAATGGGGACGCGCTGGGCACCCCGACACCCATCGCTTGTTTCATTCTGGGGCGACCGGATTGCCGCTGCCATCGCCGATGATCTGACGCAGGCTGACGCGGACACCATCATCAATCTTGCCAGCCAGGAATATTTCGCTGTCGCCGACAAGGGGTTGAAAAAACGCGGAATTCGCGTGGTCACCGCTGACTTTCGTCAACAAGGTCCCAAAGGCCCGCGTTTCGTCAGCTTTGATGCCAAGCGCGCGCGCGGCATGGCGGCGCGCTTTTTGTGCGAACACCGCCATGACAGCCCCGAGGCTTTGAAAGGCTTCGATAGCGACGGTTACCGCTTCGATCCCGACACCAGCACCGAGGCCGCATGGCGGTTTATCCGCGCATGACGGGCTGCGACATCATCATCGGTGCCTCGGGCGGCATCGGGTCGGCACTTGCACAGCACGCTGCAGATGGGGGAGCCCATGTCGTGCCGCTGGCCCGCAGCTTTTCGGGCGAAGGACATATCGACCTCGAAGACGAGGCCAGCATCGCAGCGGCAGCCGATCTGATCCGCAACCAGGGGCTTATACCCAACCGGGTCATCGTTGCCACCGGCTTGCTGCACGACGGCGACAACAGCCCGGAAAAGAGCCTCAAGGACATCGATCCGGCGTGGATGGCGCGCAATTACGCGGTCAATACGATTGGTCCGGCGCTGATCGCCAAGCATTTTCTGCCATTGATGCCGCGTCGGCAGCCTGCTGTGTTTGCCGCGATCGGGGCACGGGTTGGCAGCATATCGGATAACCGTCTGGGTGGCTGGTATGGCTATCGTGCAGCCAAGGCGGCGCTGCACATGACAATCTGCAACATCGCCATCGAATGGGGCCGCAGGAACGAGCAGGCGATCGCGGTGGCGCTCCACCCGGGCACCGTCGATACATCGCTGAGCAAGCCGTTCCAGGCCAATGTGGCACAGAGCAAACTGTTCGATGCCAGCTATTGCGCAACGCGGCTGCTGGAGGTGCTTGCCGGACTGACCCCCGCCGATTCGGGGCAGATTTTCGCCTGGGATGGAACGCGTATTCAGCCCTGATCGAAAAGATGGCCCAAGTGGTTGATTTTTCTGTTGAAAAATACCTGTGAAAGCCCCGCAAATGCTGGCCTTTTGCCCACCCCTGCCCTAGGGCTGAATAAGGACGCAAAAGCGTCACAAAAGGCATAAAAGGCGCATGGAATGAACGACGAAACCGCGACGCGGGACGCTTCAGAAATCGAGCGCATCGACATCGTCGATGAAATGCGGTCCAGCTATCTGGACTATGCGATGTCAGTCATCGTCAGCCGTGCCCTGCCCGATGTCCGCGATGGCCTGAAGCCGGTACATCGCCGCATCCTGTTCGCCAGCCAGGAAGGTGGCTTTGTCGCCGGGCGGCCGTATCGCAAATCCGCCAAGATTGTCGGCGATGTGATGGGCAACTATCACCCGCATGGCGACAGCGCGATCTACGACGCGCTTGCCCGCATGACGCAAGACTGGTCGATGCGCGTTCCGCTGATCGACGGTCAGGGCAACTTCGGATCGATGGACCCCGATCCGCCAGCATCGATGCGCTACACCGAGGCACGGCTGGCCAAGGTCGCCAACAGCCTGCTCGATGATCTCGACAAGGACACCGTCGATTTCACGCCCAATTATGATGGATCGCGCGAGGAGCCTCAGGTTCTGCCCGCGCGCTTTCCCAACCTGCTGGTCAATGGCGCAGGCGGCATCGCGGTGGGCATGGCAACCAACATCCCGCCACACAATCTTGGCGAGGTGATCGATGCGTGCCTGGCGTGGATCGACAACCCGATGATCGAGCTGGACGAGCTGATGAAGATCGTGCCGGGGCCGGATTTCCCGACCGCCCCGTTTATCCTGGGCCAGGCCGGGGCGCGCAACGCCTATCTGACCGGGCGCGGGTCGATCATGATGCGCGCGCGGCACAAGATCGAGGAAAATCGCGGAGATCGGCGCTCGATCGTGCTGACCTCGATGCCGTTTCAGGTCGGCAAGAACGGCCTGGTCGAAAAGCTGGCCGAAGCAGCCAAGGACAAACGCATCGAAGGCGTGTCCGACATTCGCGACGAATCGAACCGGCTGGGTGTCCGCGTGGTTATCGATCTCAAACGCGATGCAACGCCCGAGGTCGTGCTCAACCAGATCTGGCGGCACAGTCCGGCGCAATCGAGCTTTCCGGCCAACATGCTCGCGATTCGCGGCGGCAGGCCAGAAGTGCTGCCGCTCAAGGACATTCTGGAAGCGTTTGTCGCCTTCCGCGAACAGGTCATCACGCGCCGCACCAAGTTCGAGCTCGCCAAGGCACGTGATCGCGCGCACATCTTGCTGGGGCTGGTGGTGGCGGTCACCAATATGGACGAGGTCGTCCGCATTATCCGCGGTTCCGCCTCGCCTGCAGAAGCGCGCGCCGCTCTGGTCGCCCGGCATTGGCCGATCGCCGAGATCGCGCCGTATATCCGTCTGGTGGAGGCCATCGAAGCGGAGATCGAGGGTGATACCTACACGCTGAGCGACATTCAGGTCCGCGCCATCCTGGATCTTCGCCTGCACCGCCTGACCGCGCTGGGCCGCGATGAAATCGGTAATGAATTGAAGATACTGGCCGCCAATATCGAAGAGTATCTGGCAATTCTGGGCGACCGCGTAAAGCTTTATGCGGTGCTGCGTGCAGAGCTGATCGCGGTCAAAACCGAGTTCGCCACCCCGCGGCTGTCCGAAATCGCGCCCGCCTGGGATGGGATTGAGGATGAGGACCTGATCGAGCGCGAGGAGATGGTCGTGACCGTCACCTTGCAGGGCTATATCAAGCGCACCCCGCTCGATGCGTTCCGTTCGCAGGCGCGGGGCGGCAAAGGCCGTTCGGGCATGACCACCAAGGACGAGGATGCCATCACCAGCATGTTCGTCACCTCGACGCATACCCCGGTGCTGTTCTTCTCTACCCATGGCAAGGTCTATCGCCACAAGGTTTGGCGCTTGCCCGAGGGCGGGCCGGCAACACGCGGCCGCCCGATGATCAACCTGTTGCCGCTGGCGCAGGGAGAGACCATCCAGACCGTGCTGCCGCTACCCGAAGACGAGGCCGCGTGGGCCGATCTGCACGTCATGTTCGCCACCGCCAACGGCACCGTCCGGCGCAACTCGATGGATGCGTTCACTAACATTCCGTCGAACGGCAAGATCGCGATGCGGTTTGATGAGGGGTCCGATGATCGGCTGATCGGCGTGGCGCTGCTTAGCGAAGGCGACGATGTGCTGCTCGCGACGCATCAGGGCAAGGCGATCCGCTTTGCTGCCACCGATGTGCGCGAATTCCAGAGCCGCACCTCGACCGGGGTGCGCGGTATGACGTTGCGCGATGGCGACGAGGTCATTTCACTGTCCATCCTTGGCGGTTTTGCCGCGTCGACCGAGGAGCGCGACGAGTATCTGCGCGCTGCTCCGTGGAAGGAAAACCAGGCGGAACCAACGCTTTCGCCCGAGCGGATGGCCCAGTTTGCAGACGCGGAACAGTTCATCCTGACGGTATGCGCCAACGGCTATGGCAAACTGTCATCGGCTTATGATTACCGGCGCACCGGGCGCGGCGGACAGGGCATCACCAACATCGACAATATCGGCCGCAATGGTCCGGTCCTGGCAAGCTTCCCCGCATATCGCAGCGATCAGCTGATGCTGGTCACCGATCAGGCCAAGCTGATCCGGCTGGCGCTGTTGACCATGCGCGTGATCGGTCGCAATTCGGCGGGTGTGCGGCTGTTCAATGTGGCCGACAACGAACACGTCGCCAGCGCCGCACGGATCGCCGAAGTGGAAGGGGCAGAGGGGACAGAGGGGACAGAGGATATTCTGATCGATGAAACCGACGGCGACGCCGCACCAGAATAACCGGCGCGGTAGTCACGCGCCGCCGATGAGATGATCGCGGAACCAGCGGGCAACCTCATCTTCGGTGAGTTCGCCTGCGGCGAGTTGTTGCATCATGACCGTTGCATCTGCCTTGTCAAAGGACAGGTCCACAGCGTTGATCATCAAGAACAGGCGCGCAGCAACCCACGCCGTGCGTTTGTTGCCATCGATAAACGGATGATTACGCGCAATTCCGAATGCATAGGCTGCCCCCAAAGCGGCAGCATCAGGATCGCCATAGCCCGACAGGTTGACCGGCCGGTTCAGGGCGCTTTCCAGCAATCCCTCGTCGCGAATACCCTGCCCCCCGCCATGCTCTGCTATCTGGCGGTCGTGAACGGCGTGGATGATGGTTTTATCGAGCCATTGCCAATCCGTCATTTCGCCAGAACGCGAAGAATATCGCGGTCCTCACGCATGATCTGCTCGGCCAATTCCATTCGGCGCGAAAATTCGGCATCATAGGGGTCTAGGCTGAAACGACCGTCCGGGCCCTCGCTCAAAAAAACTTCGTCGCCTTGCGCCAAATGCATGCGGGCCAGCACATCCTTGGGCAGGATAACGCCGGTGGAGTTGCCGATCTTGATGAGTTTGAGTGGTTTGTTCATACACAAGTTATAACACGAAACGCTGATACTTCAACCAGCCACGCGCGGATCGCGGTGGCGCAGTGACTGAATGACCCCGGTGCAGATCAGGAACTGCCCGAAATAATAAAGCGGCCAGACAAGCCAATCGGGGAGTACCGAGTTTTCCAGTGGCCCCAGCCGCGCGAAAATCAGCAGGTCGGATACCACAAACAATAACGCGCCGGTGCCGACCCGATAGCGCGGAAAATTGCTGGTCCATGCCATTGCCGCCATGGCAGCGAGAAACAGGCTGTAGACCGCAATGCCGCCTGCGCCCGCCCGGTCAAATGGCAAGGCCCAGCCGATCGCCACCACACCGGGCACGAGCAGGATCGCAAACAGTCGCTGGCTGAATGTCAGCGTGCGTCGCCGGTGCCGCGCATACAACGCGATGGCAACGCAGTGGCCCAGCAGGAAGGCAATGGCACCATAGGTCATATCAAACTCGATCAGCATATCGCCGCTCGCCCCCAACGCCATGACGCCTGCCATCAGTCGGCCATCGATCGAATGGTGCCGAACTGCCGCAAACACCGCAAGAAAGCCGACGCCTAGCCCTTTCCACAGCATCAGATATAGCCCTGGGATTGGCGCATCGCTGACGAAATAATAGCTGATCCCGGCGATCAGACTCAGCAGCAACCAGGGCCGCGATTCCACCAGTGCGCGCTTGATGACCATGACTGCCCCTGTTCCAGACCACTGTGATTGAGTATCTAACCCAGACAAGGGTTTGCGCCAACATCGATACCCCCACATCGTTATTGGCATCGTAAATGGCGCAAAGCATGCTGTGCAAAGCGCGGCTGCCGCGCTATCTGGGCGGTCATGACCCAATCGCACATATTTGAACATCAGATCCACATCATCGGCGGCGGCCTTGCCGGATCGGAAGCAGCATGGCAGTTGGCGCAGGCAGGCATCAAGGTGCGCCTGTCAGAACTGCGCGGCACAGGAGAGATGACCGCCGCGCATCATACCGATGGGCTTGCCGAACTGGTCTGCTCCAACAGCTTCCGCTCCGACGATGCCGATCGCAACGCCGTCGGCTTGCTCCATCAGGAGATGCGCACGCTGGGGTCGCTGATCATGGCGGCGGCAGAACAATCCAAGGTTCCAGCCGGATCGGCTCTGGCGGTGGACCGCGATATCTTTTCGGGCATCGTCACACGCACGCTGGCAGAGCACCCCAATATCAACGTGGTCCGCGAGCGGATCGACAGTTTGCCGCAAGTCGGCCCAACGATCATCGCCACCGGACCGCTCACCGCAGCGACGCTGGCACAATCCATCGGTGCAGCCACGGGCGAGGACGCGCTGGCGTTTTTCGACGCCATTGCGCCGATCATCCACCACGACAGCATCGATATGGATATCTGCTGGATGGCCAGCCGCTGGGACAAGGTTGGGCCGGAGGGTGATGGCAAGGACTATATCAACTGCCCGATGGACAAGGAGCAGTATCTCGCATTCCACAAAGGCCTGATCGACGGTGACAAGACCGAATTCAAGCAGTGGGAAAAGGACACGCCGTATTTCGAGGGATGCATGCCGATCGAGGTCATGGCGTCACGCGGTGTCGAGACCTTGCGCTATGGGCCGATGAAACCTGTCGGGCTGGACAATCCGCGCACCGGTCGCTGGGCTTATGCGGTCGTCCAGCTGCGTCAGGACAACAAGCTGGGCACATTGTGGAACATGGTGGGCTTTCAGACCAAGCTGAAGCACGGCGCGCAGGTTGAGCTTTTTCGCACCATTCCGGGATTGGAGAAGGCCGAGTTTGCCAGGCTGGGCGGGCTTCACCGCAATACGTTCATCAATTCGCCGCGTCTGCTGGATGGCGAACTGCGGTTGAAAAAGGCTCCGCATATCCGCTTTGCCGGGCAGATAACCGGCTGTGAAGGCTATGTCGAAAGCGCCAGTGTCGGCCTGATGGCGGGGCGTTTTGCCGCTGCCGAACTCCAGGGGCGGACGATCGATGCGCCGCCGGGCACCACCGCGCTGGGTGCGCTGCTTGGGCATATCACAGGCGGCGCGGAAGCGAGCGACTTCCAGCCGATGAACGTCAACTTCGGACTGTTCCCGCCGCCAGAAGGTGTGGTCCACAAAAAGGCGCGCAAAGAGGCCTATACCAGCCGGGCTCGCGCCGACCTGCACAGATGGATTGCAGGTGAGGTTCAACCCATCGCGGTTGAATAATCAGCATTTACAGCGAGATGCAGTGCGTTTTGGCTTTGTTGTGGCAAACTCTTCGGCCGAAAGCCGACGATCCCGGTCGCGATCTGCGGCGCCGAAGCGCTGCGAGGTCGCAACCGCCCATTCCTCGAACGTCAGCAGATTATTGCCATCAATATCCAGCGCCTTGAACGCCTTGGTGCGGCTTGCCAGCAATTCCTCGCGGGTGATGATCCGGTCGCTGTTGCGGTCGTAACGCGCAAACCGTCGCTGCTCGCGGGTCAACTCGGTGGCTTCGGGCGGGGCAGGTCCGCGTAAAGCCCCTGGATCAGCGATCGGCAGGCCGGTGTCCGCAGGTTCAGGTGGCGGCGCAGCGATCTGCGCCAGATCATCATCCTGCTGCTGGGCGCGGATCAGAAAGAAACCGCCGACCAGCAAGACAATCGCTGCCAGTCCGCCAAACAGGATGCGCATCTGCTATCCTCCCCCTCCCCGACGTACGGTTCAGCGCCCGGTCAGGCCATGCCAGACCAGCGCGGCGAACAGCCCGGGCCTGCCCCACGGACGATCCATCTCCCCCCGCGCGATGTCAAGCTGCACAGCGCGACCGATCATCGAAAGCGGTCGCAACCGGCGCGGCAGACGTATGCGCGCCAAGGCGTCGATATCGATCGCAAGCAGCGCATCGAACATTGCCTGAGACGGACGGTGGCAGCGCGCCATGTCCCACACCGCCCAGCAGCGGCCCAGATGCGCCAGATCATCTGGCGACGCCTGCGGTGCCAGCTGCTGAAACCCGCGCATCAGATGTCCCCGCCCTTGCACAAAGGCATCGATCGCGCCCGGCTCATCAAGGTCAAGCGCTGCTTCCCACCCTTGCATCACAGGGTCCAGCGCCGCCCGCAGATCAAGCCCGGAAGCCTCCAGCGGCAACAGCGCGGCAAGCACCGGGTTGGCTGATGGCCGCGCTGCT
>JBBQXX010000057.1:0-12643 GCA_038209235.1 Sphingomonadales bacterium | reverse complement strand
CGGCCAGCTCAACAACTTTCCCGAAGGCCAGTTTGTCGCCAGCCTCGACGGCGAGATCGTCGGCTATTGCGCATCGTCGCGGGTCACCGATGCAATGGCGTTTACCGTGCACGACTGGGAAGAGATCAGCGGCAACGGGTTTGGCACCCGCCATCTGCCCACCGGCGAATGGCTGTACGGCTATGAAATGTGCGTTGATCCGGCGCAGCGCGGGGTGCGCATCGGCAAGCGCCTTTATGAGGCGCGGCGTTCGCTGGCCGAGCGGCTGGAGCTCAACGGTATCGTCTTTGCGGGACGTATCCCCGGATACGACCGGGCAAAGCGCTCAAAAAAAGCCGAAAGCCCTGAGGATTACCTGGCCAAGGTAATCGATGGAAAATTGCGCGATCAGGTGATCGGCTTTCAGATCGCCAACGGTTTCCAACCCGTTGGCATCCTCAAGCGCTATCTGCCCGAGGACAAGCAATCGCGCGGCCATGCCGTGCAGATGGTGTGGCGTAACCCTTATGTAAATGCCGATGAAGCACCCAAGCACCGCGTGCCGCGCGGGGTGGAAAGCGTCCGTCTGGCGACGGTCCAGCTGCAGGCACGTGCGGTCGCGAATTTCGAGGAGTTCATCCGCAACGTCGAATATTTTGTCGATGTTGCAGCCGATTACAAGGCTGACTTCGTTCTGTTTCCCGAAATGTTCACGATGTCGCTGCTGTCTTTCGCCAAGAAGAAGATGGGGCCGCAGGAGGCGATCGAGGCGCTCAGCGAGTTTACGCCGCGCATCCGCGACGAGCTCACCCGTATGGCGATGGCGTACAATATCAACATCATCGGCGGGTCACACCCGACGCGCGCCGATGACGGCGATATCCAGAATATCGCGCTCGTGGCACTGCGCGACGGCTCGGTCCACGCGCAGGAGAAAATCCATCCGACACCCAACGAGCGCTATTGGTGGAAGATGAAGGGCGGCGACAGCATCGATGCCATCCAGACCGATTGCGGCCCGATTGGCGTGCTGATCTGTTACGACAGCGAGTTTCCCGAACTGGCGCGCAGACTGGCCGATGAAGGCGCGCGGATCATCTTCGTGCCGTTCTGCACCGATAGCCGCGAGGCGTACATGCGGGTGCGCTATTGCTGTCAGGCGCGGGCCATCGAGAACCAGTGTTATGTCGTGATGTCAGGCAATGTCGGCAATCTGCCGGGTGTCGACAATATGGACATTCAGTACGCGCAAAGCTGCATCCTGACGCCGTGTGACCTGCCCTTTGCCCGCGATGGCATTGCGGCTGAGGCAAGCGAGAATGTCGAGACGCTGACGATCAGCGATGTCAATCTCGATGACCTCAGCTGGGCGCGCAGCGAGGGCACGGTGCGCAACCTGATCGACCGCAGGTACGATCTCTATCACATCGAATGGGACCGTGCCGTGGGTCGCGGAACGGCTTCGGCCAAGCGGGAACGCGCCCGTCAGGCTGCACCTGCCGGACCGCAAGGTGGCGGCGGCGGATGATTGTTGGTTAAACAACGCTGCACAGCGATTAAAGGCTGACATGCCCGGCGCCATCGGTCATTAACTCGCTGATGCACAATCCACTTGATAATCCTGTATTGAGTGACGCTCTGGTCATTCTGGGCGCTGCAGGGATCATCATTCCTGCGTTTGCCCGGTTCAGAATCACGCCAATCATCGGTTTTCTGCTGATCGGCATTCTGGTTGGCCCATCAGGCCTGGGTTCACTGGTCGATGAATATCCGTGGCTTTACCACATCACGATTACCGATTCCGATGCGATCGCACCCTATGCGGAATTCGGCATCATCCTGCTGCTGTTCACAATCGGGCTGGAGCTGTCGTTCAAGCGCTTATGGAGCCTGCGAAAGCTGGTGTTTGGTGTCGGGGCCGCCGAACTGCTCCTGTCTGCGTTGATTATCGGTGCCGCGCTGAACCTGGCAGGTCAGAACTCGAGCGGTGCAATCGGTCTGGGGCTTGCGCTGGCGCTCTCGTCAACCGCGTTGGTTCTGCCGATGTCCGGCACGACATCACCTGTCGGACGCGCGGCGCTTGCCATGCTTCTGTTCGAGGACGTGGCGATCGTCCCGATCATTTTCCTGCTCGGTGCGCTGGCGCCGATGGCAGGCGCGGCGGGATCCAGCAATCTTGGCATGACACTGCTGCTTGGGATTGGCACGGTGATCGCCATGCTGGTGCTGGGCCGCCTCATCCTGCCGCGGATGTTTGCGCAGGCGGCGCGCACGAAAAGTCCTGAGCTGTTTCTGGCGGCAAGCTTGCTGGTGGTGATCACCGCAAGCCTTGCGACCGCATCGGTCGGGCTTTCGCCGATTGTCGGGGCGTTGCTGGCCGGCCTGATCATCGCTGAAACCGAGTATCGCGGCGAGGTCGAGATATTGATCGAGCCGTTCAAGGGGTTGGCGCTCGGGGTGTTCCTGATCACGGTGGGCATGTCGATCGATCTGCGCGTCATCGCGGTCTATTGGCAGGAACTGGCGATTGCGGTGGTTGGCGTGCTGGTGGTCAAGGCGGTTGTAACCGGCCTTTTGCTGCGCGTCGCGGGTGCACGGCGAGGCACCGCAGCAGAGGCAGGCGTGCTGATGTCCAGCCCATCTGAAACCACGCTGATCGTGCTCGCCGCTGCGGTACAGGCGCAGCTGATCCAGGCATCGACCGCGCAATTCTGGCAGATCGTAACCGCAATAGGGCTTACGATTACGCCGTTACTGGCCAAGCTGGGCCATACCATCGCGCGCCAGCTGGAAATGCGCGCGAGCGATGCTGCGCCGATCGACCAGTCGGATATCGCCAATGATCGCACGGTGATCTTTGGCTATGGGCGGGTGGGTGAAATCATCTCTGACATGCTGAAGGAACACGGCCAGCCATTCGTGGCGGTGGAATCGAATGTCGATGTTGTCATGGGCGCGCGTCGCAGAGGCGTGCCGATCGTGTTCGGCGATGTCGCACGGCCCGAGCTGCTCGATCGGCTCAGGCTGGGGCATGCGCGTGCCTTGATCCTGACGATGGATGATCCGGTTCTGGCGGTACAGATCGTGCGCCGCGTGCACGGCTGGGTCCCTGATCTGACGATCATCGCACGCGCCCGCGATGCCGACCATGCGGCAGAATTGTACCGCGCCGGAGCCACACTGGCGGTCCCCGAAGCGCTGGAAAGCTCGCTACAGCTGTCCGAGGCCTTGCTTGTCGATCTGGGTATCGCGATGGGCCAGGTGATCGCGTCGATCCACGGTAAACGCGACGAAATGCGCAGGCGAATCATGAAAGATGGCGAACTCGATGAAAAGCCTCCACTCAGACCTGGCGAGGCAACGTCGAACTGATCGCGGATGATTGCGGGGCGCTCACCCCAATGCCGCCTGCTTCTCCTCCGCCAGCCGATCCAGTTCCGCGCGGGTTTTCTTTTCTGACGCCGATTTGAGTTGCCCGCATGCTGCCATGATGTCGCGTCCGCGCGGGGTGCGCACCGGGGCGCTGATGCCACCTTCGAAAACAATGTTCGAGAACCGCTCGATCCTTTTGGGATCGGAACATTCGTAGATCGCACCGGGCCAGGGGTTGAACGGGATCAGGTTGACCTTGGCGGGAAGGTCATAGAATTTCAGCAACCGCACCAGTTCACGCGCGTCTTCGTCACTGTCGTTCTTGTCCTTCAGCATCACATACTCAAACGTTATCCGCCGTGCGTTGCTGGCACCGGGATAGTCAGAACACGCCTGCAGCAGATCTTCCAGCCCATATTTGCGGTTGATCGGTACGATCTCGTCGCGCACTTCCTTGCTGACCGCGTGGAGCGATACCGCCAGGTTCACACCGATCTCCTCGCCGCACCGCGCCATCATCGGCACAACGCCGCTGGTCGAAAGCGTGATGCGTCGTTTCGACAGGGCCAGGCCATCGCCGTGCATCACGACCTTCAGCGCATCGCGGACATTATCGAAATTATACAGCGGCTCACCCATGCCCATCATCACGATGTTGGTTAGCAACCGGCCATCGGCGGTGTAGGACGCGGCGTCCTCGTCATCGTCGATCTGGTCCATCGTACCGCCCGCCATGGTTCCGCGCGGCCATTCGCCCAGTGCATCACGCGCGAGCATGACCTGGCCGACGATCTCGCCCGGCGTCAGGTTGCGTACCAGTCGCATCGTGCCGGTGTAACAGAAGCGGCAATTGAGCGTGCAGCCGATCTGACTGGAAACGCACAAGGTACCGCGATTCGCATCGGGGATGAACACCATCTCGTAATCGTGGCCATCATCGGTGCGCAGCAGCCATTTGCGCGTGCCATCGCTTGACACCTGCGCTTCGACCACCTGCGGGCGACCGATGACGAAATGGTCGGTCAGCCAAGGCCGCATGGTCTTGGCGATATCGGTCATTCCATCAAAATCGGTGACGCCGCGGTGATAGATCCAGTGGAACAATTGCTTTGAGCGCAGTTTGGCCTGTCTGGCATCCAGACCTGCACCTTCGAGCAAGGCGCAAATATCCTCGCGCATCAGCCCCATAAGGTCGGCACGCCCATCGCTGCGCGGCGTAATCGGGCGCGGCACGGGCACAGGATCGATATGGCCGGGGATGGCCATATCCATGGATTTGTCAGCTGTCATTGCGGCCACATAGTCAATCACGTTGCCAAATGCTACCTCCGCGCGTGGATACATTGGCCAGCTCTCCTGCTGGCAGGAGCCTTATATGGATCATTTCTTCACCCTGATCGCCACCGGTGTCGCGCAGGCCGTCGGCAGACCCTTGGCCTTTGTCGCTGCGATCTGTGTCATTGCTGTGTGGGGATTGACCGGACCGTTGTTCAATTATTCCGACACATGGCAACTGGTGATCAACACCGGCACTACAATCATCACGTTCCTGATGGTGTTCGTGAGCCAGAACAGCCAGAACCGCGATGCCGCTGCGATGCAGGCCAAGCTTGATGCACTGATCCGGACCCAGGCGAATGCGCGCGATGCTTTCATCGGCATTGAGCACCTGACCGATGTTCAGATCGAGGCAATTCGCAAAGCGCTCGAGCAGGAAGGACGCGCAGATGCCGAGGGCCGGCCGGCGGGGCACGCCAGTGTCGATCGGCTGCTTGAGCGGCTATGACGTGCGCTGTCTCGTGGCGGCACAACCCAGCGCGGCGGCGTCGAGCGCGGTGGCCGCTCCCTTGAGCAGATAGACATCGCGGATCGTTTTGCTATCGGCGCCATCGGCGCTGATGGTCATCTGGCGGGCAGAGCGCATGGCAGCGATGATCGCGGCATCCATCGTCTTGTCCTTCGCCCACGCATCGCCGCCGCCGCCGGTCAGCGCGAAGCGGCGCACGCCGATAGTCAGCGTGGCATCGCCTGCTTTGGCCATCGCCCGGCTCAGCCGCAGATGGAACTGGCCGCGAACGCCGCGCCTTGGCCAATAGCCGATGCTGGCAAACGCACGATACTGGCGTCGGCCACGTACGTTATCAGGCTGCGCGATGGCATAGCAGCGCGGCACCTGTGGATCGCGGAATGCACCCCAGCGGTCAAACACGCCCAGGCTATCGCGGGCAACTGCGGGTGCAGGCGAGGCGGCCGCAAACAGGATTGCAAGACCTGTAGCAGCCGACAGCCAACGCCTCACGCATGGCCTCCGCCGGTGCCGGTGACGACAATCTCTTCGCGGCCATCGGCGAACATCACAACCGATCCTTGCGGCAGGCCGGGGGCGATGGGCGCGCCAAATATCGGGTGCGGGGGCAGGGCAAGCAACACGCCGCGCAGCACACGGCTGGAAATGCCGTGCATGATAATCAGCTTGTCGCCCGGCTCGGCTGCATGCTGCGCCAGCCAGGCGATGACGCGCTCAGCGATCTGCGCATAGATTTCACCGTCGGGAGCAGGCTTGAGCAGCATCTCGGGGGCTTGGATCACCGGCCCTGCTTCGGCGATGACGTCGGCATAATAACGCCCACCCCAGCTGCCCATGCCAATTTCGACCAGTCGCCTGTCGTGGCGTGCATCATGCCAGTCCAGCCCCAGATGCTCTGCGATGATGGCCAAGGTCTGGAGTGCGCGCCCGGTATCGGAGGCCCACAGCCAAAGCGCCGGACTTTGCCCCAGGTGCTCTGCTAGCGCTGCCCCCATGCCATTGGCCTGCGCGAACCCGGCGCGGGTCAGCGGGGTGTGCAGATGATCGCCTTGCAATCGTTTTGCAGCATTGAACACGGTTTCGCCATGCCGCGCGATGAACAGGCGACCGCTTACAGGCGGTGCGACAAATCGGGAGTTGTGGGTCATCGTTCGCTCGTTTCGGCAAACTGTTGCACTTGCGCAAGCCTGCTGCGCCATTTTCCACAGTTTATCCGCATTTACCCGGCTATCGGCTTGCGGGAAAAGCCAATATTGTTAATGAAGTTGGTCCGGATTCTGCCGTCTTGGTGGAGCATGTTATTTTGGGAAGGGGCCACGTTGGCCCGGGGGACTTTTTCATGAAGGCGACAATCGAACGCGCGACGCTCCTCAAGAGCCTCAGCCATGTTCAGTCGGTGGTGGAACGCCGCAACACCATTCCCATCCTGTCCAATGTGCTCATCGAAGCATCGGCAGATGGCGCGCTGCGCTTCATGGCCACCGATCTGGACCTGCAGATCGTCGAGACGATGAGCGCTTATGCGGTGGAAACTGCAGGATCGATCACCGTGTCGGCGCACACCTTGTTTGAAATCGCCCGCAAGCTGCCCGATGGCAGCCAGGTGATGCTCGATGCTGCCGACGGCAAGATGCTGGTGCGCGCCGGTCGCAGCCGGTTTACGCTGCCGACACTGCCACGTGACGACTTTCCGGTCATCGCCGAGGGTGAATTGCCGACCAGCTTTGAACTGGCCGCAGCCGAGCTTGTCCAGATCATCGACAAGACGCGCTTTGCCATTTCGACCGAAGAGACGCGCTATTATCTCAACGGCATTTTCCTGCATGTTGCCGATGACGACCGCCCGGTGTTGAAAGCCGCTGCCACCGATGGCCATCGGCTGGCGCGCGTCACGCTCGATCGGCCCGATGGTGCAGAGGGCATGCCCGATGTCATCGTGCCGCGCAAATGCATCAACGAACTGCGCAAGCTGCTCGACGAGCGCGGTGATGCAAAGGTGCAGATCGATTTGTCGGCCAGCAAGATCCGCTTTACCCTGGGCAGCGCGATCCTGACGTCCAAGCTGATCGACGGGACCTTCCCCGATTACAGCCGCGTCATCCCGACCGCCAACGACAAGCTGCTCAAGATCGATCCACGCGCCTTCGAACAGGGTGTCGATCGCGTCGCCACAATCGCCACCGAAAAGACCCGCGCGGTCAAGATGTCGCTCGAGAAAGACAAGATAACACTGTCGGTCACCAGCCCTGAAAACGGCACCGCTGCCGAGGAGGTCGAGGGTGAATACGGCAGCGATGGCTTCGAGATTGGCTTCAATGCCCGCTATCTGCTCGATATTCTGGGCGAAATGGATGGCGATGTCATCGAACTGCACCTGGCTGACAGCAGCGCCCCCACGCTTATCCGTGAGAATGACAAGGCGAGCGCGCTGTATGTGCTGATGCCGATGCGCGTTTAGGCATTTGCCGGGCGCAGGGGCCTTTGTTCTCCTCGCGCTGCTGGTTGGCGCAGTTATTCTGGTTTACCGATACGACAGGACCGGCGGCACCCTGACGCTGTTTGCGGTGCTGGTGTGTATTGTCCTGCTGACGCTGGCGTTACTGCTCGCCGGATTGCTGGTTTTCGCAAGTTTTCCGCGCGGATAGGGCGAAGCGGGCGAGCAGGGCTGTTGCATCCGGGCACAATCCCGTTTGCCCGTCACCGCTTCGCGAGCCCCACTCCGGCCGGAGCGGGGTTACGCAAACCAACCTTTACCGTTCACCGAGCTGAACATATGACCGCTCGGCCGGGCCGGTGTAAAGCTGGCGGGGGCGACCGATCTTCTGGCCAGGATCGGAGATCATCTCGTTCCATTGCGCGACCCAGCCCACGGTGCGGGCGAGCGCGAACAATGCGGTGAACATCGTTGTCGGGAAACCAATCGCTGAAAGGATGACGCCCGAATAGAAATCAACATTCGGGAACAGCTTCTTCTCGATGAAATACGGATCATTGAGCGCCATTTCCTCAAGCTGCAACGCCACTTCAAACACCGGATCGTTGACCTTGAGCGATTCGAACACTTCGCGCACGGTCTTTTGCATCACTGTGGCGCGCGGATCGTAGTTCTTGTAGACGCGGTGGCCAAAGCCCATCAGGCGGAACGGATCGTTTTTGTCCTTGGCGCGCGCAATATAATGCGGAATCTTGTCGGGCGTTCCGATTTCGCGAAGCATATTGAGCGCCGCCTCGTTAGCACCGCCGTGCGCGGGACCCCACAGGCAGGCAATGCCCGCTGCAATGCAAGCGAACGGATTGGCACCCGAGGAGCCCGCCAGACGCACGGTGGAGGTCGATGCGTTCTGCTCATGATCGGCGTGCAGGATGAAGATGCGGTCCAGCGCGCGCTCGACCACCGGGTTCACCTCATAAGGTTCAGCCGGAACGCCAAACGTCATGCGCAGGAAGTTGCCGGTGTAGGACAGCGAGTTTTGCGGATATACGAAAGGCTGGCCAATCGAATATTTGTACGCAGCCGCCGCAATCGTCGGCATCTTGGCGATCAGCCGATGGCTTGAAATCTTGCGATGGCTGGGATCGGCAATATCGGTCGAATCGTGATAAAACGCCGACAGCGCGCCAACCACACCGCACATGATCGCCATCGGGTGGGCATCGCGGCGGAAACCGCGATAGAACTGCATCAGTTGTTCGTGCAGCATCGTATGGCGAGAGATGGTGTAGGTGAAGTCGTTCAGCTCATCGCTCGACGGCAGTTCACCGTTGAGCATCAGATAGGAGACTTCCATGAAACTGGATTGTTCAGCCAGTTCACCGATGGCATAGCCGCGGTGCAGCAACACACCCTCATCGCCGTCGATATAGGTCAGCGCAGAATCGCAACTGGCGGTGGAGGTGAAGCCGGGGTCATAGGTGAAGCAGCCGGTTTCTGCGTAAAGCTTACGGATATCGATAACGTCCGGGCCGATGGTGCCTGACCGGATCGCATAACTGCTGTCCTTGTCGCCGATCTTCAATGATGCGTTGTCTGACACGGGTCGTTCTCCTCCAAGCGTTGCTGTAATGCGATTGCGCCTCAGGCGGTCACGCGTGTAACGTCATCGATCCGGGCGAGCGATTCCTCGCGTCCCAGCAGTTCGAGCACATCGAAAATACCCGGTGAGCGCGTCTGCCCGGTCAGGGCAGCGCGCAGCGGCTGGGCGTACATGCCAAGACCGTGCCCCTGTGCCTCGGCAAATTGCGTAACCTGGTCTTCCAAGGTGGCGGCAGTCCATGGCGCTGACTCGGCCAGGACTGGCGATACCGACTGCAAAATAGCGATCCCGCCCCCTTCTAGCAAAGATGTTGCTTTCTCGTCCATGCCTAACGGGCGGGATTTGAAGAGAAACTGCGCGCCATCGGCCAGTTCGTTGAGGTCACGAGCGCGCAACTTCAGCACCGGCATGGCCCGAACCAGCAGATCGGTTCCAGCGGACGCATCAAACGCGGCAAGCAACCCCGCGATGCGCGGTGCGACCAGCGCGCCAAGCGCGGCATCGTCCATTTCGCGCAGATACTGGCCGTTCAGATTGACCAGCTTCTTGGCATCGAAGCGCGAAGGCGATTTGCCGACATTGGCGAGGCTGAACAGCTCGGCGGCCTCAATGCGCGAAATCTTCTCGCGATCACCATAGCCCCAGCCCAGCCGCAGCAGATAGTTGAACATCGCATCTGCAACGATCCCCATGTCATCGCGGTAATGTTCCACCCCCAGCGCGCCGTGGCGCTTGGAAAGCTTGGCACCATCGTTGCCATGGATCAGCGGGATGTGGGCGTAAACCGGTTCGGGCCAGCCCCCTTCTGTCGCATCCATCGCGCGGATCAGCACCAGCTGACGAAAGGCGTTGTTGAGGTGATCATCGCCGCGAATGACATGCGTGACATGCATGTCATGATCGTCAACCACCACCGCGAGCATATAGGTCGGGCTGCCGTCGGACCGAAGCAGCACGTAATCATCAAGCTCGCGCGCATCGACGGTGACGCTGCCCTGAACTTCATCGGCAATCGTCAGCTTGCCTGATTGCGGAGCCTTCAGCCGGATGACGAATGGCGCGCCTGCCGGTGCTTGTGCAGGATCTCGATCGCGCCAGCGGCCATCGTAGCGCAGCGGCAGCTTCTTTTCGCGCTGCCCGGCGCGCATCGCGTCGAGTTCCTCGGGGGTGGCAAAGCACCGGTAGGCATTGCCCGACGCGAGCAGCGCATACGCAACCTCGGCATGGCGCGCGGCGCGTTCGCTCTGGAATACCGGCGAGTCGTCCCAGTCAAGCCCCAGCCAGTCGAGCCCGGCAAAGATCGCGTCGATGGCTTGCGGAGTCGAGCGCGCCTTGTCGGTATCCTCGATCCGCAGCAGCGCCTTGCCGCCATGGTGACGCGCAAACAGCCAGTTGAACATTGCGGTGCGCGCCCCGCCGATATGCAGGAAACCAGTTGGCGAGGGGGCAAAGCGGGTCACGATCTGCCCGGTTTCGACACCGGTTGCAGTATCTGTTGAGGCCCCGGTTGCGGCGTCGGTTGCGGCGTCGGTTGAGACAGGCTGATTATCGCCGCTTGCACTCACCGTTGCTTTCCTTTCAAACTTGCAGGGATGGCCCTTTCGTCCGCCCTTAGCATGGCTTTCTGGCAGCGACAAATGGCCAGTTTGTCGCGATTTTCGCCGTTCACAAGCATTGCCGAGGTGGCCTTGCGGTTGCTGGTTGCAGAACGCGATCAGTTGCCCGTCTGGATAGTGGTGGGGTTCGGCGCGGGGATTGCCGCCTGGTTTTCGTTGCCGGGCAGCGACTGGCATCTGGCGGTGATCGCTGGCGGCTGTGCGATGGCGCTGGCGGCGCTCGCAGTGAGCGGCGGCTGGGCGGCGATGGAACTGGGCGCGCGATGCGTGTTTATCACCGGGCTGATGCTGGCGCTGGGCTGCGCGCATATGGTGTGGCGGGCCGAACGGGTTGCTGCCGATCCGCTGGCTGGTCCGTGGTTCGGTACATTGCAGGGCCGGATCATCGCACGAGAAATGCAGCCGGCTCGAGATCAGGTCCGCTTGTTGTTGCAAACGGCGCCCGCGCTGGGCCTGCCGCGGCGGGTGCGAGTCAATCTGGAGCTTGCAAAGGACAATCCCGCAAGCCAGCCCGGCGCGATCATAGCAGGCCGGGCGCGGCTGATGCCGCCTGCGCAGGCGGCACTGCCGGGTGGTTACAGCTTTGCGCAGCGCGCCTGGTTCGATCGCCTGGGGGCTACCGGCAGCATGCTCGATCGGCCGCAGGTCATCCAGCCGGTGAGGCAAGGCGTGCGGCTCGATTCGGCCCGGGCGCGGCTCTCTGCACATATTCAGGGCGAATTGCCCGGTGGCGCAGGCGGGATTGCCGCAACACTGGCGACCGGAGATCGGGGCGCGATCAGTGAGGCCGATGCCGAGGCGATGCGGCGCAGCGGCCTTGCCCACCTGCTGTCGATCAGCGGGCTGCATGTCACTGCTCTGATCGGTGCGGTGTGGCTTGTGGTTCTGAAGATCCTCGCGCTGTCACCGCTGCTCGCCCGGCGCTATCGGTTGCCGCTGGTCGCTGCAGCCGCAGGTGCGCTCGCCGGGATCGGTTACACGCTGCTGACCGGAGCGGAAGTACCGACGATTCGTTCATGCGTCGCTGCACTGCTGGTGCTGGCAGCGCTGGCGATGGGCCGCGATCCGGTTTCACCACGGCTGATCGCGGCCGGGGCGATGCTGGTGATGCTGTTCTGGCCCGAGACGCTGATGGGGCCAAGCTTTCAGCTGAGCTTTGCAGCGGTGACGGCCATCGTCGCGCTTCACGATCACCCGGCAATGCGGCGCTGGGCGGGGGCGGATTTTTCCTGGCCAGGCAGGGTGGCGCGCTTTGTCGCCATGCTGTTCCTGACCGGGCTGATGATCGAATTCACGCTGATGCCAATCGCGCTGTATCATTTCAACAAGGCTGGTATTTACGGCGCCTTTGCCAACCTGATCGCCATTCCACTGACGACATTCGTCATCATGCCGCTCGAGGCGCTTGCGCTGCTGCTCGATCTGGCCGGGCTGGGCGCGCCGGTCTGGTGGCTGTGCGGACTGGCACTCAACGGGTTGCTCGCACTCGCGCATGGCGTGGCGGACGCCCCTGGCGCGGTGACGCTGTTTCCCGACATGGCACCGGGGGTCTATGCGCTGTTCGTGGGTGGCGGCCTTTGGCTGTTCCTGTGGCGTAGTAGTGCGCGATGGCTGGGGCTGGTTCCGATGGCGGCAGCAAGCGTGCTTGTTGCAATCCAGCCCGTGCCGGACCTGCTGATCACCGGCGATGGTCAGCATGTTGCGGTGCGCGATGGCGCCGCCTCGATGGTCATCCTGCGCAGCGGTGCAGGCGACTATGCGCTGCAGACGCTTAGCGAGAGCGCCGCGTTCGATGGTGAGGCCATCGCCATGGCGGACTGGCGCGGGGCGATATG
>JBBQXX010000056.1:0-12824 GCA_038209235.1 Sphingomonadales bacterium | reverse complement strand
CGCTGCGGCTTGTTGACGTTCTTGGGCTTGGCAGCGCCAGCACCCAGCTGCACCGCGACATAACCGTCACGGTCGTTGTTCTTTACCGAGACGACCTGACAATCTTCCAGCGACAGCACGGTAACCGGCACATGCCGACCGTCGTCCTGAAACAGGCGGGTCATCCCGACTTTCTTTGCGATCACGCCAGTGCGCATGATCTTTCTCCCAATAGAGGCCCACTGACGAAATTGTCGGGGGGCGTATCCAAACGAAAACCCCCAAGGCACGAAACCTTGAGGGCCAACCCAAAATTTTTGTGATCACCCCGTCCGGGTTGGCTTTTCCCGCTTCTACAGAAGCGGGAAAGACGGGGGACCAGGACCACAGCAAAAGCTGCGCGGTATCCCTTTTAACTTCCATCACGCAGATGGAGCAGTTGTCATCGAGTGGATGACAGCGCCAGACCAGGTCCGGCGCCTGCTGGCCTTAAGCCAGTTTGATCTCGACGTTCACGCCGGCGGCCAGTTCGAGCTTCATCAACGCATCAACGGTGGCCGGGGTTGGCTGAACGATATCAAGCAAACGCTTGTAGGTGCGGACCTCGAACTGCTCACGCGACTTCTTGTCGACATGCGGTCCGCGGTTGACGGTGAACTTTTCGATACGCGTCGGCAGCGGAATGGGACCACGAATAAGAGCGCCGGTGCGACGGGCGGTGTCAGCGATATCGCCGGTTGCCTGATCGAGCACACGATGATCGAATGCCTTGAGGCGAATACGGATATTCTGCGTTTCCATTACCACTTTACCGATGCGAAAGAGCGAAAAATAAACCGCCCCTGGAACCCGTTGGCTCTTGCGAGCCCAACGCCGGGGCGGCTTATTAGAAAATTGCTATCACCCGCACGAATCAACCGACCCGTGCGGGAGATGGCCCTATATTACTTGGAGATCGTGCTGACAACCCCAGAACCGACGGTCCGGCCACCTTCGCGAATAGCAAAGCGCAGGCCTGGATCCATCGCGATCGGAGCGATCAGCTTGACGCCGATCGAAACGTTGTCACCCGGCATCACCATTTCGGTGCCCTCGGGCAGAACGACTTCACCTGTCACATCGGTGGTGCGGAAGTAGAACTGTGGACGATAGTTGGCGAAGAACGGCGTATGACGGCCGCCTTCATCCTTCGACAGCACATAGACTTCTGCGTTGAACTCGGTGTGCGGCGTAACCGAACCGGGCTTGCACAGCACCTGACCGCGTTCCACGTCTTCACGGGCAACACCGCGAACCAAAGCACCGATGTTGTCGCCAGCCATGCCCTGATCGAGCAGCTTGCGGAACATTTCAACGCCGGTGACGACGGTCTTGCGGGTGTCCTTGAGACCAACGATCTCAACTTCTTCGCCAACCTTGACGATACCCGATTCAACGCGCCCGGTCACAACGGTACCGCGACCCGAGATCGAGAACACGTCTTCGACGGGCATCAGGAACGGACGATCGATCGGCCGTGCAGGCTGCGGGATAAATTCGTCGACAGCCTTCATCAGCGCATAGATCGATTCCTTACCGATGGCGTCATCCCGACCTTCAAGCGCGGCCAGAGCCGAACCCTTGACGATGGGGATGTCATCACCGGGATAGTCGTACTTGGAGAGCAGCTCGCGCACTTCCAGTTCAACCAGCTCGATGATTTCGTCGTCGTCGACCTGGTCAACCTTGTTCATGTAGACCACCAGCGCAGGCACGCCGACCTGACGGGCAAGCAGGATGTGCTCGCGGGTCTGGGGCATCGGGCCGTCAGCAGCGTTCACCACCAGAATCGCGCCATCCATCTGCGCAGCGCCGGTGATCATGTTCTTCACATAGTCGGCGTGGCCCGGGCAATCGACGTGCGCATAATGGCGTGCTTCGGTTTCATACTCGACGTGTGCGGTCGAAATGGTGATGCCGCGCTCGCGCTCTTCGGGAGCCTTGTCGATGTTGGCATAATCGGTGAACACCGCACCACCGGTTTCAGCGAGCACCTTGGTGATGGCTGCGGTCAGTGTGGTCTTGCCATGGTCAACGTGACCGATGGTGCCGATGTTGCAATGCGGCTTGTTCCGCTGAAATTTAGCCTTGGCCATTTTGTCCTACCTTCGTTCTTTACTATCTATGGATAGTCCGCGCCGCGCTCTGGCGAGACTGCCCAAAACTGTCAACACCCAAATGAAAGCCCGTGGCGCGCGTTCAGCGCGATTCGGCGGGCTAAGGTCGAGCGCCTATAGCGACTATGCCCGGCTTACGCCAGCTTCTCCTTGACCTCGGCTGCGACATTTGCCGGAACCTCGTCATAGTGAGAAAACTGCATCGTGTACTGCGCCCGTCCCTGGGTAAATGAGCGCAACTGGTTCACGTAGCCGAACATATTGGCAAGCGGTACGATCGCCTCGATCGACTGGGCATTGCCCCGCGTGTCGGTGCCCTGAATCTGGCCGCGGCGGCTGTTAAGATCGCCGATAACATCGCCCAGATAATCGTCGGGGGTCACCACTTCAACCTTCATGATCGGCTCGAGCAGCTTGATGCCCGCCTTCTGCGCTGCTTCGCGCATCGATGCACGACCAGCGATTTCAAACGCCAGCGCCGACGAATCGACATCGTGATACGCGCCGTCATACAGCTCGATCTCGAAATCGATGATCGGGAAGCCTACTAGCGAACCCGACGCTGCAGTCTCACGCATGCCCTTTTCGACCGACGGGATGTATTCCTTCGGGATATTGCCGCCCTTGACGTTATCGTTGAAGATAATGCCCGAACCGCGCACGCCCGGCGTCACCCTGAACTTGACGCGGCCAAACTGACCTGAACCACCCGACTGCTTCTTGTGGGTGTAATCGATGTCCACCGACTTGGCGAGGTATTCGCGGTAAGCCACCTGCGGCGCACCGACATTGGCCTCGACCTTGAATTCGCGGCGCATACGATCGACCAGAATTTCAAGATGAAGTTCGCCCATGCCCTTGATGATGGTCTGGCCACTTTCGGCATCCGACGATACGCGGAACGAGGGATCTTCGCGCGCCAGACGATTGAGCGCAACACCCATCTTTTCCTGGTCGGCCTTGGTCTTGGGTTCGACCGAAAGCTCGATCACCGGCTCAGGAAATTCCATCCGCTCAAGAATGATCGGCGCGTTGGAGGCGCACAATGTATCCCCGGTGGTGGTTTCCTTGAGGCCCGCAAGCGCAACGATGTCGCCTGCAAACGCTTCCTGGATGTCTTCGCGGCTGTTGGCATGCATCAGCAGCATCCGGCCAACCTTTTCCTTCTTGTCCTTGACCGAGTTGGTCACCGACGATGCGGCTTCCAGCTTGCCCGAATAGATGCGCGCGAAGGTCAATGTGCCGACAAACGGATCGTTCATGATCTTGAAGGCCAGCGCGCTGAACGGCGCATCGTCGGAAGGGGCACGCGTATCTTCGGTCACGCCGTCAAGCTTCAGGCCGACCACATCGGGAATATCGATCGGCGAGGGCAGATAATCGACCACCGCGTCGAGCAAGGGCTGCACGCCCTTGTTCTTGAAAGCGCTGCCGCACAATACCGGCACGAACGAGAAGTTGAGTGTGCCCTTGCGGATCAGACGGGTCAGGGTCGCATCGTCGGGTATATTGCCTTCGAGATACTGTTCCATGACATCGTCGTCCTGCTCGACGGCCATTTCGATGAGTTCGGCGCGCGCTATTTCAGCAGCGTCCTTGAGGTCATCGGGGATCTCGACATAATCGAAATTCGCGCCCAGCGCCTCGTTCTGCCAGATGATCGCGCGATTGCGCACCAGATCAACCAGGCCGACAAATGTGCTTTCGATACCGATCGGCAGATACAGCACCAGCGGGCGTGCGCCCAGACGGTCCTTGATCATATCGACGCAGCGTTCAAAGCTTGCACCGGTGCGGTCCAGCTTGTTGACGAAGCACATCCGCGGGACGTTATATTTTTCCGCCTGACGCCATACGGTTTCGGACTGCGGCTCAACGCCTGCCACGCCATCGAAACACGCGACCGCGCCATCGAGCACGCGCAACGAACGCTCGACCTCGATCGTGAAATCAACGTGTCCGGGGGTATCGATGATGTTGATGCGGTGATCGTTCCAGAAACACGTGGTTGCAGCCGACGTGATCGTGATGCCACGCTCCTGTTCCTGCTCCATCCAGTCCATGGTCGCAGCGCCATCGTGCACTTCGCCGATTTTGTACGATTTGCCGGTGTAATAGAGAATCCGCTCGGTCGTGGTGGTCTTGCCGGCGTCGATATGCGCCATGATGCCGATGTTGCGATAATTCTCTAACGGATGGCTGCGTGCCATGGTGTGTACTCCAAGGATGGGGACGTAATTTGCCGCGCGCTATAATGAGGCCCCCGCGCTTTGGCCAGCGCGAATTGGCCTTGGGGTACAGCATCCGGCAAACCCCCTCCCCTGCCGGGGAGAGGGATTTTTGATTACCAGCGATAGTGCGAGAAGGCGCGGTTTGCTTCGGCCATGCGGTGCGTGTCTTCACGCTTTTTCACCGCATTGCCACGATTGTTGGCAGCATCAAGCAACTCGCCCGACAGACGTGCAGCCATGGTGGTTTCACTACGGTTGCGCGCAGCCGAGATCAGCCAGCGGATGGCTAACGCCTGCGCACGTTCCGGACGGACTTCGACCGGAACCTGATAGGTCGCACCACCGACGCGGCGGCTGCGCACTTCGATGCCCGGCTTGACGTTGTTCAGCGCGTCATGAAACATCGGCAGCGGGTCGGACTTGGCCTTGCTCTGCATAGTTTCCATGGCACCATAAACGATGCGTTCAGCGACGGACTTCTTGCCGTCAAGCATCAGGTTGTTCATGAATTTGGACAGCGTCAGATCACCGAACTTTGGATCGGGAAGGATGACGCGCTTTTCTGGGCGACGACGACGTGACATGAGAGGTAACTCCTGAAAAAGTTGCGATCAACCAAGGGGACTGGTGGATCCTGAACAAGATCGCGTGATGCGATCTTTTCAGGATGATCTGTCCCCCGGACGGATCACTTAGGCCGCTTGGCACCATATTTGGAACGGCTCTGCTTGCGGTCCTTGACACCCTGGGTATCGAGGACACCGCGCAGCACGTGGTAACGCACACCGGGAAGATCGCGTACGCGACCGCCACGGATCAGCACAACCGAGTGCTCCTGCAGGTTGTGGCCTTCACCGGGGATATAGGTGATGACTTCGCGGCTGTTGGTCAGACGGACCTTGGCCACCTTGCGCAGTGCCGAGTTCGGCTTTTTCGGAGTTGTCGTGTAAACACGGGTGCAAACGCCACGCTTCTGCGGGTTTGCATCCATTGCGGGCACCTTGGACTTGGCCTTTTGTGGCACCCGGCCCTTGCGGACGAGCTGATTGATGGTTGGCATTTTTCTCTTCACCTGATTGAGTGAGACAAGGTTACTCTGCTGCCTGATACGTTCCCGGTTCGCCTTGCAACGATCCGATATGGTGGAGGCTCCGCCTTTGATCCACCCGCACCCTGCGCCAGTGTTGTGCTGGGTTCTCCGATGCAGGACGCAACACGTCCCGGCAACCGAAGCGCGGCCCTTAGCTGCGATTCCTCATCCGGTCAAGCCGCAGCGCGGACAATTGCGGCGTTGGCGAGCAGTGTCAGGCGGCGATCGTCCCAGCCTTCGAGCCGCCAGAAATCCGGACGTTCGACCCCGACGATCTGCACCCCGCGATCCGGCGTCACGACAATATCGCGCGGCTCGGTCTCTTCCAGCGATGCGGTGCAGTAGAACGCGGTCAGGCGCATCGCCTCCGGATCGTCAGCACAATTGTCGATCACCACGGCCAGCCGGCTGTCATCCAGCCTGACCAGCGCGCCCGATGGATACTGGCCAAGGCTGGTAATGAAGATCTGCATCAGCCGCTCATCGAAATGCCCCTGCCAGGACGACATGCGGGCCAGCGCCGTGCTGGGCGTCCAAGGCTTTTTATAGGGTCGGTCCGATGTCACCGCATCATACACATCACAGATGGCACCCATCCGTGCCGCCAGACTTATCTCATCGCCCGCCAGTCCGAATGGATAGCCCGATCCATCAATCTTTTAATGATGGTGCAGACACACGTCCCGCGCGATATCGGGGATTTCGGGATTGTTGCCGATCAACGCATGACCGCGCACCGGATGGCTGCGGATGGTGATCATCTCGTCGTCGGTCAGGCGGTCAGGCTTGTCGAGAATCGCCTGCGGCACCGCCATTTTGCCCAGGTCGTGCAGCAATCCGGCCACACCCATGGCGCGGATGGTTGCATCATCCATTTCCAGTTGGCGCGCGAAGTTTACCATCAGCGTACAAACCGCGACCGAATGCATGAACGTGTATTCGTCCTTGCTTTTCAACCGCACCAGGCTGGTCAGTGCGCGGCTGTTGCGCTCCACTGAGTCGCGTATCTCGTCAATCAGCGGCATGACCTCGCGCAGACGCAAGGCCTGGCCAAGCCGCGCAGATTCGAACATCGCACCGACGCGTTTTCTGGATTTGGCGACGATTTTATCGGCCTGGCGGATTTCCTGTCTGAAACTGGCTTTGCGCGGCTTGGCTGCAGGCGCGCTATAGCGTCGCGCGACCTCGCGAAGTGCTGCGGGCAATGGCGTTGCTGTTGGCAATCGCAGCACATCTGGCTCAGCCGAAACGCCATCTGCCACCACCATTGAGCGGTCCTGATCGACGATAACCGCCTTGACCTTGCTGGTCCGGATTTTCTGCAGATCCGGCTCTTCAACCAGCAGGAATTTTTTGCGCCAGAAGGGGTGGTCGAGCCACGAGCCTTCAAAGCCGTGGATGAACATCCCCAACTCCACTTCGGAGGGATTGATACAACGCAACACTCGTCAGGCCCCTCCCCAAAACCATTACCCTGCACCACCAGTCCGCGCCAGGGGCACCGCCAACGCACAGGTGATCCCCTGTGACATCCAGCGCTCACCGATTGTCATGTCGCAAAAAACTTAACGGCAGGTAACCTGACGCCATGGCAACGCGCATCGTGATCAAATGTCACACAATGGGACAAGCACCGGGCCCGGAAACGCATGCATTGCAGATTCAGCCCAGCGCCTTTTTGAGCAGTTGGTTGACCATCTGCGGATTGGCCTTGCCCTGCATCGCCTTCATCGTCTGCCCGACGAAGAAACCGAACAGCGCCTCCTTGCCGCCGCGATACTGATCGACCTTGTCGGCATTGTCGGCCAACACCCGGGCGATCACCGCGTCAATCGCGCCAGTATCCGATGTCTGCTTAAGGCCCTTGTCGTCGACGATCTTGCCCGCCCGATCGCCGGTTTCCAGCATGATCTCGAACACCTGTTTGGCAATCGTGCCCGATATCGTGCCGTCGGCGACCAGCGCAAGCAATTCTGCGCCGCCTGCCGGGCTGACCGGGCTGTCCTCGATAGTCTTGCCGATGCGGTTCAGTGCGCCGAACAGTTCAGACAGCAGCCAGTTGGCAGCGGGCCTGGCAACCTGGGCTTCCGGCTTGCCCTGCGCCTTGGCGCATGCGGCCGACAGCGCCTCGAACCAGCGCGCGGTCTCAGCCTCGGCGGTCAACACCGATGCATTATACGCAGACAGACCCAGATCGCTTTCATAGCGCTGGCGCTTGGCATCGGGCAGTTCGGGTAGCGAGGCCCTGCACGCTTCCAGAAACGCATCATCGAGTTCCAGCGGCAGCAGATCGGGATCGGGGAAATAGCGGTAGTCGTGCGCATCTTCCTTCGATCGCATCGACCGGGTCTCGTTCTTGTCGGGATCGTACAGCCGGGTTTCCTGGACGATGCTGCCGCCGCTTTCCAGCACATCGACCTGGCGGCTGGCCTCATACTCGATCGTCGCCATCACGAAGCGCACCGAATTGACGTTCTTGGTTTCGGTGCGGGTGCCGAATTCATCGCCCGGCTTGCGCACGCTGACGTTGACATCGGCGCGCATCGAGCCTTCTTCCATATTGCCGTCGCAAGAGCCGACATAGCGCAGGATCGTGCGCAGCTTCTTCAGATATGCACCAGCCTCAGCCGGTGAGCGCAAATCGGGCCGCGAGACGATTTCCATCAGCGCCACCCCCGAACGGTTCAGATCGACATAGCTCATTGTCGGGTGCTGATCGTGCATCAGCTTGCCCGCGTCCTGCTCGACGTGAATCCGCTCGATGCCGATCGTCTTGGTGGCAGCGTCGGGGTCCTTTTCATCCAGGCTGATGTCAACCGTGCCCTCGCCGACCAGCGGGTGATAAAGCTGGCTGATCTGATAGCCCTGCGGCAGATCGGCGTAAAAATAGTTCTTGCGGTCAAAGCGCGACCAGCGGTTGATCTGCGCGCCCAAAGCCATGCCGGTCCGCACCGCCTGACGAATGCACTCGCCATTCAGCACCGGCAGCATCCCGGGCATCGCGGCATCGACCAGCGACACCTGCGAATTGGGCTCTGCACCAAATGCTGTCGCCGCACCGGAAAACAGCTTGGAGTTGCTGGTCACCTGCGCGTGCACTTCAAGGCCGATCACGACCTCCCACTCACCGGTTGCACCCTCGATACGATAGTGTGATTCAGTCATTAGGCACCTTCATCGGATCGACCAGTTCGACCTCAGGAAAATATTTCGAAAAACCCCGACGATCGCGCGTCACTAAAGGCCAGCCTTCCCCCGCGGCATGCGCACCGATCAAAAAATCAGGCAACATCGTTGTGCGTGTGCCGCCATCCCGGCGATAGGCGCTGAACGCTAAACCTGCCAGGTGACAGTGGCTCAGGGATAACCGTGCGACCTTCAAACCGGCATAATCAACCACCTTTGCGATATCTTGCCATGAGCGATAGCGACCTGACAATTCCGCAAATATGATCTCATTTATAAACAAATCCCGCTTTGCCTTGAATCGGGCGATCTTTTCATAAAACCCGGATGTTTCGGAGCCGCTCAGCAGTTCGATGACGACGTTGGTATCAAGCATCATGCGGCAAAATCGTCTCCGCGTAGCCATCGCTGATAGGTCAGCCCGTCGATGCCCGGCATTGTGTCAGCAGCTTTGAACATGGCCTGTGCCTTTTTCAGCCGATCGAGAAATTCGACTTCCTTAAGGTGCGTCGCTGCATCAGAATCCGCCCTCATGATGCGCGCATTGCCTTCGCCGTCTATTTCAAAGGCCACCGCTTGCCCCGGCGCAAGACCCAGCGCGTCGCGGATGTCCTTGGGCACCGTCACCTGCCCCTTCGACGTCATGTTGCTCTGATAAGTCACGACCGAAGTGTTACCAGTACGCCGTAATACCGTCAACGCACATCACCACCTCTGCCCCGGTCGCGCGCCGAGAGAGATGGCCGGACAGAACTGCACATTGGGATAGGTGGATTTTCTGCCTGAAGGCGGCCCATGTGGCCGCATGACAGGAGCATATATCAGCAGGCGACCAAGCCGTAACCACAGCCCAGCATTCAAGGCGAAGGTGGCATTGGCTGCGGTGAAGGGCGAGAAGACGCTGGGCGAGTTGACGCAGCTGGATGACGTTTACGCCAACCAGATCACGATTTGGCGGACGCAGTTGCTTGAGGGGGCCGCTGGCGTTTTTGGCGCGGACAGCGTTAGCGATCGACGTGAAGACGTTGCACGCCAAGATCGGCGAGTTGACGCCAATGTACTTCTGGGGGTGAATGATTATTTGACAGGCGCGCTCGGCCCAAATTTCCAGGACATGGCCCGGTCTGTTGACGGGCGCAAAACGATGATCGACCGTTCACACGCGCTGTCGTTGAAGCGGCGGGCCTGGGAGCTGGGGATCAGGCGTGGCAGTGTCTATTACCTGCCCAAGCCGGTGTCGCCTGCCGACTTGGCGATCATGCGGCGGATCGACGAGCTGCACCTGGAGTTCCCGTTTGCAGGCAGCCGGATGCTGCAGGACATGCTCCAGCGAAGGCACCAGGATCGGCCGTCTGCACGTCGCCACGCCGACGAAGCGGATGCCGATCGAGTCGATCTACCGCCGTCCGAACACATCCAAGCCGGCGCCGGGGCACAAGATCGACCCGTATTTGCTGCGCAAGCTGGCGATTGTGCGACCCGATCAGGTCTGGGCGACCAATATCACCTACATTCCGATGGCAAAGGGCTTCGTCTATCTGGTGGCCATCGTCGATTGGTTCAGCCGCAAGGTGCTGGCCCGAGAAGCGGATTTTGGCGGGTGTCGATCACGATGGAGGCCGATCCCAATAACCAACGTCTCAGCTGCTCAACTTTTTGCTGCGTATTTTTTCGTTCGCGGCTGTAACCAACCAAAAAGCTGCGGCGAATGAGAAATGGACCGCAGTTCAAGTGCGGATTGACCGATCAAGCGCGGGGGGGGTGGGGGACATGACGCAAGTTCAGATAAATCAGCGTGACCTCGAATACCTGCTGGCGATCCAACAATTTGGTAGCTTTGTTGAAGCTGCAGATCGATCAAACGTTACGCAACCGGCTCTTTCAAACCATGTGCGGCGCCTGGAGGACCGCTACGGATTGGAAATTTTTGAACGTCGGCATGATGGTGTGATCACAACTGAATGCGGCGCGTTAATCCTGTCAAAAGCGCGCGAAGTGCTGTTCGAAATGAAATGGATGTCGGACCTTATCCAGTCATGTCAGGATCCTCTCTCCCGCTCATTGCGCATTGGCTATTCGCCAACATTGGCGATCGCTGTCGGGGTTGACGTGGTTCAGGCGCTGCAACGAGATTTGGGCAACGTTCGTATTGAGCTAACCGAGGGGTTTTCACAGCACTTGGTCAGTCAGCTAAATGATCGCCGTCTTGATCTGGCGCTGGTTTCCAATGCTTCTGTGGGCGGCGTGGTTCCAGCTATGCCGTTGTTCTCGGAGCGGTTGCTGTTGGCGGTACCGAGCAGCCATGTGCTTGCCAGGCGGCTGTTGATTGATGCTGTCGAGGTGCCGATCGAAGAGCTCATTCTGGTCGAACCCGGCGACTGCCTGAGAGAGCAGGTAATTGAACTTTGCGGTACGGCATTGATCGGCGCGGCATTGGCGATGGATTTGCGCAGCGTGAGCCTGGATACGGCGCTACGTTATGTAAATGCTGGCCTTGGCTGCACGCTGGTGCCTGAGATGAAGGTGGGTGCTGAAAAGTCGGTGTTCTCGAATACAGCCTTCATTGCTATCGATACGGCCGATTACGCTCGGACCATCGTGTTGGCGCGGCGCAATAACTGCCCCCGCGTATCGCTTTTTCCAAAAATTGTCCGTAGCATCAAAGAAGCATTATCTTACCAAAATGTCCAATTTATTTAATTTTCATTTCTCTGTTTTTACAGGATGGTATTCTTCCGAGAAATAGCAGCCAATCTAATTTGTAATTAGCAAATACCGGTGTTCGGCTTTAGCTTGATTTTGACTGCGGCTTATTTTGTCGCAATTAAGTTTCGTGTTAAAGAGAGGCTGTTCTATGAATAATGTTGATCTCGGCTCGTTCACGAGTATTGTGAACCGATCACGATTTTTCGCTGCAGTTTCAACCGGCGCTCTGGCGATTGGCCTGATGGCATCGGCAGCTTCCGCACAGACTGTTATTGTCGACGGCTCAAATGTCACGGTCACCACAATCACTGATGGCCAGACCATCTCTGTCGCGCCAAATGCTACCAGCACGGTCGCTGGCGTTCCGGTCGTCGTGTTCAACAATAGCAATGTTGCCCTGACTGTCTCCGACGGTGCGTCGCTGGCATCGAACGGTATGACCCAAACGGTCCAGATCAATCCGATCGCTAGTCGCGCCTCAGTGACGGTTGGCGCAACAGGCCGGTTAGTAGGAGACTCGCGTGTCGTTCAGGTCGGCGGCGCGGATGTTCGTCTGGACAACGCCGGCACGATACTTGGCACGGGCAACCAGCGCAACGGCACGGTCTATGCCGATGATACGGCGCGAGCATTCACGCTGAACAACCTTGTTGGCGGCGTGATCGATGCCGGGGTCGGCAATCTGGGTGCGGGCTTTTCGGTAGAGCTGCTTTCAACCGGCAATGCGTTCACGATCACCAACGCGGGCACCATCCAGGGTCGCGGTAGCGATGACGCAGGACTTGCCACCGCAGGCGACGGCCTCCGCTTTGAGCGGACCCGCGTCGGCGTCGCGCTCGACGGATCGACCACCGGGCTGTTCACCGGAACGATCACCAACTCGGGCCTGATCGCATCCGAAAGCACCAACGGCACCACCGCAGGCATCCGCTTTGTGAATGGCGTCTCGTTCAGGGGCACGCTCAACAATACCGGCACCATCTCCGGCACCCAGAACGGTGTGTATTTCGGCAACCCGGTGATGGCTGGCGGCGCTGACCACACCGGCGGGATCGTCAACAACCTCGCTGCGGGCACGATCAGTTCGGGCAGCCGCGCGTACAACATCGATGGCGTCGGCCTTGACAACAACAACGCAGGCCGCAACAACGGCACCGGCAACCAGCGCCACGGCACAGTCTATGCCGATGACACGGCGCGCGCGTTCACGCTCAACAACCAGACCGGCGGGGTGATCGATGCAGGGGTTGGTAATCTTGGCGCAGGCTTTTCCGCCGAGCTGCTGACCACCGGCAATGCGTTCACCATCACCAATGCAGGCACGATCCAGGGGCGGGGCAGCGATGACGCCGGTCTGGCAACGGCGGGCGATGGCATCCGCTTGGAACGGACCCGCGTCGGGGTTGCGCTCGATGGCTCGACCACCGGGCTGTTCACCGGCACGATCACCAACTCGGGCCTGATCGCATCGGAGAG
>JBBQXX010000055.1:0-12890 GCA_038209235.1 Sphingomonadales bacterium | reverse complement strand
TTCCGTCCGCTCCACGATCGGGTGCTTGTGCGCCGCGTCGAAGCCGAAGAAAAAACCGCTGGCGGGATCATCATCCCGGATACGGCGAAGGAAAAGCCGCAGGAAGGCGAAGTCGTTTCCGTCGGCACCGGCGCCCGCGGCGATGATGGCACCGTGCATCCGCTGGAAGTGAAGGCTGGCGACAAGATCCTGTTCGGCAAATGGTCGGGCACCGAGGTCAAGGTCGGCGGCGAAGACCTGATCATCATGAAGGAAAGCGACATTCTGGGCATTCTGGGCTGACATAGCCCGGAACCCGGCGGCAAAGGGCGGTTTACCCCGCCCGAAAAAGCCCGCCGACCCCATAGACTTAGTGTGGACTTCCAGCGCAACTATCTGGAAATAAAAGGAATTAAATCATGGCAGCCAAAGACGTAAAGTTCAGCCGTGACGCCCGCGAACGCATTCTGCGCGGTGTCGACATCCTCGCCGATGCGGTGAAGGTCACGCTCGGCCCCAAGGGCCGCAACGTCGTCATCGAAAAGTCGTTCGGTGCCCCGCGCATCACCAAGGATGGCGTCACCGTCGCCAAGGAAATCGAACTCAAGGACCGCTTCGAAAACCTTGGCGCCCAGATGGTCCGCGAAGTCGCTTCCAAGACCAATGACGTGGCCGGCGATGGCACCACCACCGCCACCGTGCTGGCCCAGGCCATCGTGCGCGAAGGCATGAAGTCGGTCGCCGCTGGCATGAACCCGATGGACCTGAAGCGCGGCATCGACATGGCCGTTGCCAAGGTCGTCGCCGATCTGAAGGCGCGTTCCAAGCCGGTTGCCGGCACGTCCGAAATCGCCCAGGTCGGCACCATCTCGGCCAATGGCGAAAGCGAAATCGGCAACATGATCGCCAAGGCCATGGAAAAGGTCGGCAAGGAAGGCGTCATCACCGTCGAAGAAGCCAAGGGCATGGAATCGGAACTGGATGTCGTCGAAGGCATGCAGTTCGATCGCGGTTATCTGTCGCCTTACTTCATCACCAACCCGGACAAGATGACCGTCGAACTCGACAATCCCTTCATCCTGATTCACGAAAAGAAGCTGTCGAACCTGCAGGCGATGCTCCCCATTCTGGAAGCTGTCGTTCAGACGGGTCGTCCGCTGCTGATCATCGCTGAAGACATCGAAGGCGAAGCGCTGGCTACCCTGGTGGTCAACAAGCTGCGTGGCGGCCTCAAGGTTGCTGCGGTCAAGGCTCCTGGCTTTGGCGATCGTCGCAAGGCGATGCTGGAAGATATCGCGATCCTCACCAAGGGTGAAATGGTCAGCGAAGATCTGGGCATCAAGCTGGAAAACGTCACCATCAGCATGCTCGGCCAGGCCAAGCGCGTTTCGATCGACAAGGACAACACCACCATCGTCGATGGTTCAGGTGAATCCGATGCGATCAAGAGCCGCGTCGAGGCTATCCGTAGCCAGATCGAGAATACCACCAGCGATTACGACCGTGAAAAGCTGCAGGAACGTCTGGCGAAGCTCGCTGGCGGGGTTGCCGTGATCAAGGTCGGTGGTGCTTCGGAAATCGAAGTGAAGGAAAAGAAGGACCGCGTTGACGATGCGCTGCACGCAACCCGCGCAGCCGTCGAAGAAGGCATCGTCCCCGGTGGCGGCACCGCGTTGCTTTATGCAACCCGCGCTCTCGAGGGCATGACCGGCATCAACGACGACCAGACCCGCGGTATCGATATCATCCGCAAGGCACTGTACGCTCCGGTTCGCCAGATTGCACAGAATGCAGGGCACGATGGTGCGGTGGTTTCGGGCAAGCTGCTCGACAGCAACGACGAAACGCTGGGCTTCAACGCATCGACCGACGTGTATGAAAACCTGGTTGCTGCCGGCGTGATCGATCCAACCCTGGTGGTGCGCGCTGCACTGCAGGACGCAGCATCGGTTGCAGGCCTGCTGATCACCACCGAAGCTGCCATTTGTGACGCTCCTGAAGACAAGTCTTCGGGTGGCGGCATGCCCGGCGGCATGGGCGGAATGGGTGGCATGGGCGGCATGGATTTCTGATCCAGCACGCTTAGGCTCTCACGAGACAGAAAACAGGGCCGGAAGGGGAAACCTTTTCGGCCCTTTTTCGTATCAACCTCCGGTCAGCGCCGCCTCCATTCGCAATGCTGCCGCATCGTAGAACCGGCTGCGCATGGTTTGCACGATGTCTGCCGGACTGGTGGTTGGGGTTCCGCCCGCAAACGGCGGTGCAGGATCATATTCGAGCGACAACTGGACTGAGCGTGCCATGCTCTCGCCATGCAACCGGGCGATGATCGCCAGCGCAAAATCGATCCCCGATGTGACACCGCCTGCGGTTACCAGATTGCCGTCGAACACGATGCGCGCATCTTCATGCACCGCGCCGACCAGTTGCAGCAATTGCGTGTAGCCCCAGTGCGTCGTTGCACGCTTGCCTCGCAGCAACCCTGCCCTGCCCAGGATGAAGGCGCCGGTGCAAACGCTGGTCACCCAAGCTGCTGATGCGGCCTGCGCGGCGACAAAGCTGATCAGCCGTTCATCGCCAAGCGCAGCAGCAACCCCGAGCCCGCCCGGCACGCACAGCAGGTCCGCTTGCGGGCAATCGGTGAAACTGACCGTTGGCATAATGGCAAAGCCGACATCGGTCATCACTGGCGACAGGTCGGCCGCAGCGACGTGCACTTTTGCCCCCGGCATCCGCGCCAGAAACTGGGCCGGGCCAGTGAAATCGAGTTGGGTAACCTGGTCAAACAGGACAAAGACGATATGGAACGGTGCAGGTATATCGGTCATGGGCATGCCTTTCGATCAAGCAGGATTGCCAGGCGCGCGATACGGATCGACAATGCCCGCTCCTCGCCCGAACCCTCGGTGGCGCCCATCCCGATGCCTCAGTTTTAGACGGATGGAGCTCATGTTGGCAATTGATCGATGCAAGCTCTTTGACGCGGTGTCCAATGAGTATATGATCGTTCAATGGCCTCTGCTCCAGACAAACGCCTTTTGACCGCGACCGAGTTTCTCGAAATCGATTTTGGCCCAGACATCAAGGCTGAACTCGATAATGGAATAATCCGCGTCATTCGGATGATGGCAGGAGGAACTGCGCGGCATTCATGGATTCAAATTAATCTTGGCGGGATGCTCTGGCTGGGATTGAAAGGAAGCAATTGCCACGCTTTCGGTCCAGATATGGCCGTGATCGTCAACGGATACTCCGTCCGTTATCCTGATCTGAGCGTTTACTGCGGGAAAGATGCTGTCGGTTTTGACGATGCCAGAGCATTTAGAGACCCCGTTCTGGTCGTAGAAATCCTCTCGCCTTCAACTGCCATGTTGGATCAGGGTGCAAAGCTGGAAGAGTATCGCTCCATACTTAGCATCGAGAGCATTTTGCTGATCGATCCAAAAGCAGAGAGTGTGCGACTTTTAACCCGTACTGGCCCACAAAGCTGGATCGACAGCGTTCACAACACTGGCCAGGACATCCACATCCCGCACCTCAACATCGCCCTGCCACTTGCAGAGATTTTCGCGCGCTGATCTGTTCTGGCCATTCCCTCCATATTATGTCATTTCGTGTGTCAGAATGCGCAAAGGGGCTTAAGCGATCCGCCGTCTGGTCATCATGACGCTCGTCCTCGTCGCCGTGGCAGCCAGCCTGTGGCTCGCACGCGTGCCATTGGGCGAGGTATTATATGCCCGCGCGGTGAAGGCGAACTATGGTCGCAACGTGACCGCAGGTTTGCCTGATGGGCTGCACGTCATCCTGTGCGGTACCGGTTCTCCGCTGCCCGATCCATCACGCTACGGCCCGTGCACTCTGGTGATTGCCGGCAAGCGGGTGTTTCTGGTCGATGCAGGGTCGGGGGCCGGAAGGCGGATTGGCGAGATCGGTGTTCCGCTGGCCAAAATCGACGCGGTGCTGCTCACCCATTTCCATTCGGATCATATCGACGGGCTGGCCGAAGTCATGATGTTGCGCTGGGCAGGCAGCGGACGAAAGGTGGCGGTGCCGATCTACGGCCCGCCTGGCGTCGAGGCGATCGTTGCCGGTTTCAGTACCGCTTATGCTGCCGATTACGGGTATCGCATTGCGCATCACGGCGCAGATATCATGCCTTTGAGTGGCGCAGGCGGAACCGCAAACCCATTCGCAATCAAGGAAGATGCCGCCTCGCGGGTCATTCAGGATAGGAGCGGTATCAGGATAACCGCTTTTCGGGTGAAGCATGACCCGGTCGAGCCTTCGGTGGGCTACCGCTTCGACTACAAAGGTCGCTCGGTCGTGATCAGCGGCGACACCGCTGCCACAAAGGCAGTGTCGCGCATGTGCTCAGGGTGCGATGTGCTGGTGCACGAGGTGTTGAATTCGCAGATGGTGGGCCAGATTGCAGATGCGGCCCGCGCACAAGGCGATACGCGTATCGCCAAAATCATGTCGGATATCCCGGGCTATCACACCTCTCCTGTGGCAGCCGCCAGGATCGCGCGGCAGGGTAAGGCGCGCATGCTGGTGTTTACCCATATCGTACCGGTAATGCCGACAAGGCTGCTACACCCTTATTTCCTGCGCGGGGTCAGCAACGCCTTTTCCGGCCCGGTGGTCATGGGCGAAGATGGCATGCGCATAAGTCTGCCCGCCCGATCGGCAAAGATCGAGCGGGCAAATTACCTGTAGATCATAACGTCAGATTTCGATCAGTTTGCTTCTTGGGCCTCATCACGCTTTGCCTCGTCCATCTTTTCTTCTGCCTCATCGCCGGCTCGGTCGACCGAGTTTTCGATATTGTTTGCAGCTTCACCGACGTTGCGTTCGACATCATCTGCTGCTTCGCTGATCGCTTCACCGGCGGCATCGGCATTGGCTTCGATATCGTCACCAACGGCTTCTGCTGCTGCTCCGGCCTTGTCTTCGGTTTCGTTCGAGCAGGCCGACACACTCAGGGCCAGCGCAGCCAAACCAACGATTGCAAAATTACGCATACACGGATTCTCCTTGTTTCAAGCGGCTTTGCCGTGCGCCATGCCTGGTGCAAGTTATGCCGTTTGGGCTTTATCGTTCCAAAATCGCATGACCGTGCTTTGCCACACTGCTATCGATCGCGCCATGTCAGAACAGAACCATCTCTATCTCGTCGACGGGTCGTCCTATATCTTCCGCGCCTACCACCGGCTGCCGCCGCTGACCAACCCGCAAGGCACGCCAGTGGGCGCGGTCTATGGGTATACCACGATGCTGTGGAAGCTGGCGGACGATCTGCACAAGGCCGATGGGCCAACGCATATGGCGGTAATTCTGGACAAGAGCTCGCACAGTTTCCGCAACGAGCTTTACGATCAGTACAAGGCACACCGCCCCGAGCCGCCTGATGATCTGCGGCCCCAGTTTCCGTTGATTCGCGATGCAACACGCGCGTTTTCCATGCCGTGCATTGAAGAGGATAATGTCGAGGCGGACGATGTCATCGCAAGCTATGCGCTCGATGCTCTCGCCAAGGGATGGAAGGTGACAATCGTATCATCGGACAAGGATTTGATGCAGCTTATCCAACCAGGCCTCGACATGCTCGATACGATGAAGAATGTCCGCATGGGGCCAGAGGCGGTGCTCGAAAAATTCGGTGTCGAGCCCACGCAGCTTGGTGATGTGCTGGCGTTGATGGGGGATGCGGTTGATAATGTTCCGGGGATCAGGGGGGTTGGCCCCAAGACTGCGGCCAAGTTGATCGCCGAGCACGGCGATCTTGAAAGCGTGCTCGCCGCTGCGCCCCAGATGAAGCCGTCCAAGCTGCGCGACAGCCTGATCGAACAGGCCGATATGGCAAGGCTGAGCAAGGTGCTGGTGACGCTCAAAGACGATTGCCCGCTGCCCAACGCGCTGGACGATTTTCTGCTGAAGGATATTCCGCCCGAGCCTTTGGCCGAGTTTCTCAGATTGCACGGCTTCACCAGCTTGCTGCGCAAGCTGGGTGCCAGCGGCCCTGCCTCTCTAACCGCTGCGTCCACCGGCAACGCACCAGCGCTTGCCAGCGCCAACGCGATAGCGACCCAAGTGATCGAAATGCCCCCGATCAACTTGGACGGATATGTCTGCGTACAGGATATCGAGACACTCGACGACTGGATCGCGCGGGCCTTTGCGGCCGGCAATGTGGCGGTCGATACCGAAACCGATTCGCTCGATTCGATGCAGGCCCGGCTCGTCGGGATCAGTCTGGGCATAGCGCCCAATGAGGCATGTTACATCCCGCTCGGTCATGGCAGCGGCGATATGTTCGACGAAAAGCCCAGACAGGTTGCGGCCGACATCGCGCTGGCTAGGCTCAAGCCGCTGCTGGAAGACGACAGCATCCTCAAGATCGGCCAGAACCTGAAATACGATATGAACGTGCTGGCACGCCATGACATTCATGTGTCGCCAATCGACGACACGATGGTGATGAGCTTCAACCTGGATGCAGGTCACGAATTCGGCAGCGGCGGGCACGGCATGGATGCGCTGGCGCTGCGGCACCTGAGCCATGAATGCATCAGCTTCAAATCGCTGACCGGAACCGGCAAAAAGCAGATCGGCTTCAACGAAGTTCCGCTTCCTGACGCCACCCGTTATGCGGCAGAAGATGCCGATGTGACGCTGCGCCTGTGGCATGTGCTGCGCCCGCGCTTGGCACTGGAGGGTGTAACGCGGGTGTATCAGATGGTCGACAGGCCGCTGGTGCCTGTCGTGGCTGCAATGGAACGCAACGGTATCAAGGTCGACCGCGAGCAGCTGGCGGCGCTGAGCAAGGACTTTGCCACCCGCATGGCCGCGCTTGAGCTTGAGATTCATGCGCTCGCCGATCAGCCGTTCTCGATCGGCAGCCCCAAGCAGCTTGGCGAAATCCTGTTTGAAAAACTGGGTCTGAAAGGCGGCAAGAAGGGCAAGACCGGCCAGTATTCCACCGATGTTACCGTGCTCGAAAAGCTCGCCGCCGAAGGGTCGGAGATTTCGCGCAAGGTGCTCGACTGGCGGCAGCTGGCCAAGCTCAAGTCAACCTATACCGATGCGCTGCAGGAGCAGATCAACCCCGATACGGGGCGGGTCCACACCAGCTATAGTCTGGTCGGCGCACAAACCGGGCGGTTGTCATCGACCGAACCGAACCTGCAGAACATCCCGATCCGCACCGAAATCGGGCGACAAATCCGCCACGCTTTTGTGGCGGAGCCCGGCAATGTCATCCTGGCGGCAGACTATAGCCAGATCGAATTGCGGCTGGCCGCGCACATGGCCGATGTCGAAACGCTGCGGGATGCCTTTGCCAATGGCGAAGACATTCACAATCGTACCGCGCAGGAGCTGTTTGGCGAAGTGAACCGCGACACCCGCGGGCGCGCCAAGACGATCAACTTTGCCATCCTTTACGGCATTTCGCGCTGGGGGCTGGCCGGAAGGCTTGAGGTCAGCTCGGACGAAGCCCAGGCGATGATCGATACGTATTTTCAGCGGTTTCCCGGTATCAACCGCTATATCGCCGAGACGCTGGAACGCACGCGCGAAACGGGTTTTACCCAAACCCTGTTCGGGCGCAAAACGCACTTTCCGCGAATCAACTCGAAAAACCAGGCCGAGCGGCAGGGCAGCGAGCGCGCCGCGATCAATGCACCGATCCAGGGGACCAGCGCCGACATCATCAAGCGTGCGATGGTGCGGATGGTCCCTGCCCTGCACGACGCCGGGCTGGATCGGGTAAGGATGCTGTTGCAGGTTCACGATGAACTGGTGTTCGAATTACCCGAAAACGACGTCGATGCAGCCTCTGCCGTCATCCGGCAGGTCATGGAGGGTGCAGCAGAACCCGCCGTGCGCCTCACCGTGCCGCTGGGTGTCGATATCGGCACGGCGCGCAGCTGGGGCGCTGCGCATTGACTCTGGTTTTGCGTTGGCAGGCAGTGGTTCCCAAAAAGCCAGAAATGGATAGCACCGTTCTCGCCGACCCGCTGTTGACGACAGCGCTAGGCGAGCTGTTGGTGAATAACTATCAGCTGTGGCTGCTCGCTATCGGCCTTGTGGTTTTGCTTGTGGCGTGGTTGCCGCTGCTGCTCAAGCGGCTGCCTTTGTCGTTACCGATCATCTTTGTCCTGATCGGCATGGCGGTTTTTGCGTTCACCCCGCTGGCCAAGTTCTCGCCGCATCCGCTGGAAGCCCCGCTGATGATCGAGAAAGCCACCGAGTTCATCGTCATCATTGCGTTGATGGGGGCCGGGCTCAAGATCGGAAGGCCGCTGTCCTGGTCCAATTGGCAGATCACCACGCGCCTGCTGGTTATCGTCATGCCGCTGACGATTGCAGCGATCGCCCTTTCGGGCCACTGGATCATGGGCCTGCCGCTGGCTTCGGCGCTGCTGCTGGGCGCGTGCCTGGCACCGACCGATCCTGTCCTGGCGTCCGATGTCCAGATCGAGCGTGCCGATGGCGATGACAGCGACGAGGCGCGGTTTGCGCTGACATCCGAGGCGGGGCTGAACGACGCGCTGGCGTTTCCGTTTGTGTACCTCGCCATCGTCGCAGCGACGGTTGGTCTGAGCTTCGAGTCCGTCGGCCTGTGGTTGTGGCAGGATGTCACCTGGAGACTGGCAGTCGGCGGGCTGATCGGCGCGTCTGCCGGCTGGCTGCTTGGGCAGATCATCTACAGCTTGCCGAAAGATACGCGGCTGTCACGCACTGGCGATGGATTTATCGCGCTGGGTGCCACGCTGGCGATCTATGCGCTGACCGAGTTTGCGCATGGCTATGGCTTTCTGGCGGTTTTTGCCGCCGGCCTGATGTTGCGGCGTTCGGCAGACGGTGATGATTTCAATCTGGAATTACACGCGTTTGCCGATGAAACCGAACGATTGGTGATGATGGTGCTGCTGGTGCTGTTTGGCGGAATGCTGACGGGTGGCGGTCTGCTGGCGACGGTTGGCTGGGACAGCGTGATCGTGGCTGGCCTGGTGCTGCTGGTGATTCGCCCCGCGATTGGCTGGTTCACCCTGATCAACATCGAACGCCCTGCGCTGGAACGCTTCGTGATCGCCTTTTTTGGAATTCGTGGCCTTGGCTCGGTTTACTATCTGGCCTTTGCCCTCAATCACGGCAGTTTTTCACAACAGCAGGTTTTGTGGGAAACGGTCGGTCTGATCGTTCTGGGATCGATTTTTATCCATGGTCTGTCGGTGACACCGGTCATGCAAAGGCTCAACCGCGCCATCGGCAAGCCGGAGACCTGAGCGGGATCGCACTGCCTTTGGTGCGGGGTTATTCCCGCGCAAGCGCCTGGCGATAGCTACCCAGCACCCGCACCCATTTGCTGTTGTGGCCGAGCACTTCGAGCGCGCGGTCAACTGCCGGGTCACCGGGCATGCCCTCGATATCAGCATAGAATTCTGCTGCCGAAAAGCTGCCGCCCCGGATGTAGCTTTCCAGTTTGGTCATGTTGATGCCATTGGTGGCAAAGCCGGACAGCGCCATAAACAGCGCCGCAGGGATATTCTTCACCTCGAAGATGAAACTCGTCATGACATCGCCCGTGCCGGGCAGCGGATCATCACCGTTGCTGGCCAGCACGACAAACCGCGTCATATTGTGATCGGCATCCTCGATCCCATCGGCGATGATGTCGAGACCAAACACCTCCCCTGCCAGCCGCGATGCAATCGCGCACAGGCCAGGATCATCCGATTCGGCCACAAAGGCCGCAGCCCCTGCGGTATCGGCATAGGTCATCGGCTGAATGTTATGCCCACGCAGATAATGCCGGGTCTGACCAAGCGCCTGCGGATGGCTGACCGCAGTCCGGAACGGGCCGCTGCTTTTGGCCAGCAGGCAGTGGCGCACCGGCAAAAAATGCTCGGCAACGATGCTCAGCCCGCTTTCGGGAAGCAGAAAATGGATGTCGGCAACGCGGCCATGCTGCGAATTTTCAATGGGTATGATCGCCCGCGATGCGCGACCATCCTTGACCGCATCCATGGCATCTTCGAACGAAAAGCAGGGCAAAGGGTGCCAGTCGGGTGCGAACTGCTTGGCTGCGATATGCGAATACGCGCCGGGTGCACCCTGAAAGGCGATGGCACGGTCAGGTGCTGCACTGGCGATTCGGGCCATGTTTTCGACCATTTGGCGGGCGATGAGTGGATAGCTTTGCATGGGCAGGGCGAATAGGCAGCCTGAGGCTTGCCGACAAGGTGAAAACGGGCGCGACGGGGCTTGCAGAGCACCGCGCTGATGATTAGAGGATGCGACATAATGGGTTTTTGTTGCGTTGCGGCAACGATCTTTTTCGTGGGCTGAAAAGACCCGGCACGATTGCCGCTGGTCTGATCGGCAAGTGACCGGTGCGATGCCATCCAGCGATGGCATCAGTGACAATAAAGACGAGGCTACAGGGCATGCAAGACAGCGGAAACACAATTGCAGGTTGGGTTCTTGCCGGCGGCATCGTTGCTCTGGGCCTTTCGATTGTCAGCGGCAAAGTTTTTCATGCCGACAACCCTGAGCGCCCTGAAAAGCTCGGTTATGTAATTGAAGGCGTGGTCTCCTCCGAAGGTGAAGCTGTTGCCGAAGTGCCGATCGCAACCCTGCTGGCCAGTGCAGATGTCGCCAAGGGCGAAAAGGTCTTCGCAAAATGCACTTCTTGCCATTCGATCGCCAGCGGCGGTGCCAATGGCATTGGCCCCAACCTTTATGGCGTGCTGGGCAAGCCGCACGCAGCGGTTGCCGGGTTTGCCTATTCCGCAGTGCTGAAGGGCAAGTCGGGGCCCTGGACATTTGATCAGATGAACGCTTGGCTGACCTCGCCTAAGGCGTATGCAGAGGGCACCAAAATGAGCTTTGCAGGCTTGGGTAAGCCAGAAGATCGCGCCAATGTAATGGCGTATATGAACGCAAATTCGGCTAGCCCGCTGCCATTGCCTGCTGTAACCGCACCTGAGGCAGCGCCTGCCGCAGATGGCGGCGCGCCTGCTGTCGATGGCGCTTCGCCTGCTGCAGACGGTGTTACGCCTGCTGTCGAAGGTGTGACTGCACCGGCGACCACGCCCGCAGTCGGAGCAGCGGCTGCGCCTGCTGCCGGGTGACAGCAGCTTGCGATCGTTGAGGATCTGAAAGGCCTCGCGCGTCGGCGCGAAGCCTTTTTCATGGCGACCGACCGTCGGACGCTCAGGTCTCGTCAAGCTCGAGGAGCTGTTCTTCGATGCGGATATTGCGGGTCGCAAGCCGGATCTCCGCGACAAACAGGATGAGTCCGGCAATCAGGAACACCATCGCCAGAATAAAGCATCCAGCCACAATAACGCCGAATTTGTATCCGGTAAGCGACAGTACGAATATCGACGCAATCAGCAGGCTGACCGTCATCGCGCTCAGCGTCCCCATCAGGATCGCCATGTTGACGATGGCCCCGCGACGATCGAGAATACGCAGCTCATTGACCACGCGAACGTGGTCATCGCCTTGTGTGCGATGAAATTCGGCCATCTGCACGCGCTCGCGGTCAATCACCCGCGCCAGCCTCCCGGCAAACAGCTGCAGAATGTTACCGGTAGCGAGCAGCAGGAACGCCGGAGCCATGGCAAGTTGAATGAGATTGCCGATCTGGCCGATTGCCAGTTCCGTAATGAACATGTCTGCGCTTCAACCCCCGGCTGCGAATCCCAGCGGAGACTATAACCTGCGGTCTTGGCCCATCAATCGGCAATCGCAACGATTGCAGCGGCGGTGCAGCGCTGCTGCAACCAACCCGATGACTCGCTGGCATAGCGACGATAAAATTCGCCCCGGGCATCAGTCCTGGCTTCACTGAGCGCCAGCGCCTGAATTGCTGACCAGCGCATCCGTTCAATCTGGTGCCGCGCAGCGATATGCTCGAGCAGGTCACGGCCGTTGGCCGGGTCCAGCGCCAGAGAAAGCCGCGCCAGCGCATCGCCCGTGCACTGCGTCAGCACCGCCGCGATCGTGCTGCTCGCCAGATCATAGCGATATTGATCGTGCCACCGCTGCTGCGCTGCGCTGTGCATCAGGTTGATCGATACCGACAGCGTTTCGGGTGCAAACTGGCAGTGAACATCGCGCCGGGCGCGGTAAAGCATCACCCGCCCGCGATCGAGCAGGCTGGTCTCGACAAACCGCAGCGTCACGTGCTCGCCAGCCACCCCGATGATTGTATCGGGATCAACCTCATAATGATCGCTGCGATAGCCCGGACCATGGTAGCCGACCGTCAGGAAACTGAAGTTATGATCGTGCGGCAACCCATAGACAAACGCCGCCTCGCCGCTCTCCCGGACCACCGCCTCTTGCGCCGATGGCCAGATGTTGGCGCGCACAAACCATCCGGCCCGCGCCTTGCCCAGCATCATGACCTGCGGGCAATAGCCTTGGCCGCCGGGCCGATCGCAGCCCGCCTTCAGTTCCTCAAGCGCTATGTTGCCCAGAAAATCACGGTTTGCACCCAGCCGCGCCAGCCAGTGCGCAGCGCGCTCGAGCGAGGCAGGATCAGCCGGATCAAACCCGGTTTCGTCAAGCGCCGCCAGGCATTCTGCCAGACTGCACGGCGCTGCCACCCTGGTTCGAAGCGTGAGCGCCAACGTCGATCAGGCCGCTTGCACGAGCACAGGATAGCGGGCGACCAGATCGTCGCAGGTGCGCGCTGCCAGACTGCGCAAGCCGGCATCGGGGTCTTCTGCCGCCATCGCGGTCAGCATGGCGATTCCGGCCCGGCTGTCGATGGCAAGAGCCTCGCGGACGCCATGCCAGCGCAGATGCGGCGGCCAGCTATCGATCTGGTCCGCGATGATGGGTATCGCATCGTCTCTGCCCAGCGATCGCAGCAGCGATACGATCATCTGGGT
>JBBQXX010000054.1:0-12973 GCA_038209235.1 Sphingomonadales bacterium | reverse complement strand
AGCCTTCTTCGGCGCGGCCTTTTTTGTTGCCGGTTTCTTGCCCTTTTTCGCAGGAGCCTTGGCGGCGCGTTCGGCGATCAGTTGCAACGCCACCTCCAGCGTCAGTTCGTCCTTGTTGACGTCCTTGGGGATGGTCGCGTTGACGCTGCCGTCGGTGACGTACGCGCCGTAGCGGCCATCCATGATCTTGACATCGGTATCGGTCGCCGGGTTCTTGCCCAATATCTTGAGCGGTTCAGGCGCGCTGCGCGAGCGCCCGCCGTTGGCCGCAGCTTCGGCAAGTTTCACCACCGCAGCGTTCATGCCGGTTTCGAACACCTCCATTGTGCTGGACAGCTTGGCATATTTGCCATCATGCGACAGATACGGACCATAGCGGCCGATGCTGGCGGTGATGACCTTGCCCGATTCGGGATGCTCGCCAACCTCGCGCGGCAGCGAGAGCAGTTTAAGGGCCCAGTCCAGCCCGACATCGCCCGGCACGTCCTTGGGAATCGACGAGCGCTTGGCCTCCTTGCCCTCGCCAAGCTGGACGTATGGCCCAAAACGACCGCTGCGCTTGGTCACCGGCTCGCCGCTTACCGGATCGGTGCCCAACTCCTCGGGGCCGCTGTCAGCGCCTTCAGCCTCGCCACTGCCTTGCGCAAACCGCCTTGTGTATTTGCACTCGGGATAGTTCGAGCAGGCGACAAACGCGCCGAACTTGCCGCCGCGCAATGCCAGACGGCCCTCGCCGCATTTGGGGCACAGACGCGGATCGCCGCCATCGGCCTGTGTGGGGAAAAGATACGGTTCGAGGAAGATGTCCAGCTCGGCGGTGATCTCCGATGGCTTCTGCTCCATCACCTCGGCGGTCTTGGGCTTGAAATCACGCCAGAACTCTTCGAGCACGGTGCGCCATTCGGCACGACCGCCGCTGACATCGTCGAGCTGGTCCTCAAGCCCGGCGGTGAAATCATACGCGACATAGCGGTCAAAGAACCGCTCCAGAAAACCGGTGAGCAAACGCCCCGATTCTTCGGCAAAAAAGCGGTTCTTCTCGACCTTTACATACGAGCGGTCTTTGAGCACCTGGATGATCGAGGCATATGTCGAAGGCCGCCCGATGCCCAGTTCCTCAAGCCGCTTGACCAGGCTGGCTTCGGAAAAGCGCGGTGGTGGCTGGGTGAAATGCTGGATGGCATCGACCGATTTCTTGGCCGGACTGTCGCCCTTGGCCATGATCGGCAACAGGCCGCCATCTTCGCTGTCGCTATCGTCGAGTCCTTCTTCGTAGAGCGCCAGAAAGCCGGGAAATTTGACCACCTGGCCATTGGCGCGCAGCGCGGTGCGCCCGGTTCCGTCGAGCAGCTCGACCACGGTGCGCTCAAGCAGCGCGGTGGCCATCTGGCTGGCCAGCGCGCGCTTGAAGACCAGATCGTACAGCCGCGCGTGGTCGCCCGATCCTGCCTTGTCACGACCAAAATCGGTGGGACGGATCGCTTCATGCGCTTCCTGCGCGTTCTTGGCCTTGGTCTGGTACTGACGCGGGGTTTCGGGTAGATAATGGCCCGAATAGCGCTCGGTTATCGCCTTGCGCGCTTCCTGGATCGCGCCGGGGTCCATCTGCACCCCGTCGGTGCGCATATAGGTAATCGCTCCGTCCTCATACAGGCTTTGGGCGATGCGCATCGTGTGGCTGGCGGAAAAGCCCAGCTTGCGCGCGGCCTCCTGTTGCAGCGTCGATGTGGTGAACGGCGGCGGCGGGTTGCGCTTAAGCGGCTTGGTTTCGACCGTCTCGACGATAAAATGCCCGGCTTCCACCTTCGCCTTGGCAGCATGCGCCGATCCGGCATTGCCCAGTGAGAGCTTGTCGAGCTTCACGCCCTCCAGCCGCACCAGACGCGCAGTAAACGGCTGCCCCCCCTGCTCCATCTGCGCGGTGACCGACCAGTATTCCTGCGCGGTAAACGCCTCGATCTCGCGCTCGCGCTCGACGATCAGCCGCAGTGCCACCGATTGCACGCGGCCTGCCGATTTGGCACCAGGCAGCTTGCGCCACAGCACCGGCGAGAGTGTGAAGCCGACCAGATAATCGAGTGCGCGGCGGGCGCGATAGGCATCGATCAGATCGGTATCGAGCTGGCGCGGTGCGGCCATCGCCTCGGTCACAGCTTTCTTGGTGATCGCGTTGAAGGTGACGCGCTCGACCTCTTTGGGCAAAACCTTGCGCTTGGTCAGCACCTCCAGGACATGCCAGCTGATCGCCTCACCTTCGCGGTCAGGGTCGGTCGCGAGGATCAGGCGATCGGCTTTCTTGGCCTCATCGGTGATCGCCTTAAGCTGGCGGGTCTTGTCGGCATAAGCCTCCCAGACCATGTCGAAATCATTGTCGGGATCGACCGAACCGTCCTTGGGCGCCAGATCGCGGATATGGCCGTAGGAGGCCAGCACCCGGTAATCGGAGCCGAGGTATTTTTCGATGGTCTTGGCCTTGGCCGGTGACTCGACGATAACCAGTTGCATTGATTGGACTTTCTGAAAGCTCTCGCGTGTGCGTATAAGCTGGGCGGCGTTATGTGCATTCGTCAAGGGCGTCCATAGCGCTAAATTCGTGTCAAACCAGAGACACTCGCCCTGCCGCGTGGCGCTCGATACGCCCGGCCAGTTCCAGATCGAGCAGCACCATCTGCACCGTACCGCTCTCCAGCCCCGACTGGCGGACCAGTTCATCGATGCCCACCGGCGAGCGGCCCAGCAGATCGACCAACGCCGCGCGGGTCCGGTCGTCGGGTTCGGCGGCAGCGCGCGGCGGTGTGAAATCAAGGACGGGCGCAGCAACGCGCTGCGCCACCGAACCGGCGAAGGGTTCGATCAGCTCAATGATATCGCCGACGCTTTGCACGAGCGTAGCCCCGCCCCGGATCAACGCGTTGCAGCCGCGCGAGCGCGAGTCGAGCGGTGAGCCGGGGATGGCCATGACATCGCGCCCCGCCTCTGCCGCCAGCCGCGCGGTGATCAGCGATCCCGATTTGGGCGCAGCCTCCACCACCACCGTGCCCAGCGCCATGCCGGCGATGATGCGGTTGCGATAGGGGAAATGCCGCGCCAGCGGTTCGGTGCCGGGCGGCTGTTCGGCGATCACCAGCGCGCGCTCGCCCATCTCATCTTGCAGCGCCCGGTTTTCGGGCGGATAGGCGATGTCGATGCCCTGTGCGATGACCCCTGCGGTGCTCGCCAGCCCTGTTCCGGCGATCTGCATCGCGCCGTTATGCGCCGCTGTATCGATGCCACGTGCAAGCCCGGAGACCACCAGATAGCCCGCTTCGGCAAGCTCGCCGGCGATCTGCCGGGCAAACCGGCAGGCCGCAGCAGACGCATTGCGCGCGCCGACCATCGCAACCGCAGGCCGCGCCAGCAGCGATGCATCGCCCCGCATGATCAGGATCGGCGGAGCATTGTCGATGTGCCCCAGCAGCGCAGGGTAATTAGGCTCGTCAGCGAAAAGATAGCGCGCGCCTGATGCTTCGACCTTGCGCACTTCGGCCTCCACCTGCGCCAGCGTCGCGATCCGCATCGAGCGGCCACCGGCGCGCTGGACCAGATCGGGCAAGGCATCGATCGCGGTCAACGCATCGCCAAAACGTGTCATCAACTGGGCAAAGCTGATCGGCCCGATCCGTTCACTGCGCAGCAGGCGGATCCGCGCCAGATGCTCGGCGTCAAGCATGGCTCACGCCTGAATTCCGCCTTTCGATTTGCCGATCTTTGGCTCGGTGCCCGCCAGCAGTCGCTCGATATTGCCGCGATGCTTCCACACCACAAAAACCAAGGTCACCCCAAATACCCACAAAGCCTGCTCCTGCCCGAACCACAATGCCGCCACCGGCATGGCCGCTGCTGCCATGATACCACCAAGCGAGGAATAGCGGCTGGCAAACGCCACCGCCAGCCATACCAGCGCAAACACCACTCCCAACGGCCAGTAGAGCGCAATCGCGATGCCAAGCAAGGTCGCCACCCCCTTGCCACCGTTGAACCTGAGCCAGATTGGATACAAATGCCCGAAAAAAGCCCCCAGTCCGGCAAAAGGCCCCGCCCCCGGCGCAACCGCTTCGGCTATCGCAATGGCAGCTGCCCCCTTGCCCAGATCGCACAGCAGGGTCGCTGCTGCCAGCCCCCTGCGCCCGGTGCGCAGCACATTGGTTGCGCCGATGTTGCCCGACCCGATCGTGCGAAGATCACCTGCGCCTGCCAAGCGGGTAAGGATGATGCCAAACGGGATCGAGCCCAGCAGATAGCCCAGCAGGGTCAGCGCGGCGAGCGCGGCAACTGCGGTGCTGGCCAGATCGTTCATCGTCGCAACCCTTTAACGCTCGGCAAAACTTGCGTTGCGAATGCATAGGCAAAGCCGCAGCTTTGGCAAGCATGGTTGATCGTGGCAGGGGCGGTGCTAGAGCGTGTCGCCATGATCGAAACCGCCATGATCGAAACCGCATGATCGAAACCAGAATCGCGCCCGGTGCGCCCCTGCTGTTCTTCGATTCCGGGGTGGGCGGGCTGACCGTTCTGGATTCAGCGCGTGTGCTGCTACCCGATGCGCCGATTGTTTACGCCGCCGATTTTGCCGGGCTGCCCTATGGCGAGAAGAGCGAGGCGGAGATCGCCGCGCGGGTGCCCGCGCTGCTCGGGCGGCTGGTCGAGCGCTACCGGCCCCGGTTGATCACCATCGCCTGCAACACCGCATCGACCATCGCCCTGCCGCAAATCCGCGCTGCGCTAGACGTGCCCGTTGTCGGCACGGTTCCGGCGATCAAGCCCGCGTCGGAAATATCGCAAAGCCGCGTCATCGGCGTGCTGGGCACCGAGGCGACGGTGCGCCAGCCGTATGTGGACAATCTGGCGCGCGAATTTGCCAGCGATGCGACGATCATCCGGTATGGCGCTCGTGAACTGGTGCGCGCTGCCGAACTGAAGCTGCGCGGCGAAGTCCCCGACCCTGCCATTTTCGAGCGCGCGGTGACGGGACTGACCAGTCAGCAGCGCGGCGTGCCGATCGACACGGTGGTGCTGGCGTGCACGCATTTCCCGCTGGTCCAGGATGAATTGGCCGCAGCCTTTGGCAGGCGCATCACGTTCGTCCATGGCGCCGACGGCATAGCGCGGCGGATCGCCTATCTTACACGCGGGCAAAGCTATCACGGCAACGGCCTGCGCTTTGTCGCCACAGGTCCTGCGTGTGACATCACCCCCTATCTGCCGATCCTGCGGTTGCGAGGATTCTCGTCATTCGAAAGCCTCTGATCGCTTTTGGCGATAACGCTGATCATGAATATGCTTCATCCGGTCAAGGTCATCGCGCGACGGCCTCAAACTGATCGCGCTGATTCTGGCCGCTTATGCCGGGCGGCGCGAAACGGCAGAATTGCTGCTGTCCAAAGCGCCTATGGCTCGCTTGCAACCGTCCGGAACAAGGCTTGGTCCGCGTCCCGTTTGCGCACCACCACACCATAATTGCGAGCCGTTATCGCTGGAAATGCGGCGTTTTGTTGCTATGTAGGCGCTGAGCAGGTGCGGGTGGAACAGGATCGCGGAACGACGCGCAGCCGCTCGACACATCAACTGCCAAGACGAAGGTGGCCGCGTGAACTACGACCAGATTTTTGATGCTGCGATTGATCGGCTGCATGCCGAGGGGCGCTACCGGGTTTTCATCGATATTTTGCGCAACAAGGGCTCCTACCCCAACGCGCGCTGCTTCCACGGCCACAATGGCCCCAAGCCGATTACTGTGTGGTGCTCGAACGACTATCTTGCGATGGGCCAGCACCCCAAGGTGATCGAAGCGATGGAAGAGGCGCTGCACAACGTCGGTGCAGGCTCAGGCGGAACGCGCAACATCGGCGGCAACACGCATTACCATGTTCAGCTGGAACACGAGCTTTCCGATCTGCACGACAAGCAGAGCGCGCTGCTGTTCACCTCGGGCTATGTTTCCAACGATGCTACCCTGTCCACGCTGGCGCGCATCCTGCCGGGCTGCATCATCTTTTCCGATGAACTCAACCATGCATCGATGATCGCAGGCATCCGCAATTCAGGCTGCGAGAAGCGCGTGTTTCGGCATAACGATGTCGTGCATCTCGAGGAATTGCTCGCCGCTGAAGACCCCGAAGCACCCAAGCTGATCGCGTTCGAGAGCGTCTATTCGATGGATGGCGATGTCGCGCCCATTCACGCAATTTGCGATCTGGCCGACAAATACAATGCGCTGACCTATCTCGACGAAGTGCATGCCGTCGGCATGTATGGCGCGCGCGGCGGCGGCATTTCCGAGCGCGACGAAGCATCGCACCGGCTGACGATCATCGAAGGCACGCTTGGCAAGGCGTTTGGCGTGATGGGCGGCTATATCGCGGCCGATCAGCGGATCGTCGATGTGATCCGCAGCTATGCTCCCGGCTTTATCTTCACAACCTCGCTTTCGCCGGTGCTGGTTGCAGGTGCGCTGGCCAGCGTCAGGCATCTCAAACAGTCGAGCGCAGAGCGCGATGGCCAGCAGGCCGCTGCTGCGCGGCTCAAGATGATGTTCGCCGATGCGGGCCTTCCGGTGATGCCATCGACGACGCATATCGTCCCGTTGATGGTTGGCGATCCGGTCAAGGCCAAGCGGATCAGCGATATGCTGCTCGCCGAATATGGCGTCTATGTTCAGCCGATCAATTTCCCCACCGTGCCGCGCGGCACCGAACGCCTGCGTTTTACGCCCGGCCCTTCGCACGATGAGGCCATGATGCGCGAACTGACCGCAGCCCTGGTCGAAATCTGGGACCGGGTGGAACTGCGTCTGGCGGCGTGATTCGTTGACCCGCCACCGTTACAGCCTGGGCGCGATCCTGCTGCACTGGCTGATCGCGGCAGCGCTGGCGTTTCAGATCGTCTTTGCACAGTCGCTGGAAGGTCCGCGCGGACCGGATTTGTTTGCGCGTTTCCAGCTGCACAAATCGGTCGGTATCACCATCCTGCTACTTAGCGTGTTCCGGCTGGGCTGGCGCTTTGTCGCACCGCGGCCCGCAGCGCTGGCCGGTCCAGGATGGGCGATGTTCCTTTCAAAGGCCGTCCACTTCAGTTTTTATGCCGTGATGATCGGTGCACCGCTGACAGGCTGGATTGTCGTCTCGACGTCCAACATCAAGGTCGACACCCTGCTGTTTGGCCTGATGCCCTGGCCGCATTTGCCCGTGGCCGCATGGCTGGCAGACCCCGCCAAGGAAGTTCACGACATTTTGCCCAAAGTTGGCATCGCATTGTTTCTGCTGCATGTCGCAGGCGCGTTGCGGCACCAGTACCTGCTTGGTACGCCGATCCTGTCGCGGATGCTGCCCGGTGGCAAAGACAAGGCTGTCGGCGCGGTGTTGCTGGCAGCCGCGATCATTTTGGGTGGCATGGCACTGGGCAAGATTGTCGACCCCAAGGGTGCATCTGCTGCGCTGCCTGCCGCAGTTGCGCCTGACGCACCCGATGAAAGCATAACCGCCGCGCCAGTCGCCCTGCCGCTGCAGGCCGAAGCCCTGGTGGAGGAGACAGATGACGAAGCGCTTGCTGCAGAATCACGCGACTGGCTGGTGAACCCCGGCGGCAGGCTGGGCTTTACCGCCAACTGGAACGGCGATGCGATCAATGGCAGCTTTTCCAGATGGACCGCCGATATTGAGTTTTCGCCCGAAGCGCTCGACGATTCCAGCATCGAGGTCAGCATCGATCTGGCATCGGTCACCACCGGCGACAGCCAGCGTGATGGATCACTGACCGGCAGCGATTTTTTCGATACCGTGCGCTTTGCCCGCGCGACCTATCGCGCCAGCAAGTTCCGCGCGCTGGGGGGTGACCGTTACCGCGCCGATGGAACGCTCACCCTGCGCGGCACCAGCAAGCCTGTGCCGCTGGCCTTTACGCTGACGATTACCGCAGACCGCGCCCGCGCGCGCGGCACCGCAACCATCGACCGCACCGGCTTTGGCGTTGGTCAAGGCGATTATGCCAACACCGCCGAGATTGCCGGGCCGGTTGCGATCAGCTTCGACTTCAGCGCCACCGCGCGCAATTGAACCTGATGGGCTGACGCGCCATATCGCATGGCGATGAGCAGCACCCCGCACTGGATCGAGCCGCACCCGCACGGCATTTACATTCGCCCCGCCGATGCCTGGATCGATCCATCGCGTCCGGTGTCGCGCGCGCTGATCACCCATGGCCATGCCGATCATGCGCGCGGTGGCCATGGCGCAGTCTGGGCGACGCCCGAAACGCTGGCGATCGTCAACCTGCGCTATGGCCGCTATGCCGATGAGCATGCCGTGGATTATGGCGACACGCGAACGCTCGGCGAGGTTGCGGTCTCGTTCCATCCTGCTGGCCATGTGCTGGGATCGGCACAGATCCGGCTGCAATATCGCGGCGAGACGGTGGTCGTCACCGGCGATTTCAAACGCCGCCCCGATCCCAGCTGCGCCCCGTTCGAGCCGGTTGCCTGCGATATCTTCATCACCGAGGCGACATTCGGCCTGCCGGTGTTCCGCCACCCGCCCACCGGCGAGGAGATTGCCAAGCTGCTGGCGATGCGCGCTGCCAACCCGCAAGGCTGCGTGCTGGTCGGCGCCTATGCTCTGGGCAAGGCGCAGCGGGTGATTGCCGAACTGCGCGATGCAGGCTTTGCCGACCCGATCTATCTGCATGGCGCGCTGGAAAAGATGTGCGCGCTTTATCGCGATCATGGCGTCGAACTTGGCGAGCTGCGTCCGGTGGCGGGCACCGACAAGGCCGATCTGATGGGCCGCATCATCATGGCCCCACCCTCTGCGCTAGCCGACCGATGGAGCCGCCGCCTGCCCGACCCGGTCACCGCGATGGCATCGGGCTGGATGCGGGTACGCGCGCGCGCCCAGCAGCGCGGCGTCGAGCTGCCGCTAATCATCTCCGACCACGCCGACTGGGACGAGCTGACCGATACCATCCGCGAGGTCTCCCCCAGCCAAGTGTGGGTGACGCACGGCCGCGAAGAGGCGCTGCTGCGCTGGTGCGAACTGCACCAGATCAAGGCGCGAGCGCTGGCGATGGTCGGGCGCGACGAAGAGGAAGAAGGCTGATGCGCGCCTTTGCTTCGCTGATTACCCAGCTGGGCTATACCCGCTCACGCAACGCCAAGGTCGCGCTGATCGCCGATTATCTGCGCGCCACACCCGACCCCGATCGCGGCTGGGCCTTGGCTGCGCTGACCGGCGAGGCGAATTTTGCTGCGGTCAAGGCGTCGGCGGTGCGCACGATGGCGATGGAGCGAGTCGATCCGGTGCTGTTCAAGCTGAGCCGCGACTTTGTCGGCGATACCGCAGAAACGGTGGCGCTGATCTGGCCAGAGATCGCGCCGCCTGCCAACGACCTGCGGCTTGCCGATGCGGTCGATGCGTTTGCCCGCGTCAGCCGCGCCGGCGCAGCATCGTTGCTGACCGAATACATGGACCGGCTCGACAGCGATGGCCGCTATGCGCTGATCAAGCTGGCCACCGGCGCACTGCGCGTCGGCATCTCTGCGCGGCTGGCCAAGACCGCCTTTGCGCAAGGCTTCGGGCTTGATGTCGATGCGGTCGAGGAGGTGTGGCACGCGCTTGCCCCGCCTTATGCGAGCCTGTTTGCCTGGGGTGAAGGCGGAGCGAAACCCAACCCCGAAGGCACGCCCTATTTCCGCCCGTTCATGCTGGCGCACCCGCTGGAGGATGGCACGGTCGATCTGGCCGATTACGCTGCCGAGTGGAAATGGGATGGCATCCGCGTGCAGATCGTGCGCGTCGGCACCGAGGTTCGGCTGTTCAGCCGGGGCGGCGATGATATCACCGCAGCGTTTCCCGATATCGCCAGCAGCGTGCCGACCGAGGGTGTGTTCGATGGTGAACTGCTGGTGCGCGGGCAAGCGCAGATGGGCGAGGCAGCTAGCTTCAACGCGTTGCAGCAGCGGCTGGGCCGCAAGACCGTATCGGCCAAGATGCTCGCCGAATCGCCCGCCTTCGTTCGGCTGTATGACCTGTTGATCGATGGCTGCGAAGACCTGCGCGGCACGCCCTGGTTTGAGCGGCGCGCGCGGCTCGAGGCCCGCATGCCCGCGCTGCCTGCCGACCGGTTCGACCTGTCGCAGATCATCACAGCGCGCGACTTTGCCGAATTGGGCCGTATCCGCGACGGCGCGCGCGATGCTGCAATCGAGGGCGTCATGCTCAAGCGCCGCGACAGCAGCTATGTGCCGGGCAGGCGTGTCGGGCTGTGGTACAAATGGAAACGCGACCCGCTGACCGCCGATTGCGTGATGATGTATGCGCAGCGCGGTAGCGGCAGACGCTCGTCTTTTTACTCGGATTACACCTTCGGCTGCTGGACCGGGGACGGCGAACTGGTGCCGGTGGGAAAAGCTTATTCGGGCTTTTCCGATGCCGAGCTCAAATGGCTGGACAAATTCGTCCGCCAAAACACGCTGAACCGCTTTGGCCCGGTGCGCGAGGTGGAAAAGTCGCTGGTGCTGGAGGTGGCCTTCGATTCGATCCACGAATCCAAACGCCACAAATCGGGGATCGCGATGCGCTTCCCCCGCATCGCCAGACTGCGCCGTGACAAACCAGCAGCAGAGGCAGACAGCGTCGAGACGCTCAGAAAGCTGATAACATAGCTGTTTGCCGGCGGAAGCCAGAGCCCATGAGTCAGATCACACTGACTTACCCGTGGGTGGCGTTGTCGTCGCAAAACCAAGTGTTATCCGCTGATCACCGCATATTGCGAATAGCCCCGATAAAGCGGTCGGTGGCTGGCGAGCAGCCCGCGTTCGTGCGCGGCCCATTTCGCCACCGCCTCCAGATCGAGCCGGGGGCTGACATGGAACCGCGCCAGCCAGGCGTGCAGCGCGCGCCCGAACCATCGCGGCAAGCCCGCCTGATCGCCGAAATCGACGACATGCAGCCTGCCGCCTGAAGCCAGGGCATCGGCCGCTGCAATGATCGCCCGCTCCCATCCGGGGATCATCGAGACGGTGTACGAACAGAACACCCGGTCAAACCCGGACAGGCCAAACAGCCGCTGGGCGCAGAATGCCATAGCGTCACCCTTGGCAAGCGTGATCTGATGCTCAAGCCCAGCCTTGGCGACCGATCGGCGCGCGCTTTCCAGCATCGCATCGGAAATATCAAAGCCATAAAACCGCGCCTGCGGGTAGCGCCGGGCTGCAACGATCAGGTTGCGCCCGGTGCCGCATCCCACTTCAAGCACACTGCCGCCAGCGGGCGGGGCGAGCTCACTGATAAGCCGGTCCCGGCCCAGCAGATAATATTTGCGGGTCAGGTCATAGATATGCCGCTGGGTGCGGTACACCGCGTCCATCGTTGCGGCGTGATCAGCCGACGGCGCGAGCGCGTCATGTGAGGGCATAAAGATGCACCCCACCATAGATCGAAGACCGGTCACGCGCTGTGAAGCCTAGCGAGTCGTGCGCCCGATAGTCCCAACGGGCCAGCAGATCGTCAGGAATACGTCCAGGCAGCAGGCTGGGTGTCGCTGCTGTCCGGAACAGGACACGCGCGCCGGGCCTGGCGGTACGGGTGATCTCGTTCCACAACAAGGTCAACTGCTGGTCGTTCATCCAGTCCTGCGCATCAAGCAACACATAGCGATCCAGGCTGGCATCGCCGCTGACTTGCAACTGTTCGACGAAATTGGCGTGCTCTACCTCGACCCGCCCTGCCCGCGCCCGGATCAGCGGATAGGCATCGGCCTGCAGATACGGCGGCAGCGGCTTGTCGGCGCCCTTGCCATAGCCCCGGCCAAACGCCTGCCAGGCGAAATAATTGTCGCGAATTTTAAAGTCGCACGCCAGCTTCTCAAGCCGTTTGCGCAACACATCGGCCATTTTCTCATCACCTGCCAGCGCCTCGAACTGTGCAGGCGGGATGCCCAGCCCGAACAGCGCCGGGGGCTGATCGGTGAGCCAGCGGATGAACTTTTTGTCGAACATCGGCGCCAGATGCTGCTCGAACACCTCGCGCTGCTCTTCCAGCGTTGTCGCTTTGAGCATCCGCGACAGATCGACCTTGTAAAGCCGTGCCAGCAGATGGGCTGTGCCGATAAACCCGCCCAGCAGCCCGCGCCGGTACAAGCCGCTCTTGAAACCACCAATCCGCCTGCGCCCGGCAAGATCGCGGCCTTCCCAATAGCGTCGGCTGGTCTCATCGAGATGCGGGCGGACCTGATCGCGATAGGCGCGGATGTTTTCCGGGCGATCGGCCTCGGCAAAAAAGCGGTGGAAGTGGGCATAATCGGGCAAATGCTGCGCGGCTGCAACCTTGAGCTTGTTGAGCGCGACATGCGCGGTATTCAGATCGACCGCGATGATCTGTGCCGGGTCCGCGACCAGATAGGACAGCACGTTGCAGCCCCCCGAAGCGATGGTGATGATCCGGCTGTCGGGCCGAATATCCAGAGCCTCCATATCGACCACCGGGTCTTCCCAGATCTGGGCGTAGACCAGCCCCTTGAAGGCAAAGGCAAAGGCACGTTCAAACAGCCCCTGTTTGCTGACCGCCTTTGATTGGGTGACGGCCTGGACAATCTTGGTGTTGCGAACTGTGGTGACCATCGCGGCTCCGCCCCCTCACTTGAGTGATCGTTGGACGTCGCGCTAGTCCCCCTGCATGACGGGTGCATTACCGATTAACGACAGCAGTTGTCATAATTTTTAACCCATGGCCGATCGGGTGCGCCTGACACAAAACGGCCCGCCGGTCTGGGGGGACCGGCGGGCCTGTGATGGTGTCAGGCTAAGGGGTTAACCTGGCATCACCACGGTGTCGATCACATGCACCACGCCATTGCTCTGCATGACATCGGCCTGGGTCACGATCGACGTGCCGCCCTTGGCATCTGTTAGGACGACATTTTTACCCTGCAACATGGCGGTCAGTGT
>JBBQXX010000053.1:0-13241 GCA_038209235.1 Sphingomonadales bacterium | reverse complement strand
TGCTCGATAATCGCGGTATCAGCAGCACGCTGCCGGTCGCAGGGCTGTTCACTTTTGCCGGCGCTCGTCCTCCCCGCCAGTTCGGAGCTGAAGTCCTGATCGATTTCTGACACTATCAATGCCAGCCGCCGCAGATTTTTGCATCTGCGGGGGCTGGCTTAAATTCAACCAAATGCAATGATGGGATCGCAATCGCGTCGGTATGGCACAACATTTTCCACCACATCCGTATCTGCACGGTCATCATGCCCCTAACCGGTTTGAGGCCGATGCACCTGATCTGGTGATCGAGGGGGAAATCCCGCACGACCTGGCTGGCGTCTTCTATCGCAACGGTCCAGAACCGCTGCATCCGACGCGCGGCGATGAGTATCACTGGTTCGATGGCGATGGCATGGTCTATGGCTTTTTCATCGAGAACGGCCGCGTCTCGATGCGCAACCGCTGGGTGCGCACTGAGAAGTTCGAGCTGGAAAAGGCTGCTGGCGAGCGCTTGTTCGGCGTATTCGGTAATCCGTTGACCGGCGATCCTTCGGTCGCGGGCAAGCGGTATAACACCGCCAATACCAATATCATCGTCCACGGCGGCAAGCTGCTTGCACTGATGGAGGGCGCGCCGCCGGTGGTGATGAACCCGCGCGATCTTTCGACCATAGGCGAAGACCATTATGGCGGCGTCATTTCGACCACCTTTTCGGCGCATCCCAAGATCGATTATGCCACCGGCGAGATGATCAACATCGGCGCGATGATCAACGGGCCGATGGGCGCATCGGACATTCGCTATGATATCATCGATGCCTCAGGTGCGGTCACCAAGACCGAGATCATCGCGATGCCGCACATGAGCCTGATGCACACCTTCTTCGTCACCGAAAACTGGGTGGTGTTTCCGGTGCTTCCGATCGATGTCGATCTTGGCAGGGCAATGCGCGGCGGGCCGATGACCGCCTGGGTGCATGATCGCGCCTCCAAATTGGCGGTGATGCCGCGTTATGGCAGCGCTGCCGATATCCGCTGGTTCGAGCATGAGGGCCGACACATGTTCCATGAACTTAACGTCTGGGAAGAAGACGGCAAGATCATCGCCGATGTCGCCGCTGCTAACGGTACGGCGCTGTTCCCCGACGAGACCGGGGTGCGCGCCACGCATGAGGGCACCCGCCAGAGCCTGCGCCGCTGGACGATCGATCTTGCCGGGAACACCAACACCATCGGTGAAGAGGTGCTCAACGACCGCGACCTGCAATTCCCCCGGCCCGACGACCGGATGATGACCCGCAAGACCCGGCACTGCTTTGCCAATATCAACCTTGCCTCGCGGGATGCGCGGGTCGAGGGGCTGGATGCCGCGCTGCGCTTCGATACGCAAACCGGCACCGAAGATATTTACCATTTCGGCAAGGGGGCTGCGGCGGGCGAACTGGTGTTTGCACCGCGCATCGGTGCGAAAACCGGAGCTGCAGGCGGAGAAGCGGGCGGGGACACGGGCGAGGCTGACGGCTATGCGATGACGATCGTCCGGCGCGGCGACAGCCCGAACAGCGAACTGGCGATCTTCAACGCGCTCGATATCGCGGCTGGCCCTATCGCACGCGTGCTGATCCCGTTCCGCGTGCCCAGCGGCTTCCATTGCAATTTCTACCCCGCCGATGGCGCGCTTTATGCGCAGGCGATGGCCGCGCATTGATGGCAGCTATGGTATGAGCATGATTGCGCACATGGTCGCGCGCGGTGCTGCTGCCACCCCGGACAAGACCGCGCTGATCCACGACGATGATGCGCTCAGCTATGCCCGGCTTGATGATCTGGTGTGCCGCTGCGTTGCGGCGCTAAAAGCATCGGGCATCGGCAAGGGTGACCGCGTTGCGTTTCTGGGGCTCAACACGATCGATTACGTCATACTGCTGATGGCAGCTTTGCGCATCGGGGCGGTCACCGTGGCGGTCAACTGGCGGCTGGTGCCGCGTGAGATCGCCTATATCATCAAGGATGCTGGCGCGCATTTCCTGCTGACCCAGGCTGCAGTGCTGGACAATGCACTGGCGGTGCGCGCCGAAGCGGGGCTCGATACCATCCTGCTGTCCGATGCTGAATTCGAGGATCGCCCCACCTTCCGGCAATGGGTGGCTGGCTTTGCGCCGGACCAGACGCTGGCCGCGCTCGAGCCAACGGATGTCGCGGTGCAGCTTTATACCTCGGGCACCACCGGGCATCCCAAGGGCGCGTTGCTGACGCATGGCAGCCTTACTGCATCGCTCAGCCAGGGGCGCAAGATTGGTGAGGACTGGGCGTCATGGTGGGCGAGCGATGTCTCGCTGGTGGCGATGCCGCTGTTTCATATCGGCGGCACCGCCTGGGTGATGCAGACGCTGAACGGCGGCGGCACCGGCGTGATCCTGGCCCAGCCCGATGTCGCTGCGATCATCGCTGCGGTGCAGAAACACGCTATCACCAAGATGTTTGCGGTGCCTGCGGTGCTGAACATGATCCTGGGTCATCCCGATGCGCAAGGCGCTGATTTCAGCTCGATGCGGGTGCTGCCTTATGGCGCCTCGCCGATCCCGCTCGATGTGCTCAGCCGTTCGATGCAGATGTTCCCCAACGCGCAGTTCGTCCAGATGTATGGCGCGACCGAGACTAGCGGTACGATTGTCTATCTGCCGCCCGAAGATCACGATGTGGCCGGAACAGCGCGCATGGCAGGGTGCGGCAGGCCGTTCCCCGATGTCGAATTGCGCATCGTCGGCGAGGACGGGCAGGACCGCGCGGCAGGTGAAGTCGGCGAGGTCTGGGTGCGTTCGCCGCTGGTCATGGCGGGCTATCACAACCTGGCCGATGCCAATGCCGCAGCCTTTGTCGATGGCTGGTTTCGCACTGGTGATGCAGCTTATGTCGATGCCGATGGCTATGTCTATCTGTTCGACCGAGTGAAGGACATGATCGTCTCGGGCGGGGAGAATATCTACCCGGCCGAGGTTGAGAACGCGCTGCACCATCACCGGGCGGTTCGCGATTGCGCGGTGATCGGCGTGCCCGATGCGCGCTGGGGTGAGGCGGTCAAGGCGATCGTGGTGCTCAAGCCGGGCGAGCAAGCCAGCGGGCCGGACCTGATAGCGTTTGCCCGCACGCATATCGCCGGGTTCAAATGCCCCAAGAGCGTCGACTTCACAGATGAACTGCCCCGTAATCCTTCGGGCAAGGTTTTGAAGAAGGACCTGCGCAAGCTGTATTGGGGCGAGGGCGTGCGGCAGATCGGGTGATGTCGAACGGCAGCCGTAGTGGCTGGTTCCGCGCGCAGGCGGGGATCCATCTCCTGAACATGGTGCCGGGTGATAGCGCAGGAGATGGGCTCCCGCCTGCGCGGGAGAACCGGGTAAAAGGTAGAAGGAACTAAAAAATGGTAACCACCCGCCAATGGCTGATTGCAGGGCGTCCGCGCGGACGACCGGTCGAGGACAGCGATTTTGAAATGGTCAGCATCGATCTGCCGCCGCCGGGCGAGGGGCAGATGCTGCTGCGGACGCACTATCTGGGTTTTGATCCCGCGCAAAAAGGCTGGATGGAAAACATCGCCGATTATGTCGCCCCGACGCAAATCGGAGAAGTGATGCGCGGGTCGGGAATATCCGAGGTGATCGAATCGAACGGCGGCAAGTTCCCGGTCGGCAGCATGGTAATCGGATCGACCGGCTGGACCGAATATCATCTCTCCAACGCAGAGGGGCTGGTGCCGTGCGATCCTGACCTGCCGCCCACCGCGATGATGTCGGTGCTCGGCACGACAGGGCTCACCGCCTATTGCGGGCTGTTCAAGATCGGGCGGCCGCTGGCGGGGGAAACCGTGCTGGTCTCGGGCGCTGCCGGAGCAACCGGTTCGGTCGTCGGCCAGCTTGCCAAAATCGCCGGGTGCCGCGTCGTCGGTATTGCAGGCGGACCCGACAAATGCGCCTGGCTGGTCGAGCAGGCAGGCTATGACGCCGCGATCGATTACAAGGCAGGCGGGCTGAAAGATGCGATCAAACAGCATTGTCCCGATGGCGTCGATGTCATCTTCGACAATGTCGGCGGGGTGATCCTCGACGATATGCTCAGCCAGATCGCCACCGGCGCACGCGTCGTTATCTGCGGCGGGATCAGCCGCTATGAGACCGGACAGATGCCCGCCGGACCGCAGAACTACTTCAACCTCATCTTCCGCCGTGCGACGATGACCGGCTTCATCGTGCTCGACTGGGCCAGCGAATTCGCGCTGATCCGCAAGCGGCTGGCGAGCTTTGTGCACGATGGGCGGCTGCAGTATCGCGAGGATATACAGCAAGGCTTCGAGAACGCGCCGCAGACGATGCAGCGGTTATTCTCGGGCGCCAATCGCGGCAAACAGATGTTGAAGCTGTGAGCGCAGCAGACGTGCTGGCCACCGGGGTTCGCCCCTATTTTATCGGTGCGACGCCTTCGCGCGCACGGGCGCACTGAGCAGATCTGCCAACGCCGGGCATCTATTGTTGCAAAAAAACGTGATAATATTGCAATGCAGCAACGGCGTTGGCAAATTTCCTTATCGGAATCACTCAATGATTCTATAGGCTTGGGTGAGAGTTGCGCCAGACGCACGTTCCCATTGCAGAAATTTCATTCGCAAATGCAACATTTCAGTTTGCAACTGATCAATCGCGTACCTAAATTGAGGGAGCTAAAAGATGCGGCCCCGGTTTGGGCTGATCGTGTCTCTCCGTGATTGAAAGGAATGTCTCATGAACCTTCGTGCATCCGCCCTGATTGGCGCGCTTCTCCTCGCAGCTACCGCTGCACCCGCTTTCGCTCAGGACGATGCCCTGATCTCGAAGAACCAGACCATCTATGACGTCGACGGCAAGCGCGTCGGCAAGGTGACCCGGGTTCTCGAAGACGGCTCGGCTCTGGTGATCTACAAGGGCAAGGTCGTGCGCATCGGCGCCTCGACCCTGACCGCTGGCGAAGGCAAGGTTTCGACCTCGCTTTCCAAGAAGGAACTCGCGCGTCTCGATTGATCCGTCAATCTGATGCCGACCGGACAGGGGCGGGAAAAGCGCGACGGTGCTTTTCCCGCCCTTTTCTTTTGCGCTGAAACCCGCTTAGGGTTGCCGGATGAAACTGACCGGACCTGCATCACACACCTATTTCTCGCAGCGCCTGCGGCTGCATTATGCCGATTGGGGAAATTGCGCCGCGCCGCCGCTGATCCTGCTCCACGGCGGCGAAGACCATTGCCGGTCGTGGGACTGGGTGGCGGGCGAATTGATGGCCGATTGGCACGTCATAGCGCCCGATCTGCGCGGCCATGGGGATTCGCAATGGGCCGCTGATGGCAATTATCCGATCATGTCGTTCGTCTACGATCTGGCCCAACTGATCCATCAGCTCGATTTCGACCAAGTGACGATCGTCGCGCATTCGATGGGTGGCAACATCGCCCTGCGGTACGCGGGGCTGTATCCGGAAAAAGTACGGCGGCTGGTCGCGATCGAAGGCCTTGGCCCATCGCCCAAACAACAGGCCGAGCGCGAAGCGATCCCCTCGCACGAACGCTGGCGCAAGTGGATCGACCAGAAGCGCGCCGGTTCGTCCAAGCAGCCGCGCCGCTATGCCAGCATGGATGAGGCGCTGGCGCGAATGCACGGCGAAAACAGCTATCTCAGCCCGGAGCAGGCGCGGCATCTGACCACCCACGCGGTGATCCGCAACGAGGATGGCACGTATAGCTGGAAGTTCGATCCGCACCTGCGGATATGGCCGCCTTATGATATTCCGATCGCCGAAACCCACGCCTTGTGGGGGCAGATCACCTGTCTGGTGCTGTTGTGTCTGGGGCTGAACAGCTGGGCGAGCGACCCCGAAGAAGATGGCCGCATCGGCGTGTTTGGCAGCGCGCAGCTATCGCGCTTTGCCGATGCGGGGCACTGGCTCCACCATGATCAGTTCGACCGCTTCATGGCCCAGATCAAGGAGTTCTTGTGATGCAGCAGGCAGCAGATTTTCTGTTGGAATGTGACCGGTTTCATGTCGCAATCGCACAGCTGTCCGATGACGCGCTTGCTGAACCCACCGCGTTCAAGCGCTGGACGATAACCGACATCGTCGGTCATCTGCATGTCTGGAACCATGCAGCGCGGCTCTCGCTGAACGATCAGCCAGGTTTTGCCGCGTTGATGGCGCAGATCGGCACCACTATGCGGTCGGGTGGTGATCTCAATGCTGCTGAACGCAAGTGGTTGAACGGTCTTGGCGGGCAGGCGCTGATTGCGGTCTGGGCGCAGACCTACCGGTCGGTAGCCGCTGATTTTGCGGTCGGCGATCCTGCCCAGCGTGTGCCATGGGTTGGCCCCAGCATGAGTGCGCGCTCATCGATCAGCGCGCGGCTGATGGAAACCTGGGCGCATGCGCAGGCGGGGTTCGATATGCTGGGCGTCGAACGCGAGAATGGTGATGCGCTGAAAAACATCTGCGTTCTCGGCCTCAACACCTATGGCTGGACCTTCAAGAACCGCAAACTGGAGTCGCCGATGCCGGTGCCGCAGTTGCTGCTGACCGCGCCATCGGGCGCGCTGTGGACGTTTGGCGAGCCTGCAGCCGGTGAACGGATCGAAGGGCAGGCGGCTGAATTTTGCCAGGTGGTCACGCAAACCCGCAACGTCGCCGATACCTCGCTCATTGTCACCGGCGCCAATGCCAATGCGTGGATGGCGATGGCGCAGTGTTTCGCAGGCAAGCCGGTCGATCCACCGGCTCCGGGTGTGCGTCGGCGCGCGGAACGACCCGCCGCCTAACCTCTGCGCGGCATCCGGAAGGGCAGCATCAGCTTGACGATGCCCTTCTCCAGCCGGTCAAGCGACAGGCTTTCATGCACCGCCTCGGCGTCCTCGCCAAACAGCCGGGTCTTCAATGCGGTGCGCGAGTAAAACGGCGTATCCTCCCATGTGCGCCGGATCTCGACCGGAGCGCCGGCATCGGCGCGGGTGATCCGCGGCATACGCCACAGCGTTTTGGGTAGCAGCCGCTCGGGCGGCAACGGCACTTCGCTGATCGTGCCGTTGTCGGCAAACCGCAGCCCCATCGCAAAGCGCGAGGCATCGCGGCGCTGGCCTTCGTAGAGCACCACCGAATCGCGGGCGAGATGCGCGCGCGACCAGTGCCAGTCGGAAAAGCCGCGCTCCAGCGGCTCGATACCTGCGTTGCTGTCGATATAACCCTCACCACGCCAGCTGAGCGACGGGTTGTCGAGCTTGACCTCGACGGTGGCGCGCGGCGCGATCGGCCGCCAGGCGTGATGGCCCTGCGCATCGAGCGGCCACAAGGTTTGCGGCATCACCTTGGGATGGACACGGATCGTGCCGCGCACCTTTTTGGGCAGCGGCGCGGTGATCTCGGCAAGATCGATGCACAGGCTGGTGCCGTCCCAGTGCATTGAGCTGGGGCCGATCATCAGCGTATCATGATCGCGCGACAGGCTATTGCGGCCACGCTCGGTCATGCACCAGCCGCCACGCGGGCCATAAAGCGCGACATTCATCGCGACATGGTTGTCGGGGTCGCCGCGCCCGGACCAATGGTAATAAGGTGAAAACACGCTGCCGATGAAGGCGATGATCGTCAGGCCGTGTTTGCCGTCATCGCTCAGAGCGTCGATATACCACCAGGCATAGCCGCCAGCCGGGACGAGCGCATCAAAGGCAGGTCCGCAAGCAGCCGCTCTGCCGCCAAGCGGCCGGAGAGACTCGCCATCGGGATCCCGGCGCCGGGGTGAATGCCACCCCCGGCGAGATAAAGCCCCGGCAAGCGGCTCGCCGCCCCTGGCCGCTGGAAAGCCGCCTTCCACCCATGAGTCGCCCTGCCGTAAAGCGCGCCGCCCGTCGCCGGGAACAAGCCCTCGTAATCCGCCGGAGTCACTAAATGCGAGTTGTCCGCCGTTCGGTCGATCGTCAGGCCACAGGCCCCCAGGAAGCTGAAAACTTGCCTCTCGCATTGCTCGATCTCCGCTGCGGAAAAATTTTTGGTATCGCCATTGGGTGGCGCGTTGACGATCAGTTGCAGTCGCTCGGGGCCGGGCGGTGCACGCGCGCTGTGGTCATCGCGGTCCTGCGCGCAGACATAGACCGTCGGTTGGCCCGGGACCTGGCCATGTTTGAAGATGGCATCGAACTCTTCGCGGTAATCGGGCGAAAAGAACACGCTGTGCCGTACCAGCGGAAAGCCTGAGGTTTTCGCGTTGATCAGCCACGTCATGCTCGAGAGCGAGCGTTGTTTTGCGGGCACCGGCGGCACCGCGCGGCGGGCGCGCTCACCCAGCAGACCGATGTTGAGCGCGGCAGGATCGCCGTTGAATACCACCGCGCGAGCGCGGATAACTTCGCCCGATTCGAGCCGGACGCCGGCGGCGCGGCCATGCTCGACGACAATCTGCGCGATCGGCGCGTCATAGCGGAACTGCGCCCCGTTGCTGCGCGCCAACTGTGCGATGGCGGTGGCGATCGAGTGCATGCCATTGTCGGCCAGCCACACGCCATCCTGCTCGACATGCGCGATCAGCATCAGCGTGGCGGGTGCGACAAACGGCGATGATCCGCAATAGGTGGCATAGCGGCCAAACAGCTGCTGCAACCGGGGGTCAGCAAAATGCCGCCCCAGCGCGCGCCACATCGCCTGATACGGGCGGATCGCCATGGTTTCAGGCAGGCGCTTGAGCCCGATGCGCTTGACCAGGGTGAACGGCGTGGGACGCGATGCTTCCAGATAGGGTTCGCGCAACACGTTGAAGATGCGTTCGGCCTCCGCGCAAAAGCTGCGGAATCCGGCGGCATCGGCAGCCCCGAAATAGTCGCCGATCGCTGCCTCGCTGTGCTGAACATCGGCGAACAGATCAAACGGGGTCTCCGGTCCCCAGGCGTGACGCGCGATCATGCTGGCGGGGGTAAGCGGGATGGCGCTGGCCATATCGCCGCCGCAATCGGCAAACAGCCGCTCAAACACCCAGCGCATCGTAAACACGGTCGGCCCGCCATCGATCGCCTTGCCCGCAGCCATAACCTCGCGCAGCTTGCCGCCGGGGGCGGACTGGCGCTCGAGCACCAGCACCGGCTCACCTGCTGCTGCCAGCAAAGCTGCTGCGCTAAGGCCGCCGACGCCAGCGCCAATCACCACTATGGGTTCATGTCGCATTGGTCAGCCGCTGGTAAATTGCCGGGTCATCATACGATGCTATCACCTGTCCAGAAAAGATGACAGTTGTTTGTCTGGTCAAGTGGACAGATTCTGGCAGCATGGCTTACACCATACCCCGCCGCCGCAGATCGGCAATATGCACCGGAAACGACAGTAGCAGCAGCAGTGCGATCAGCGGCCAGTCCGCGCCAGTCAAAGCACCACGCAGCGCGGCGATGATCAGCACCGCAGGTCCCAGCGCCAGCGCGACATCAAGCGCCTTGCCGCCGCGCGCCACCAGCCAGATGAACTCGGCCAACAGGACGATCAGGATCACATCGGCAGCGTGGCCGCTGGCAAAGAGCGTGCGGGCAAACTCCATGTCAGCCAAACGGACTGTTTAGTTGGACAATCGCCGCGTTGAGCGCCGCGGCGACACTTATCCAGACAATATAGGGCAGCAGCAGCGCTGCGGTGAGCCGCGAAAATCGCCCGCAATAGACAATCAGCAGCGCAACCGAGAGCCAGAGAAACGCAACCTCGAACAACGCCCAGTCGGGGCGCTGGACGCGGAAGAACAACAGGCTCCACAGCACGTTGAGAAAGCCGTTGAACGCAAACAGCCCGATCACGTTGGTGCGCGCATTGCGTGTCGGTGCGGCGCGCCAAGCTGTGAGCGATGCCAGTGCGGCAAGCCCGAAGATCAGCGTCCATGCAGCGCCATACAGCCAGGCTGGCGGTGCCCAGTCCGGTTGCTGCAAGCCCTGATACCATGGCCCCAGATCGGTAATCGTCGCACCGCCCGCTGCCACGATCAGCGCTGCCATCGCGGCCAGTATCACCGGCAGAAGACCCTCACGATGCATCATCAGCCTCCCAGCCAGCGATCATGCAAGGGTTATGTCACGCACGCGAGAGCCCGAGCAGATGTCCCATATCCTTCACGAAAATCTTGACGTGCGCTACTGGTTTGCGGCGGACGAGTTCCTTATGCATATAAGATTGCCAGGTGAGATACTGCACATCGGGATCGGCGCACATCTTGACGAAACGCTCGCGCCGCTTGTCGGACGAATACCAGAAATATTGCATCACTCCCAGGATCCAGAACACCTTGCCGTGCTTGGCCATGAACTGCTTGCGCGCCTGTTTCAGCGCCTTGGGATTGCCCGTGGCAAGATACTTGGTCACCGCATCTGCCGCCAGTCGCCCACAGGTCATCGCGTAATAGATGCCTTCGCCCGATGCCGGTGCGACCACGCCTGCTGCATCGCCTGCGACTACCAGATCGCGGCCGTTGTCCCAGCGCTTGAGCGGCTTGAGCGGAATAGGCGCGCCTTCCTTGCGGATCGTCTCGCAGTCCGCAAGCCCGGTATCGCGGCGCATTGCAGCCACGGTTTCGCGCAATGGGAAGCCCTTGTTGGCACTGCCCAGACCAATGCTGGCGGTGTCGCCGTGCGGGAAAATCCAGGCATAGAAATCGGGTGAGAGCTTGCCCTGATAATAGACATCGCAGCGGTCTGCATCGAAATCGCTTTGCGCAGCGACGGCAGGTTCGGGCGTACGGATGACTTCATGATAGGCGTACACGCATTTCACCTGCGTTGCGCCTGCGATATTCTGACTGGCAACCGCCGAGCGCGCGCCGTCTGCGCCGATCACGGCGCGGGTGCGCACGCGCAGCTCAGGTCCAGAGCGTTCCGCGCGATAGACCAATACGGCGGTGCCATCGGCATCGCGGTCGATCCGTTCATAGGTGCCGGTACGCCGCTGCGCACCCGACAGCGCAGCGCGAGTGCGCAGCCATTCGTCGAACACATCGCGGTCGATCATGCCGACAAAGCCTTCGCCCTCGGGGCCATCGCCGACCGGCATGTCGACGGTGCGGCCCGCAGGCGAGATCATCCGCGCGGCACGGGCCTTGGCGACAAGCAACGATTCCGGAATCTCGAAATCCTTGAGTAGCCGGGGCGGGATCGCGCCGCCGCATGGTTTTATGCGGCCAGCACGGTCGAGCAGCAGGACGCGCAATCCTCGCCGTGCCAGATCGGTCGCAGCGGTCGCCCCTGATGGTCCGCCGCCAATTACCGCCACATCATAATCAGTCTGTGCCATCGCGATTGCCTCCTCAGGCTGTTGCCGCCACCATAGGCGGGCTTGGACTACGCGTCGTAACACGCACCCCGATCAGCGCAGCGAGGATGAACAGCCCCGCCTCTGCTGCAAAAATCATCTGGAAGGCGGCGCCATCGCTGGCCAGCAGCGCTCGCGCCAGATCGACGCCGATGGCGCCGCTCAGGCCGCCCAGGCCAAAGGCGATGGCTTGCGCTGCGCCCCACACGCCCATCCGCACGCCCTCTTTCGATCGCTGACCGGAGCCTGCCAGCCCCATCATCGCGCCGATCGCGGAGACCGCAAATATGCCATTGGCAAAACCCAGCACCGCAACGTTGGCGGCAATCGGCCAGTCGCCTGCGGTGGTTGCCGCGATCGCCAGCCCCGCCAGCGCCAGCGCCGATCCGCCACATCCCGCCAGTATCCACCAGCGCAGGTCAGACGGACGCCGCGCGGAAAAGGCACTGCCTCCGATGCCCGCAGCAATCATGCCGACCAGCACGCCGGCATGCTGCAGTCCGGAAAGCTTGGTTGATTCGCCAGCGGTCATATTGAAGATCAGCCCGGCAAACGGTTCAAGGATCAGATCCTGCATCGCATACGCGAGCATCGAGACGAATACGAAAAACGTGAAACGTCGCGCGGTCTCGTCCGCCATGATCTCGCGTACCGCCTCACCAAAGCTGCCGCTGGGCGAATCGCTGCCCGGATGCGGGGGAGGGACCAGACGACGTTCGATGCCAGCAATCGCTAGGCAGGCAAGCGTGAATGCTCCCAGCGCGACGCCGCCTGAAACCATCACCAGCCGCTGTTCGCTAAACGGATCGATCAGGCTGCCTGCGGTGGCCGCCGCCAGCACGATGCCGGCCACCATCATGATCCAGGTGATCGCCGCTGCTGCGGCGCGTCGCTCTGGCACCACACCTGATGCCAGCATGGCGAGCATCGATGTGCCCGCCGCGCCGACGCCTGCGCCGATCATGCTGAAGGCAAGGACCGCAAGCAGGGTGCCGACGACCGGCGATACCGGCAGCAGGATCGTGGCATTGACCGCAACGATGCCGCCCAGCGCGAGTATTCCCATGCCGCCGATGATCCACGGCGTACGCTTGCGGCCTTTGTCGGAGCCATGGCCCCACATCGGCCGCGACAGTTGCACCGCATAATGCCACGCGACCAGCCCGGCGGGTAGCGCGGCAGGCAGCGCATACTCAACCACCATCACGCGGTTGAGCAAGGACGTCGCCAGCATGACGATCGCGCCGATGCTGGCCTGAACCAGCCCCATCCGCATGATATCGAGCCAGCCCAAACCTATGCGGGGTGAGCCGATACGGGGGGTGGCAACAAGCGGGGTGCCGACGCTCACCCCAGCCTTGCTCATATCCAGCCACCCAGGCCCAGCGCCGCAGCGAGCATGCCGAACACATAGGAAGAGACACCCGTCGCGTTATACCACGGCGCGTATTTGTTGGGATCGCTGAGCAACCGCCGCATGAACACCAGCTGCGCCGCCAGCAGCACGCACACCGCGATCGCCGACAGCAACAATCCCCAGTTGAACAGCAGCGCAATAACCACCAGTTGCGGCACCGCCATCACCGCGCAGGCAACGCGAGCAGCGTTGCTGACCCCTAATGTGACGGGTAGCGAACGTACACCCATCGCGGTGTCGCCTTCGACCGCCTTGAAATCGTTGAGCGTCATGATGCCGTGCGCCCCGATGCTATAGAGCAGGATGATGATCAGGATGTTTGTGCTGGGCAGCCCGCCAGTCATCACGCTGGCTCCGGTAAACCAGCTGAGCCCCTCATAGCTCAGCGCGACGACGCCAGGTCCCACCCAGCCGCTCATCTTGAAACGGAACGGCGGCATGCTGTAACCCCAGGCACACAGCAGGCCAACAATGGTGGCGATGAACACCCAAAAGCCCAGCGCGATACCCAGCA
>JBBQXX010000052.1:0-13245 GCA_038209235.1 Sphingomonadales bacterium | reverse complement strand
CGGTGTGAAGAAACGCTTCAAGCTCACCGCAACCGGCAAGATCAAGCACGGCGTCGCTGGCAAGCGTCACCGTTTGATGAGCCATAACGCCAAGTATATCCGCCAGAATCGCGGCACCAAGGTCATTTCCGACGCCGATGCACGCACCATCAAGAAATGGGCACCTTACGGCCTGGGTTGATCCTCGCCTGCACCCAACTCTCGACATTCAAAGGATATAGCTCATGGCACGCGTCAAACGGGGTGTTACCACCCGCGCCAAGCACAAGCGCATTCTCGTACAGGCGAAGGGCTATTATGGCCGTCGCAAGAATACCATCCGCGTCGCACGTCAGGCGGTCGAAAAGGCTGGTCAGTATGCGTATCGCGATCGCAAGGCCAAGAAGCGCAATTTTCGCGCTTTGTGGATCGTGCGTATCAACGCTGCAACCCGCATGGAAGGCCTGACGTATGGCCAGTTCATGCACGGGCTCAAGCTGGCCGGCGTCGAACTGGACCGCAAGGTCTTGGCCGACCTTGCCATGCACGAAGGCGAAGTGTTCAAGACCTTGATCAAACAGGCTCAGGATGCGCTTCCCGCTGCATAACGCCGCGCAGCAGCATCGCACCCGATCAGGCGCCGGAATCGCACGATTTCCGGCGCTTTTTCGTGGCTGGCCGATGATCCCGCACAGGCTTGACCGATGACGCCGCGTGCCGACGACCCGGATCCGGAACTCCAGCGCCCGCGCACCGGGCGCGGCTGGCGCTGGCTGGCGATAACCGTCCTTGGCGGGCTCGCCACGTTATCGGCGCTCACGCTAAGCCTTGCGCCATCGATACCCGCCCCCGGCGTGCCCGATAGCGCAGCAGTTGACGCGGCACGCGGTGTGCTCAGCCAGATATCCAAGGGTGATGCCAAAGTCGGCGAGCGGCTGAACCTGCGGCTGTCTCAAGCCCAGCTCGATGGCATGGCAGACCTCGCCAGCCAGGCGCTCGCCCCGCTGCGCGCCAAAGCGCAGCTGATGCCGGGCGCGCGCAAAACCTACGTTGGGCGCGTCAAATCTGCGCCGCCCCGCGCGCGCCAGCCTGATCGGCTGGTGGTGCTGATGAGCAGACCGCTGCCACTTGGCCTGTGGGTGAATATCGCTGCAACCGCGCGCCATGCAGATGGCGCGGCAGCAGCCGGCCTGCCCGATATCGATCTGCGTATCGGGCGATTGCCCGTGCCACAATGGCTGACGCACATGCTGCTCAGCCGGGCATGGCAGCAATTGCAGGGCGATGTCGCGCGCCCGCTCACGCTGAAAGACGCCATCGGCCGCATAACCATCACCGCCAGCCATATCGAACTGGCGATGGCGCACCCGGGGCGCGGCGCAGCGCTGGCGGGGCTTGCGCAGGCCAGTGGCACGGTGCCCGACAGCCAGACCGTGACCGCAGCGTATTGCGCGCTCGCCAGCCAGCCCGCGACCGATCTTGCCGCGCTGGTCCGCCGCGCGTTTACGCTGCCCGCGCGCGACGGCGTTACACCTCAAGAGCATAACCGCGCCTTGCTGACCGCGATCGCGATGCGCACCGTACCTGAATATCGCGACCGGCTGGCAGGTGCCACGCTGCCGATGATTGCGCGCTGCGTGCCCGATGCCGCGCCGCTGCTGCTGGCAGGGCGCGATGACCTTGCCAAGCACTGGGCGCTGTCAGCCGCGCTCGCAGCGACCCTGGGCGGACAGATGGCGCAATCTATGGGGACATGGAAGGAACTGGCCGACAGCATTGAGGGTGGCAGCGGCTTTTCGTTCGTCGATCTGGCGGCTGACCGGTCGGGCGAGCGCTTCGGCAATGCCGGGGTCAACCCGATGCTGGCACGCGCGGTCCAGACCCGGCTGGGCGCGATCACCCAGCCGCAAATGCTGCCGGCTGAACTGCTGGTCAGGCCCGAGGGGCTGGACCAGGCGGCGTTCGAACGCGAATACCGCATGGTCGATTCGCCCGAATATGCCCGCGCGCTGGCGGCAATCGATATGCTGCTCGACCAAGCCGGTGTGCCAACGCGCTAAAGTGCGCTGCTGCTCTCCACCGCAAACCTGGCCTACTCGCCCTTCAGCGCCTTGAGCGCCGCAAACGGCCCGCTGTCCTCAGGGGTGGACAGTCCGTATTGCGCGCGCGCGTTATCGGCTTGCGGCCCTTCGGCATAAGGATCGATCTCAAGCGCCAGAGTCTGCGCGATCGCCTCGCCCAGTTCCAGCGTGCTGCCCGAATACGCGATGGTATCCAGATCGCTTGCGGCCAGTTCGAATTCGTCGCCAGCGCCTTCCAGCAATGCCGTATAGTCGGCCTGGGGCACGAAACGCAGGTGATATCTGCACGCGATGCGGGTAGGAAAATCCCGACCGGAAATCGCACAATTCTGCACCAGTGCAGCGGTAATCTTGCCGGTGACGTCGATCCCCGTGGCGTCCTGCGCAAACTGCGCCGTCGCGCTCAGCAATCCGATCGAAACGATGCTGAACCGAGCGGCAAGCGCAGCGCATTCGCCAGCGTCGGCAACCAGTTCGACCGGCTGGCGCGGCAGCGCGCGCAGATCGATGGGTCGCGCAAACTCGTTGGGCTCGCGCATCAGAATTCGCCCCGCATCGCAGTTTCGACCGGCATAGCGGCAAGCGCATCGTGCAGCGCGGTCAGCCGCGCCGCCGTTGCCGCCACCGCCGCATCGCTTACCGGCACATCGCGGTACAGGTTGCGCCGCAGTGTCTCGGCCAGTTGCGGACCGTCGCCGCTGGCCAGCACGGTGCGATAGGCCCCCAGCCTGCCGCCCAGCGCGCTCATCATCTTGCCGATGTGCTTGCCGACGATCAGATCCCCGACCCCGTTCTGACGCAGCTGGCCATCCATGTCTTCGACGAACAGTTCGGCCAGATGCACCGAGAACTGGCGTACTTTGCTATCTGCATCATCCACTTCCAGTCGCAACAGCACCGCACACAGCACCAACATGACCGCTTCGAACCGGCCATCAACGCTGTCGGCCACCGCGCCATCATGATACCAGTACGGGTCGCGGCCCGACGCAACGACGCGGTCATAGGCGCTGCGGGCCTGTTCACGCGGGTCCTTGCGAGCGAAGATTCGAGAGAAAACGGACATCTTGCGGGGTTTTTCCAGACGGGATGAGCAGCGTTAAGCCACAATTCATTGGCCACTTGTGATGCAGTGGCTAAGTGCATATTGAGGCGGCAACAGCAAGCTGCAAGGTATACGCGTCCCCGGTTGGCGCAAGGACATCGAAGCGGGCGACCGCAAAGGAACATGATGATCAACACATTTGCAACCCAGCGCGTGACCCGGCGCATTCAAGGCCGCAGCACAAAACGGCTGGCGCTGCTGATCGGCTTTGCCGCACTGCCGCTGCTGGCGGGCTGCGGCCAGCTGCGCGGGCATCAGGGCTTTATCTATGATCAGACGCTGGCAACGCAGATCCTGCCCGGCGTGGACAACCGCCAGTCGGTCGAGCGCACCTTGGGTCGCCCTACCTTCACCGGCCAGTTTGCCGATAACGAATGGTATTATTTCGCGCGCGATACCCGTCAGCTGGCCTTTGGCAATCCGCGCCCCACTGCCCAGCAGGTGATGCTGGTGCGCTTCGATACTGCCGGCAATGTCGAAACAGTCGATTTCACCGGTCTGGAACAGGTCGCCAAGATCAATCCCGAAGGCAAGGAGACGCCGACGCTGGGCCGCAACCGTTCGTTCTTCCAGGATCTGTTTGGCAATATCGGCGCGGTCGGCGCACCGGGCGCAGGAGCGGGTGCACCGCCGCAATAACGCTGAACCACAGCATCAGTTGGCGTTTGGTGCAACCCGGCTGACGAGCAGTTTATCGACCTTGCGGTTGTCCATATCGACGATCTCGAAGGTCCACCCCTGATCGGTGAAGACCTCGCCCTCCTTGGGCAGATGACGCAGGCAGTGCAGCACATGGCCTGCCGCAGTCGCATAATCGCGGTCACCCGACAGTTCGATGCCCAGCTTTTCGGCCATCGCATCGGCAGGCAGCCCGCCTGATATCAGCAGGCTGCCATCGGCGCGCTCGATGATCATCGGCTGATCGCCCTCGCCCTGATCCGAAGCAAAATCCCCGACCAAAGCCTGCAACAGGTCCGCCGGTGTCACCAGCCCCTCGAAATGGCCGTACTCGTCATGGACCAGCGCCATCGGCACCTCGCCCTTTTGCAGCACCTTGAGCGCATCCATCGCATCGACCTGATCGGGGACGATCGGCGCGTTGCGCGCCAGCGCCGCCAGATCGAGCGGTGCACCCTCGATGATCGCTGACAGCAGATCGCGCACCGTGACGATGCCGATGATCGCATCGACCGAACCGTCGGCGACGGGCAAGCGGCTGTGCGGCGAACTGGCCATGATCCGGCGCAGATCTTCAAGCCCCGCCTCGACCGGCAGCCAGTCGACCTCGGTGCGCGGTGTCATCACCTCGCGCACCGGCCGGCCCGCCAGCCGCACCACGCCCGACATGATGGCGCGCTCGCTCTCCTCGATCACCCCTGATTTGGTGGCCTCGGCAAAGATCATCTGCAGTTCTTGCGCGGTGACGATATTTTCCGATTCGCGGTTGAGGCCGAGGACGCGGAAAATCAGCGCGCTCGAATTATCCAGCACCCACACCACCGGCGCTGCGCCGCGCGCCATCAGGTCCATCGGAATCGCCATGATCACCGCCAGCTCTTCGGCTTTGCGCAGCGCAAATTGCTTGGGGACCAGTTCGCCGATCACCAGCGACAGATAGGTAGTTATGCCGATGACCAGCGCAAAGCCCGCGCTGTCAGCAACGTCGGCAGGCACACCGATCAGCACCAGCCGGTCGCCGGTTGGATCGCCCAGGCTGGCACCCGAATAGGCACCTGCCAGAATACCGATCAGCGTAATGCCGATCTGCACCGTCGATAAAAACTTGCCGGGGTCTGCACCAAGCCGGATGGCGGTGCGCGCCGCGCTGCTGCCTTCTTTGGCCATCGCCTCCAGACGCGCCGGGCGCGCCGAGACAATGGCAAGTTCAGACATCGCGAACACGCCGTTGAGTACGATCAGCCCAAGGATGATCACGGCGTCAAGCCAGGGAAAGGGAGGGAGAGGGTCCATTGCGCCTTATGCGGTTGCCAACCGATCCTATATCGATGCGCCGCACGGAGTCACCCCCCCATTTTTCGCGCGCCTGATGCGTTGCGGGCCCGGACACCGCAACATCTGCAAACCCAACATGAATGAATGTTACAAATCAGTTCGGGAACCATTCAGCCGCCGGATCGAATAAAGCGGTGAGACGTTAAGAGACCTACAAGAGATGAAACGCTGGAGCTTATTATCATGAACAACAATTCTATCTGTATTGCCGCGCTTGCCGGACTCTCCAGCCTGGCGCTGGCTGCCTGTGTCACCGATCCTGAAACCGGCCAGCAGCGCATCAATCGCGCTGCGATCGGTGGCATCGGCGGAGCCGTTGGTGGTTATCTGCTCGGTGATATCGTCGGCGGGCGGCGTGACCGTACCGAAAGGATCGTCGGCGCGGGAATCGGCGCAGTGGCAGGTGCAGGCATCGGCTATTATCTTGAGCAGCAGGAGCGCGACTTGCGCCGCAAAACAGCCGGAACCGGGATCGACGTGGTCCGCGACGGCGACAGCCTGGTGCTCAACATGCCCAGCGAAGTGACGTTCGATGTCGACAGCGCGACGGTGAAACCGCAGTTCCGCAATACACTGAACGAGGTCGCCTCGACGCTGGTCCAGTATGAAAGCAGCTATATCGACATCTATGGCCATACCGACTCGACCGGCGGGGATGCGTATAACCAGACGCTGTCCGAACGCCGCGCACAGTCGGTGTCGAGCTATCTTTCGAGCCGCAGCGTCCAGTCGGCGAGGCTGGCAACACAGGGCTATGGCGAATCGCAGCCGGTGGCATCGAACACCTCCGAAGATGGCCGCGCGCAGAACCGCCGGGTTGAAATCCGCATTGTTCCGGTAACCCAGGCCGACGTAAACGGCTGATCGACTGAATGGTTGAACGGGCTGGCGGTATTGACCGGCAGCACGAGTTCCCATCGAGCAAAACCCGCCGCCAGCTTCCGGTTCCTAACCGGAGATCGGCGGCGGGCTTTTGCGTTGTTGCCACAAGGCGATGACCCGGTCGTTCTCGACGATCACTGCCGGCGCGGGCGCCAGCTTCAGACCCGGCGCATCAAGGCAGCGGCGCGATGAAATGTCGAAACGATAGCCATGCCACGGGCAGGTGATCACACCATCGACCAGCGTACCGGCATCGAGCGGTCCCAGCCAGTGCGGGCAGACCGTGCTGTGCGCCACCAGCCTGCCTTTGACTGCGACCAACCGGAAGCTGCGGCCGGCCATCTCGAAGATAACCGGTAGCGCAGCGCGCACCGCCGTTTCGTCGCCAAGGTCGAGCCGCTGGCCCGGTATGACCGGACCGGTGCTGCGCGCCAGCGCCGCCTCGCGCGCCTGCATCATCGCCTCATCTTCGTCCCACAGCTGCGCATAAACGCTTTCATACGCGCTGCCGATCAACGCCAGCCGGGTCGCATCAGCTTCGGGCACATAAAACTCCACCTCGACACTCACGTCATGCGCGCCGCGCTCGGCGAGAGTGACACAGATCTGCGTTCCTGTTCCCTGGCCCTCCAGCGTGGTCGTGACATAGCACCCGGCGGGTTGATCGGCGACCAGTTCGATCACCGAATCATCCTGCGCGCCGCGCCCCGCCAACCGCAGTTGCGCGCGCCATCCCCAATCGCCGCGCGCAATCAGGCTGCATCGGGCAAAGCTGGTGCTGTGCAGATGCGCCAGATGCTCCCAGTCGAACACATTTTCCCAGATGCGCGCCAGCGATGCGCGCACCTCACGGCGATAGGTGCCAGCCAGATGCAGCGCAGGTTGCACGTCAGAACAACCCCTCGATCTCGCCATTGCCATCCAGCCGGATCGTCTCTGCAGCAGGAACCCGCGGCAGGCCGGGCATGGTCATGATCTCGCCGCAGATCGCGACGACAAAGCCTGCGCCCGCGCTCAGCTTGACCTCGCGCACCGGCAGGACATGCCCGGTCGGCGCGCCGAGCAGCGTAGGGTCTGCTGAAAAGCTGTACTGCGTCTTGGCCAAGCACACCGGCAGATGGCCATAGCCCGCCGCCTCCCAGCGCTGGAGCTGGGCGATGATCGCGGGCGAGGCGACGCAGGACGCCGCGCGGTAAATGCGCGTCGCCACGGTGTTGATCTTGTCGAACAGCGGCAGGTCATCATCATACAGCGGCGCGAACTGCGCGCTGCCTGCGGTGGCCAACGCCGCCACAGCATGCGCCAGACCCTCTGCACCTGCGCTGCCCAGCGCCCAATGGCGGCACAGATGCGCCTCGCAGCCATGGGCGGACGCCGCCTCGCGCACCACCGCGATCTCGGCATCGCTGTCGCTGACGAAATGGTTGATCGCCACCACCACCGGCACACCGAACTGGCGGACGTTCTCGATATGCCGGATCAGGTTGATGCTGCCGCGCCGCACCGCCTCGACATCTTCGCGGCCCAGATCCGCTCTGGCGACCCCGCCGTTCATCTTGAGCGCGCGCACCGTGGCGACGATCACCGCAGCAGCCGGGTGCAACCCCGCCTGACGACATTTGATGTCGAAGAATTTCTCTGCGCCCAGATCCGCGCCGAACCCTGCCTCGGTCACCACGAAATCGCCCAGCGCCAGCGCAGCGCGCGTTGCAATCACCGAATTGCAGCCATGGGCAATATTGGCAAACGGCCCGCCGTGCAGCAGCGCCGGATTACCCTCCAGCGTCTGCACCAGATTGGGCTTGATCGCCTGCGCCAGCAGCACCGCCATCGCGCCGGCAGCCTTGAGATCGCTGGCGGTGACGGGCTGGCGGTCGCGGGTCGAGCCGATGACGATCCGTCCCAGCCGCTCTTCCAGATCGGCCAGATCGCGCGCCAGGCACAGGATGGCCATAACTTCGGACGCCACCGTGATGTCGAAGCCGCTTTCGCGTGGATAGCCGTTGCCCACCCCGCCGACCGATTGCACGACCGAACGCAGCGCGCGGTCGTTGATATCGAGCACCCTGCGCCACACGATCCGCCGCACATCGATATCCAGCGCATTGCCCCAGTGGATATGGTTGTCGATCATCGCCGCCAACAGGTTGTGCGCAGCTGTGATCGCGTGGAAATCGCCGGTGAAATGCAGGTTGATGTCTTCCATCGGGCCGACCTGCGCATAGCCACCGCCGGTCGCGCCGCCCTTGGTACCAAAGCACGGCCCCAGCGACGGCTCGCGCAGCGCCAGCACGGTCTTGTGACCGATCCGGTTCAGCGCATCTGCCAGCCCCACCGATGTCGTCGTCTTGCCCTCACCTGCAGGCGTGGGGTTGATCGCGGTCACCAAAATCAGCTTGCCTGCGCCGCGTGCGGCCAGCGCTGCCGGATCGAGATTGAGCTTGGCCTTGTAATGGCCATAAGGTTCGACCGCAGCGCTATCCAGCCCCAGTTTTTCAGCAATGGCAAGGATCGGCTGGAGCTTGGCGGCGCGCGAAATCTGGATATCGGTGAGCATATAGGGGGCATGGCTCCAACAAATTCAGCACGAAACCGCTCGCCGGCGAAAGCCGCAGCCAGGAGTGAGGTTGTGCTACCCCGCCCCAGGATTGTTAGCTTTCGCAGGAAAACAGCAAGACCTCGATCAACAGCCATCCGTGTTTACGCGGATGCCGAGCCAGCTTGCAAGCGGCGCCAGTCAGCGTACGATGATTTCCACCCGGCGGTTGCCACCATTTTCGGTTTCATCGGGGGTCTCGAAGCGCAATTCGGCCTCGCCGCGCCCGGTGGCGGTGATCACATCGGCAGGAAAGTTAAGCGCGATCAGCTTGGACCTGATCTCATCGGCGCGCTGCTGTGACAAGTTGAGATTATAGTCCGCTTTACCCACCGTATCGGTATAGCCGATGATCTCTATCTCTGCCCCGGCGCGCGCCTTGAAATGCCGGTCGAGTGCATCGATCATGCCTTCTGATCCGGGTGCAAGATCGGTCGTGTTGGGCACGAAATACATGATGAAGCGCGCCGGCGGCGGCGGCAGCGAACCGATCAGGCTGCGTTCCTCGGGCTTCAGCCCGTCGGCGCCGACATTGCGCTGGCGCGGCGCGCAACCGGTTAGCTTGGTGCGGCTGAACGCTCCGGCAATGGTTGCGCCATCGGGGTTGCCGCAGCCTTCATCGATCACCGCCAGCGCGCCTTCGGACGATCCGTCCTCATTATCGAGCAACAGCAGCGATGGCCCTGCGCATCCGGCGAGCAGACCCGCCGATAGCGCGGCACCTGCCCACCGCAAACGCGTCATTCGGGCACGGTGACGATGAAGCGGGTGCCGCGCACGCCAAGCAGCGACGTGGGGGTGCGCACTTTCATCGCATCGCGCCGCGATTTGGCGATCTGGCCCGAAACGACACCCAGCGACCCGCGCTCGACGCGGGTTTCGAACGCGCCGCTGCGCGTCGTCCGGTCAAAATCGAACCGATCCACCGCAATACGGCTGTTGGGTCCGACGGCAAAGCGGGTGTTGTCGGCAAAGGTGACGGCAATCTGGCCGCCTTTGCCGGTGACCAGCACATCGCCGGGCAGCAGGGCGGTGCCCACCGCAGGATTGACCCGCACGCCCTTGCGTTCGATCGCGGCGATGCCGCCGCTCTTCTTGACGCGGCCAATATCGGCCCAGGCTGGCTGCGCTGTGAGCGCCAGCAATGAAAATGTAACAAGCAGTGCGCACTTCATAATATGCATCCCTTCTTGCCCGCTGACATGGCATAACCGTGCGCATGGTCAGGCGCAAATTCAAACCGCTTTCGTGCGATCTGGACCAAGATGGTCCCGAATCGGTACATCGCGCGGTTACACTGGCGCAATTGTTCAGCACAACCAATGGCCTGAATGAAATGCAAGCGGCAAAACTGGCGATCCTGATCGAGGAAGCGGTGACAAATCTTTATGATCACGGCGCAATCGGGTCAGGTTTTTGCGGCCGTGTTGATCTTGGTGGCGACGACGGCGGCTTAATGGTCATCGTCTGCGACTCGGGCGAGCCTTTCGATTTGCGCGATGCCGCCGGGATCGAGATGCCCAATCCGGAGCGCGGCGGGGGTGTCGGTCTGGCGATGATCCGCGCGTGGGCAGATGTGGTCGGTTATCGCCGCGAGGGTGCGATGAACCGGCTGGAACTGCGGATGCGACATTAGCAGATCCGGGACCTGTCGTGCGCCTTCGGGGACGCCTGGCGGTTACGTCCCAAGCTGTTACGTCTCGGCCACCAGCTTGTTGATCCGGCCCTTGAGCTGGCTGCGCTGGTCGATCAGCCGCGCCAAATCGCCCTCGCCGGTGCGCAACCGGGTCGGCGTGGTTCCGGCAAACAGCTTCAGTTCGCGAATCATGTGCGACTGGTCGTAGAACGCATCGCGCAGGAAATCCGCCTCATCGGCATCTGCGTCGATCAACGCGCGTGCGGCGCGCAGCGCACGGTATTTGCGCGACAGATATTTGGGCGGCATGCCGTAAAGCTGTTTGACCCGGCGGGTCAGCTGGCGTTCGGACAGACGCGTGCAGGCGTGCAGATCGGTGACCGTCGGCGAGACGCTTGATGCCAGCCACGAATCAACCATCCGCGTGAATGCTACCATCTCTGCGCTGGCATTGGTGACGATCGGGGCAAGAATGGCATCGGCTGCAGCGCACATCTGCGGCAGCGACTCGAGCGCGCCCAGTTCTTCGAGACGCTGTTCGATGTTGGAAAACAATGTCACCGCTGGAACCACACGATCGAGGTAATCGGCAGCACTGTGCTGCGTCAGCGCGCCCCAACCTGCCGCCGTTATCCCCAGGCCGAACATGCGCAGCGGCCCCTCGATCTCGAACCGGACAGCCGCTGTCGTCGGGCCGACCAGCACCGCACCGCTGCACGGCGTGGCCTTGCCATCGGGCATGTGCATGACGACCCGGCCCTGCAATCCAAGCCGCAGCTGGGCGCTGGCGGCGCGCTCGCCATCGAGGACATAGGGCAACGGACTGTCGAGCAGGTAATAAACGGAAAAAAACTCGCGGAGCGATTCGCCCGGGAGGGCATAGTCGAGCTTCGGCATCGGCGACCTCAATCCACCGTGCAAAGGCCACGGATTTCCCCGTTTGTCCCATGCCGGCGTTATACTTCAATCGACCCGGGCTGGTTATAGCCTGAAAACACGACAAAAAAAAGGCGATCCTGCCACACAGGGCAGGATCGCCTTTAAGGAAAAGAACTCCCGGCATCGCTGCCTTGAGCCCTTCGGGTCGCAACGCCTGCATAGGAGGTGAATACCCGGGTTGATTGGATGGATTCGACAGACTGAAAAATCGCTGAAAATCCGGCGGCTAAAATCTGGCGGCTAAAACCTGAAGGCTGACTGCGGCGGTCAGCCGCCTCAGGCCCGGCCACCCGCCGCGATCCACGCATCGATGCGTTCCTCGAGCACGGTCAGCGGCACCGGCCCGCTTTTGAGCACCACATCGTGGAATGCGCCATAGCTGAACCTGGCCCCCAGCGTCTTTTGCGCGCGCGTGCGCAGCTCCATGATCTTGAGCTTGCCGATCATGTAGGCATTCGCCTGGCCCGGATAAACGACATAGCGTTCGATCGCCTTGGCGATATCGCCCGGCGGATTGGGGGTGTTGTCAGTGAGATATTCGATCGCCTCTTGCCGGCTCCAGCGCTTGTGGTGGATGCCGGTATCGACGACCAGCCGGCAGGCGCGCCACAGCTCCATGCCCAGACGGCCAAAGTCCGAATACGGGTCGGTATAAAAGCCCATGTCCTTGCCCAGCGCCTCGGTATAAAGCCCCCAGCCTTCGGTATAGGCGGTGACCCCGCCAAAGCGGCGGAACGGCGGCAAGTCACCCAGCTCGGTCTGCACGCTGCGCTGCAGATGGTGGCCAGGCAGCCCCTCGTGATAGGCCAGCGCCTCAAGCTCGGTGGTCGCCATGTCCTTGAGGTTATACAGGTTCACATAATAGGTGCCGGGGCGTGATCCATCGGGGGCGGGGCTGTTGTAGAACGCCTTGCCCGCCGATTTTTCGCGAAACGCCTCGACCGCCTTCACCATCAGCGGCGCTTTTGGCAAGGTGTTGAAATATGCGGGTAACCTGGCCTGCATCGCCGCCAGCTTGGTATCGACCATGGCCAGATATTCCTCGCGGGTGTCGACATAGAACCGGTCATCGGTGCGCACGAACGCGAAGAATTCCTGCAAGCTGCCCTTGAAGCCGACGGTCTGCATGATCTTGCGCATTTCGCCATGGATGCGGGTCACATTGTCGAGCCCGATCTGGTGCACCTGATCGGCGGTCAGATCGGTGGTGGTGTAGTTGGCGAGCCGCTCGGCGTAATATTCGGCGCCGTCTTTCAGCCGCCAGATGCCATCTTCGGCAGGCGCGATCGCCTGTTGCCGCTCCATTTCGGCGATCAGCCGCTGATACGCGGGCTTGACGCTGGTCAGCAAAGCCTGGCTACCCGCATCGATCAGCGCGGTCTTTTGCGCATCGGCAATATCCAGCGCACCGACTTTTGTGGTGAGGTCGGCGAGCAGCGTCGAGACTTCACCGTCGTCGAACGGCGCACCCTTGATGACATTGCGCGCATCGTCGATGACGAAAGGATAGACCCATCCGGGCGGCATCACGCCTGTGTCGGCGCGCGCCCTGGCTTCGGTGATCAGGCCATCGAGTTGCGGTCCGATGCCTTGCAGCCGCGCGACATAGGCCTGCGCATCGCTGATGTTGGCAACGCGGTGGATGTTGATCAGAAACGCCGGCATCTGCGCCTGTGCGCCATTCATCTGATCGAACAGATATTCGTTGCGGCGGAACGGATGCGCGCGCGCGGCGCGCTCTGCCTGATATTCGAACAGCCGCACACTTAGCTGGTCTTCGGCGCTCAGCTTTGCCGGATCGAAGCGCGCCTTGAGCGTTGCCAGTGCCGTTTGCCCGCGCTCGAAATCGGCAACCGCAGCAGCATCGGACGGATCGTTCCATTTGCCATAATCGGCATCGCGGATCCCGCGATAGGCCTTGCCCTGTGGTGAGGCGGCAAGGTTGGCAGCATCGACTTGCTCAAAGAACGCCGCAAGCTCAGCATCCTTGGCCTTTTTGGCGGTGGGTGAAGCA
>JBBQXX010000051.1:0-13489 GCA_038209235.1 Sphingomonadales bacterium | reverse complement strand
CGAGATTGAGTTTACCGCCGGGATGGCGGCGCACTGGGGTGCATTGCCCGAGCCGCTGCGACAGGGAATCATCCGTCTGGCAGCACATGTCCATCTGGCGCGCGATGGTGCTGATCTGGGTGCGGCTCCTGCTGCGGTCAGCGCCTTGTGGCGGCCCTGGCGCGTGGTGCGGCTGTGACCCGCCGGACTTTCGGCAACGTGCTGCTGCGCCGCGCGCGCAGAATCGGTGAGCGCCGCGCGGAAATCGCAAGCGAGCAACTGGCGCAGCGGATCAATGAAACCATCGCGGGTGTGACCGCGCAGACCGGGCGCGGCACGGTGCGTCTGCGCGGACGGGGCCTGACGCAGCGCTGGATCACCGATGCTGCGCTGCGCTGGCTGGGGAGGTTGCTGCGATGAGCCTTGAACAGAATTTTGCTATCGCCGTCACCGACTGGCTGGCGCGCGATACGGCTTTGATTGCGCAGGTTAACGGCGTGTTCCACCGGCAGCCGGCACAGATCGCCGCGCCCTATGTGGTGCTCGACGATGTGCTGGCGACCGACTGGAGCACCAAGGACCGGGCGGGACGCGAGCTTCGGCTGGCGTTCATGGTGCGCGATGGGTCCGATGATGCACACCCGGTCGCGGCCATCGCCGCCACGCTGGAATCGCGGCTGGCCACGATACCGCGCGAGGCGAGCGGTTACCAGCTTGTCAGCCTTACCCCGGTCCGCAGCCGCACGGTTCGCATCGGCGCGCTGTGGACCATCACGCTCGATTATCGGGCCCGCATTCTGCAATCCTGACGAAAGGAAAACTGGCAATGACAGCGGAAAAAGGCAGCGCGTTCCTGCTCAAGATCGGCGATGGCGCAAGCCCGCCTGCATATCGCACCGTGGCGGGCCTGCGCACCACGCAAATGGCGATCAACGGCGAGCCGGTGGTGATTACCCACAAGGGCAGCGGTGGCTGGCGCGAGCTGCTTTCGGGCGCAGGCGTCAGGTCGGTCTCGGTATCGGCCGCCGGGCTGTTCCTGGGTTCGGACGCCGAAGACGCGATCCGCGCCAATGCGATGTCAGGCACGCTCGATAATTATGAACTGAGCTTTGAAAGCGGCGCGCGGATGCGCGGGCGGTTTCTGGTCGCGCGGCTCGAATATGCTGGCGATTTCAACGGCGAACGCAATTACACGCTGGCGCTGGAAAGCTCCGGCGCGGTGGTCAGCCTGTGAGCAGCGCAGACCTGGCCAACCCGGTCCGCGGCGAGGCATCGCTGGAACTTGGCGGCAAGACCTGCGTGCTGCGCCCCAGCTTTACCGCGCTGGTGGCCGCCGAGCAGGAGCTGGGGCCGCTGTTCGATCTGGTCGAACGCGCCGCTGGCGGGAAGCTGGGTCTGGGCGAGCTGGCCGCGTTATTCTGGCACTGCCGCGTTGATCCCGAGGGCGCGATGTCCCGCGATGCGTTTGCCGAAAGGCTGGCGCAGGCCGGGCTGGTCGCGGTGACCCCGGTGCTGAAGACGCTGTTGCGGCAGATATTGCAGGGCCGATGAGCGCCGGGTGCTTTGCCGATGCCGCACGCACGCTCGCCGGGGTGAGCGCGCTTGCGCTGGGTTGGCGGCCCGACGAGTTCTGGCGCGCCACCCCCGACGAACTGGTGGCGGCGCTGGGCGGCTATGCGTCTGCGTCCACCGCCCCGCTCGATGAAACCGCGCTGACTGCGCTTTGCGATATGTTCCCCGACCTGATGGAGTCCCCCAATGGATGAAGAAATCGAGCAGCTGCTGGTCAGCGTGCGCGCCGACACGCAAGGTTTTGCCCGCGATGTCGCCACGATGCGCAGCCAGATCGACGGTCCGTTGATCGACGGACTGGGCCGGGCAGGGCGGGTGCTGGAAACCGGATTGCTGGCGGCACTGCGGCGCGGGTCGCTGGGCTTTGAGGATCTGAAACGGAATGCGCTGGCGGTGATGGAGCAGATTGCCGCCGCCGCGATCTCAAACGGGTTGGCCTCGATCGGGCTGGGTGGCGGCGGAGGCGGTTCCTCACTGGTTGCGGGGCTGCTGGGTGGGCTGCTTGGCCTGCCGGGCCGTGCGACGGGTGGGCCTGTATCCGCCAACCGGCCATATCTGGTCGGTGAGCGTGGGCCGGAGCTGTTCGTGCCCGGCGGCTTTGGCCGGATCGAGCCTGGCGGGCGCACCGGCGGCGGTCGCGACGTGCGCATTGCGATCAGCATCAACGCAAGCGGGCAGGCGGCACCGGCGGCGTTGCAGGCCTCCAGCCGCCAGGTCGCACGCGCCGTGCGCCGCGCGCTGATCGAGGAGTAAGCTTATGCCCTTTTGGCTGTGCGAGGCGCGCGGCGACCAGCTAAGCGACCATATCCAGCGGTTCGATCCGCGCTTCTGGACGGTCAATTTTCCGCGACCGATGATGGCATCGGTGATCAGCACTGCGCCCGATGCGCTGCGCGTCGATGCGCTGTTTTATGATCGCGAGGCGCTGGCGGGGCTGATCTGGGAAAGCGAGGACCGGTTCGATCATCGGTTGCTCGCCTATGCCGGCGACCGCGATTATGCGCGCACCACCTTAAGCTTCCGCTGGCGTTCGTCCGGGGTGAAGCCGCTCGATGCAGTGCACGGCCCGACGCTCACGGTTGAGGGGCGCGATGCAGGTGGAGTGCCGCGCAGCTGGTACGTACGGCTGTGGAACTATGCGGTTGGCACGCCCGAGGATGCGCTGGTCAGCCTGCCGTTCTCGGCGCTGTCGGGTGGCTTTCTTCTGCCCGGCGAGGCTGATCCGGTGCACCCTTCGGATATCGACCGGATGTTCATCTCGCTGGTCCCGCCCGGCTACGATGGCAGCTCGGGTCCGCTCGCCACTCCGGTAACCGGATGGGTGGAGATGACCAATATCCGCTGCGATGGCGAGCGCGCCATGCTGGAGATCGGCGATGTGCTGGTTCCGCCGCATGGGCTGGCGATGGCAACCGCGTACGACGACAGCTTCAACCTCACCCCGGCACGGGTGGTGCGCAATATCATCGGCCTGGGCTATCGCGGATCGATCAACCATTACACCGGGATGAGTCACTATTTTGCGCTGGAGCGCACAGGTGATGCGCTTCTGGTGGCTCTGGATGGCGGGGGGATCAACGCGCCGTGCGCTGTGTGGCACCGCAGTCTGGCGCAGCACGCCAAGCTTTGGGGGCTAAGCCCGATCGTCTCGCTCTCTTATGAACTGTTCGATGCGCACTGCCCGGCGGCGTGGAAACAGCGCGCGCAAAATGGCGATCCGGCGCTGACCGGCTGGGTCCCGCCCTCGACTTTGCTCAGCCCCGCCAACAGCGCAGCGATGGCCTATCTGCAGGCGGTGGGTATCGCATTCGCGCAAATCCTAGCGGAGGAAGACTTGCCAGTGCGCTTTCAGGTGGGCGAGCCGTGGTGGTGGATCATGCCCGATGGCCGCATCTGCCTGTACGACGATGCCGCCGATGCCGCTTTCGGTGCGGCAAGCGTCTCGATACCCACGATCCGCGCGCTGATGAATGCCGCGCAGCAGGCGATGCTTGATCAGGCCGGGGCGATGCTGGCCGCATCGACGGCAGCACTGGTCGATGCGGTGCGCGATGCTCTGGCGCCGGTGCCGGTCGAATCCTTGCTGCTCGTCTATTTACCGACCGTGCTCGATGCGCTGGCCCCCGATGCGCGCCGCGCCAATGTTCCGATGGGCTGGGCCTGGCCCGCGTTCGATGTGCTGCAGCTGGAAGATTACGACTGGGTGATCGAGGGTCGATTTGCCGCGCAACAGGCCGGGCTGGCTTTGATGCAGCAGCGGCTGGGCTATCCGCTGGCGCAGCAGCATTACATGGCAGGCTTCGTTCTGCTGCCCGACCAGCCGCAGGTGTGGGCGTCGATCGCCCATGCTGCTGATCTCGCCAAGGCGCGCGGGGTTGCCGAAACTCTGGTCTGGGCGCTGCCGCAGGTGACCCGCGACGGCTTTGTCTATTTTGATCTGCAAGCGCAAGGAGATGCCGACATGCAAGCGTTTGATGACGTAAGCTTCCCGATCCCGATCGGACGCGAGGCAGACAGCAGCAGCCGGTTTTCGACGCAGATCTTCCGCTCGGTCACCGGACATGAGACTCGCAACAGCCTGTGGGCCGATGCCAGCCTGAGCTTCGATGTCGGGCCGGGGGTGCGGTCGGAGGCGGACTGTGCGCTGTTGGTAGGGTTCTTTCGCGCGCGGCGCGGCCCGGCGCGCGGATTTCGTCTGCGCGACCCGCTTGATGACAGTTCAGCCAGCGATGGCGGCGCGCCGCATCATACCGATCAGTTGCTTGGGATGGGCGATGGGGTGCGCTCTGATTTTGCGCTGATCAAGCATTATGGCGAACTGCCCGATTCACAGCAGCGCCGGATCACCCGCCCGGTAGCAGGCACGGTTATGGTGTCGGTCAACGGTGTGGCGGCGACCGGCTGGACCCTGCAAACACAAGGTATTATCCGTTTTGCCGACCCTCCGGGCACAGGCGCAGACGTAAGCGCAGGCTTCGCGTTCGATGTACCGGTGCGTTTCGCCTCGGACGAGTTGACCGTCAGTGCGGCAACCTTTGCTGCCGGGGAAGCGGTGTCGGTGCCGCTCGTCGAAATCCGCGAGGCGACATGAGGACGCGCTGGTTCGATCAGCCGGTCGAAACCATCGCGATGCTGTGGCGGATCGAGCGCCATGACGGGGTAACCCTGGGCTTTGCCGCGCATGACCGTGATATTCATGTTACGCATTTCGTATATCGCGCCGCGCCGGGCATGTTGCCATCGGCCATCGAGATGGACGACGGGTTCGACCCGCTCGATATGGATATTGGCGGCGCATTGAGCCACCGGCTGATCCGCGCCGACGATCTGGCCGCGAGACGCTGGGACCATGCTGCGGTGCGCATCGGTCTGATCGACTGGCAGCAGCCGGATGAGGGTGCTGGCTGGTTCTGGGAAGGGCACCTCGGCGCGGTCGCAACCGATGGCGCGCGCTTTTCGGCCGAGTTGCGCGGGGTGAAGTCGCAGCTGGACCAGCCATTTGTTCCCGTCTCCTCGCCATCCTGCCGCGCCGGCTTCTGTGCGCTCGGCTGCGGCCTTAGCCGTGCGGCGTTCGAACAGGTGGCGGTCATGTCGGGTTTCAGCGATGATGGGCTGGTATTTGCCGGGATCGATGCTGACCGCGCGCCGGATTTCGTTCATGGCCAGCTGCGCTGGATCAGCGGCGGCAATGTCGGGTTGAGCGCAGATATCATCGGACATACCGGTTCGGGGCTACAGATCGATGGGGCGTTGCTTGCCGGCCCGGTCGCAGGCGACCGCGCGCTGCTGGTGCAGGGCTGCGACAAGTCGTTGGCGACGTGCTCGGGCCGCTTTGGCAATGCGATCAACTTTCGCGGCGAACCGCATCTGCCGGGTAACGATCTGCTCGCCCAGTTTGCGGCATTCTGACATGACGGATCCGGCGGTGATGGCCGACGCGCAGCGGTTTGCCGATGCGGCGCTGACACTTGTTGGCGCGCCGTTCAGATTGCATGGGCGAAGCTGCAAGACCGGGCTTGACTGTGTGGGCGTCGCGGTTGCCGCACTGGCGATGATCGGACGCCCCGCCGCGCCGCCCGACGATTACCGGTTGCGTGGCGGTTCGCTGCCCCGCTTCGATGGCTGGGCGGCGGAGTGCGGCCTGGCGGTGGTGCCGCAGCATCGGCAGGGCGGGGCAGGCGATGTGCTGCTGTGTCAGGCCGCACCGCAGCAGTTTCATGTGATGATCGATGCAGGCGACCTGCTTATCCACGCGCACGCCGGGCTGCGGCGAGTGACCGCAATGGTGCCGCCTGCACCCTGGCCGGTGCTGCGCCGCTGGCGACTGAAAGAAGAAGGATAGCGCATGGCAACCCTGGTACTGAGCGCGGTTGGAACTCTGGTGGGCGGCCCGCTAGGCGGTGCGCTTGGCGCACTGATTGGGCGCGGTATCGACCAGACCGTGCTATTCCGTCCGCAAGATCGCGAAGGGCCGCGGCTGACCGACCTGGCGGTGCAAAGCTCGCAATATGGCAGCGTCTTTCCGCAGGTCTATGGCCGCGCGCGCATTGCCGGAACGGTGATCTGGGCGACCGACCTGCAGGAGAGCGCGGTGCGCGAGGGCAGGGGCAAGGGCCGCCCTGGCACTACCCGCTACAGCTATTCGGTGTCGTTTGCGGTGGCGCTGGCCAGCCGCCCGATCACCGGCGTGGGGCGCATCTGGGCTGAGGGAAATTTGCTGCGCGGAGCCGATGGCGTGTTCACGAGCGAAACCGGCTTCAGGCTGTTTCATGGCCATGGCGACCAGCCGGTCGATCCGCTGATCGCAGCGGCAGAAGGTCCGCAGACAGCCCCGGCCTATCGCGGGCTGGCCTATGCGGTGTTCGAGGACATGGAACTGGAAGAATTCGGCAATCGCATCCCCTCGCTGACATTTGCGGTGATTGGCGATACTGACGAAATCAGCCTGGCGCGTGTGGGCTCGCTTGCCACGCTGGTTGAATTTGCAAGCGACGATGCGCTGGCTGTTACCGGGATCAGCCTGTCGGGTGAATCGCGCCGCGATGTGCTGCAGGTGATCGCGACCGGCTTTCCGCTGGCGCTGACCGAATCGGCAGGCCGCCTGCGCGCGCATCTGCGTGAGGCTGCGGCTGCAAGTGCGGCGCAGATCGCAGCGGCCAGCCTGTTGCCACCATCCGACGATGGCACGGCGCAAGCAGCGATCAGCCGACAACGCGTGGCGCGGCGCACCGATGGTCTGGCACTGCGCTATTATGAGCCCGAGCGCGATTATCAGCCCGGGCTGCGCCGCGCCGGTGCGAGCGCAACGGGCCGGGTGCGCCAGATCGAACTCCCCGCCGTAATGAGCGCAGCGACGGCTCAGCTTCGCGCCGAACGACTCCTGCGGGCAGAGCGCGACGGGCTGGAGCGGATCGAGTTGCGCACCGCGGTGCTGGATTTCGATACGCTCCCCGGTAAGCTGGTGACAATCGAAGGTGTGGCAGGCCACTGGTGGGTGATGCGCTGGCACTGGGGCGCAGATGGCGTTGATCTGGTCCTCTCCAGCTACCGCGCTGCCGGTGTTGCTGCGCCCGCATCAATCGATCCCGGGCGCAGCGTCAACACCCCCGACGATGGCGTTGGCCCGACAAGCTTTGCGTTGTTCGATCTGCCCTCGCCGATGGACCGGCCGATGGCGGCTTCGCATATCGCGCTGGCGGTGGCTGGCGGATCATCGGGCTGGCGCGGCGCCAATGTCTATCAGCTGGAGACAGACGGCGCGCTGGGCAATGCACTGGATTTCCTGCGTATTTCGGCAACGATGGGCGAAGTGCTCGACGCGCCGGGTGTGGGCACGTCGCTGCTGCGCGATAATCGCAACGCCCTGACCATCAGGCTGGTGCGTGATGGCCCGTTCGCGCTGGTCAATGCCGATGACGCTGCGCTGGCGCGCGGTGCAAACCTGGCGATGGTGGGCGCTGAAGCGATCCAGTTCGCACGTGCCGAACCGCTGGGTGATCGCCGCTTCCGCCTCTCGGGCCTGTGGCGTGGACGTGGCGGCACCGAAGACCAGATCGATGGACATATAGCAGGTGAGCCCTTCGTACTGATCAACGAGGCGCTGGGTCTGGTCGATCCGGCCATGATCGGCGCGATGCCTGCGTTCAGCGCCGCAGCGCAGGGACGCGACGATGGATCACCGGTTGAGGCACATCTGGCCAGCCATGGCAGGGCAGTGATGCCCTTGTCGCCGGTGCATGGCCGCTGGCGGGATGACGGCGCGGGCGGTATCGTAGTGGAATGGATCCGCCGCAGCCGCAGCGGCTTTGCATGGCGCGATGGTCTCGATGTGCCGCTGGGTGAAGACAGCGAGGTCTATCGCGTCAGCGTGATCGTTGATGGTGCGTCCATGGCGCAACACGTCGTTCCTGCGCCTGCGATCACCATCGACGCTGCTGACCTGGCCCTTTATCAGGCCGCTGCTGCCGAATCACTTGCAGCGGTGATCGTGCAGCAGGGCGGGCTGGGCGTGTCTGCACCGTTGTTTATTGCCTTGCCGCTTTGACCCCGACCAAACCCCAAACATCAGGATTGATATGATGCCAGCGACCCCCAATCTCGCCATGCCCTTGCTGTTTGCGGCTCAGGCGCAAAAGGAAATCACGCATAACGAGGCCATCACGCTGATCGACGTGCTGCTGTGCGGGTGCGTCGAGGCGGTCGCGAGCGATCCGGCAGCGTTGGTACCCCAAGCAGGCCAGGCCTGGATCATTGGCGCGCCTCCGGTTGGCTTGTGGAGCGGTCGCGCGGGGCAACTGGCGGTGTTCACAGCAGGCGGGTGGAGATTTGTTCCAGCCGTGAGCGGCATGCGCCTGTTCGACCGCACCAGCCAGGTGGTGCGCCGATGCAACGGCACCAGTTGGCCCGCGCCGCCGCCAATCGCCGATCCGGCAGGGGGTACGACGATCGATGTCGAAGCGCGGTCGGCACTTACCGTCCTGCTTGCTGCGTTGCGCGGCTCTGGGCTGCTCAATGCTACGTAATTGAACTCACGGACATTCTGCCGGAATGATTCGGCTTTCATGCCCTGCGCGACAACGACCGGACATGGGCAATGGTTTTTTGGTCGGACACCCGAAATGGCGACATTTCAGCAACACTCTGCCCAAAACCGCGCTTGCGCGCCATCGGGTATGGCGTTAGTAACGTCGCCGAGTTGTCGTTCCAAATCCTATTGATAAGGGGAAAATCTATGCGAAAGTTAGTCATAGGACTGGCGTTAGCATCTACCGCCCTGTCCACACCGGCATTTGCCCGTGATGGCGAGTGGTATGTTGGTCTCGAAGGCGGGGTCATGATCGTTGAAGACATCGAATTTGATGTCGGTGCGCTCAATAATGCTGTGGTCGTCGATTCGGACACCGGATATGACGTCGGTGCCATCGTCGGGTATGACTTCGGTCCTTTCCGCATGGAAGCTGAAGTCAGCTATCGCGATGCTGCTTTGACCGATGTGCAGACTGCGGTTGCGGTTGCGCGGGGCTTCGGTCCCGGTTTTGTCGGTCGTTCGGCTTCACGCGGTAGCGCAAATGCTTTGTCGTTCATGCTCAATGGCCTGATCGACTTCGGTCCTGATGACGGCCTTCAGGGCTTCGTTGGTGGTGGTGTCGGCGTTGCCCGCACCGACATTCGTTTGGGCACACAGCCCGGGCGCGTCAGCTTCCTCGATGATTCGGACACTGGCTTTGCATGGCAGGTTCTGGCTGGCATTCGCGCTCCGCTCAGCGACAGCTGGGATGTTGGTCTGAAGTATCGCTTCTTCAACAGCGACTCGGTCGATCTGATTGATCTGGGCGGTCGTGAATTTAATGGCCGCTTCCGCAGCCACTCGGTCCTCGGCAGCATCACCTACAACTTCGGTGGTGAAGTAGCGGCTCCGCCTCCTCCTCCCCCGCCGCCGCCTCCTCCGCCACCTCCTCCGCCCCCGCCTCCTCCGCCTCCTATGGCTGCGGTTTGCGAAAAGGGTCCGTACATCGTGTTCTTCGATTTCGACAAATCGAACATCACGCCCGAAGCAGCGACCATTCTGGACAATGCCGTGGCAGCCTATGGCAGCTGTGGTTCGGTTCCGGTCATGCTCGCAGGTCACGCCGACCGTTCGGGTGCAGCCACCTACAATGTTGGTCTGTCCCAGCGCCGCGCCGAATCCGTCAAGTCCTACATGGTCTCGCGGAGCATCCCGGCAAGCGCGATCAGCACCCAGGCTTTCGGGGAAACCCGCAGCCGCGTGCAGACCGCCGATGGCGTCCGCGAACTGCAGAATCGTCGCGTGGAAATCACCTACGGTCCGGGTTCGGGCTTCTAAGCAAAACGTCGGACCTTACCAGTCTGGCAACAATAAGGGGTCGGTCTTCGGACCGGCCCTTTTTTTGTGCTGGCGCGATACGCTTGCGGATGCTCCGGCCGGCCTCTGATCCTATGCGCACCTGGCTTCGTTATGCACCATCACTGCGCTGCGCATCACAGCTTGTCGCTTACCGTTGTAAGGTCTATGTTAGCGCAATGGACACCACCACAACCGCCGAGCCATTAGCTACCGACATCATCCTGACGCCGAGCGCTGCGCGCCGGGTCGCCGCGATTGCCGCAAAGCAGGGCAAGCCTGCGGTATTGCGCCTGTCGGTCGAGGGAGGTGGTTGCTCGGGATTCCAGTACCGCTTCGGTCTTGCCGATGCCGCTGAGGACGGCGATACTGTCGCCAACCAAGACGGGGTATCGCTGGTCGTCGACGAGATCAGCCTCGATCTGGTGCGTGGCAGCGCGGTCGATTTCGTCGAGTCGCTAGGTGGCGCGGCATTTCAGGTGACCAATCCCAACGCCGCCTCGGGCTGTGGATGCGGATCGAGCTTCTCGGTCTGAGCAGATTTGTTTTTGCTGGCGTGACAGCCTTGATTGACAGCCTTGATTGAGCGCCTTGCGATGCTATCCAGAGTGCCTGAATATCTGGCGTCACGCGGCCCCGTCCGCCCGGCACCGACTCTCCTGAAAGAATGAGTGACCCGATGGAGCCGGAAAACCGCGAACGTCCAGACATCTCCGGGCCAGGCCGTCCAGCATCCGATACGCGCTTTCGCCTCGGAGAGATTGCCGCCATCACCGTAATGATCGTGACTATCGTCGGGCTGGCGTGGTTGCTGATCGAACTGACCGGGTTTTTGATGCTGGTGTTTGCAGCGCTCGTGATTGCCGCGATCTTTTCGTCGATGGCGCGGCGGGTCTGCAAACTCACCGGAATGAAGCGCGGGCCGGCGCTGGGTATTTCGGTGGTGCTGTTGCTGGGCGTCTTTGCCGGAGCGTTGACCCTGTTCGGCTCGCAACTGGCCAGCGAGTTCGACACCATCCGCAATAGCATTCCTCCGGCGATCGACCGCGTCGAGGCGCTGCTGGATCAGATCGGCCTGGGAGAACGTGCACGCGATCTGTTCAAACAGGGCAGCGGCGACATCTCGTCCATGGCCTCGCGGCTGGGCGGCTTTGCGATGACCGCTACCAATGCGCTTGCCAATTTTGTCCTCGTCTTTGTCGGCGCGATCTTTATCGCGAGCGATCCGGCGGTCTATCGGCGCGGTCTGCTGCTGCTGCTGCCGCAGCGCGCTGAAGACATGGTCGCAGCTGCCCTCGACGATGCTGCGCGCGGCCTGCGCGGCTGGATGGTGGGGCAGGCGGTCTCTTCGCTGGTTGTCGCGGTGCTGACCTGGGCCGGATTGTGGATACTGGGCGTGCCGGCAGCAGGCGGCCTCGGGCTGATCGCCGGTCTGCTCGATGTCATCCCGATGATTGGCCCGATTATAGCGGGCGTGCCTGCCATCCTGCTCGCTTTCACCGTCTCGCCGACAACCGCATTGTGGACGATTGGCCTGTTTCTGGTCGTCCAGCAGCTGCAGGGCAATTTCCTCCAGCCGATGATCCAGAAGCACGCCGTGGACGTGCCACCTGCGGTCTTGCTGTTTGCGGTCATTGCCGCCGGGCTGGTCTTTGGTTTTCTGGGTGTCCTGCTCTCCGCGCCGCTCACCGTGGTCATCTATGTGATGGTCCAGCGCATTTATGTGCGCACATTGCTGGGCAAGGACATCAAGGTGGCAGGGCATGATTGAGCGCCAGGCGAAGTGATCTGCGACCAGATCTGAATGGGCAAAGGCCGATCACAGCCCGATGCGATCATCATCGGGGCGGGGCATAATGGGCTGACCTGCGCCTTTTATCTGGCGCGCGCGGGGCTCAAGGTGCGGATGCTGGAGGCACGCGAACTGGTTGGCGGCGCAGCTGTGACGCAGGAATTTCACCCTGGTTTCCGCAATTCGGTGGCAAGCTATACCGTCAGCCTGCTGCAGGAAAAGATCATCGCCGATATGCGGCTGGTGCAACGCGGGTACCGGGTGATCGAACGCCCGGTATCGAACTTCCTGCCGCTGCCCGGCGGCGATCACCTTATTCTGGGTGGTGGGCTGGAACGTACGCAGCGCGAGTTCGCGCGGTTTTCCAGCGCCGATGCCGAGGCCTTGCCCGGCTACCTCGCAATGCTGGAGCGCGTCGCCGATGTGCTTCGCGATCTGGCGCTGCGGCCCCCGCCCAATATCGGTGGCGGCATCGGCGGGCTGGTCGAGGCGCTGACCACCGGGCGGTTGCTCTCCCGGCTGCCGCGCGAGGTGCAGCGCGATATGCTGGACCTGTTCACCAGATCCGCCCGCGAATTTCTGGGCCAATGGTTTGAAAGCGATCCGGTGCAGGCAGCGTTCGGGTTCGATGCGGTGGTCGGCAATTACGCCAGCCCCGATACGCCCGGCTCCGCCTATGTCTTGCTCCACCACGTCTTCGGAGCTGTCAACGGCAACAAGGGCAGCTGGGGGCATGTCATCGGCGGCATGGGCGCCATCACGCAAATGATGGCAGAGGCCTGCACCGAACTGGGTGTGGAGATCAGCCTGAACAGCCCGGTCGACCAGGTGCTGACCGAGGGCGAGCGCGCCACCGGGGTGCGGCTGGCGAGCGGCGAGGCACTGTATGCCCGGCGCGTCATCGCCAATGTCGGGCCAAAGCTGCTCTATGGCCGGATGATCGCGCGCGATGTGCTGCCGCGCGATTTTATGCGCCGGATCGATGGCTATGTCACGGGATCGGGCAGCTTCCGGATGAATGTCGCGCTCGATCGGCTGCCTGAATTTGCGTGTTTGCCCAACTCTTCTGCTACAGGCGATGCAGAGCATCTGCGCGCGGGCATCGTCATCGCGCCGAGCCTCGATTATATGGATCGTGCATTCAGCGATGCAAAGGCATACGGCTGGGCGCGCGCGCCGATTGTCGAGATGCTGATCCCCAGCCTAATAGATGAAAGCCTGGTGGATGACAGCCTTGCTCCGCCGGAACACCATGTCGCCAGCCTGTTCTGCCAACAGTTCAACCCCGCACTGGACTGGACCCCCGAGCAGGAAAGCGCCGCCGCCCAATGCATCATCGATACGGTCGAGGCGCACGCTCCCGGCTTCCGCGCCTCGATCATCGGGCGGCAGGTGCTCAGCCCCCGGGGGCTTGAGCGCATCTTTGGCCTGATCGGTGGCGATATTTTCCACGGCCGGATGAGCCTCGACCAGCTGTGGGCAGCGCGCCCGGTGCTGGGCCATGCCGATTACCGCGGGCCGCTCAAGGGGCTATACATGTGCGGCGCGGGAACGCATCCGGGCGGCGGGGTTACCGGCGCGCCCGGCCACAACGCCGCGCGCGCGGTGCTCGCCGACCGGGGTTGGTTGCGCAGCTAATCGCTTGCCGGTTGCGCGCTGACCGCAGGTTCAGGCGGGGTTACCAGATAAAGACCGGTGGTGCCGACGATCGTCATTAAGATGAACCCTGTTTGATACAGGCTAAGCGACTGTCGGAAGGCCAGCCATCCGATCAAGGCTATCGC
>JBBQXX010000050.1:0-13517 GCA_038209235.1 Sphingomonadales bacterium | reverse complement strand
ATCCGGGCCGTAATCAGGCGGATCGTCGAGGAAATAACGCCCAAACAGGGCGCTGAGCGAACCACAATCGGCGGCATTGCCGGCCGGATAGCCATCAGGCGGTCAGCGCCACACTGAAACCGCATTGTTCGAGGTGCCCTTTAGTGTAAGGTGGGGTGTTGCCTCTGTGTAGTTTTGTAGCATTTTCAAAGGGCAAAAGTGGGAATAAAGACATCAGAGCTTTCGGCAATTACGCACCTTTTCTCGTCGGCTGTCTTCCGTGAAATGGCGAGTGAGGGCCGTTCTCCGCTATTCACGCGACTGCTGGATATGACCAAATATTGGTCTCAATTGTCGGGCGGGCGCAACTGTAGGCGGCGCTTTCGACGTGCTCAAGATTACTGGCCTGCGTGCTGAGTACGTCTACCGCGCCGCGCTTACAAAAAAGGGTGTTACTCGGAAAGCACTCTCTCAAGACGGCATGTATGTTAAATGAGTTTAGGGCTGGCAACTGCAAGGCCGACTTGGCAATTCTGAACGGCACTGCCACCGTCTATCAAATGGATCAGTGAATGTCGTCGAAACTTTCCGCGATTATGGCTCTCTGCGCATTGCTTCTCTCTTGGCCGTTGATTGCACAAGACGTCGGTATCCACACCCAGCCCGACCTCACGCAGCTGGAACAATCTAAAGTCGAACCGGTCATTCCGCCTCTTCTTGATGAAAGCTCACGTGAGCTGGGCACGAAGAATGATCTCCACACTCGGAATTATGGCGGTAGAATACAGTGCTAAAGAAGAAGATTGCGATCATCGGTGGCGGGGTTGGTGCGATTACCACTGCCTTTGCGATTACCCAGATCCCCGGCTGGTCCGACGATTATGAACTGACTATTTACCAACTCGGCTGGCGGCTCGGCGGAAAGGGCGCCAGCGGCCGCAATGCCGAATACGCCTACCGGATCGAGGAGCACGGCCTGCATCTTTGGGCCGGCTTTTATGACAATGCCTTTCGCAACATGCGCAAATGTTACGAGATGCTGATCTCGCTGGGCCTGCGCGCGCCCGATCAGCCGTTGGCTACGTTCGACCAGGCATTCAAACCGCTGTCGCACCTATTTCTGGCTGAAAACATCCAACCCGAAGCCGGGTCGGACAACCCTTGGCGACCTTGGCTGATCAACCTGCCCACCAACGATCGCCAGCCCGGCACCGAAACCCACGTGCCGGGCCCCTTTAAAATGCTGCAGCAGATCATCGCAGTCGTGGTGACTTTTCTTGAAGGCAGCCTTCTGACGTCGGGGGAGGATAATGGCCTCGGGATTCACTTGCCACCCGAATTGCTGGATGCGCACCGCGCGATCCGCGACCACGCCCGAGCCATGCCTGACGATCCGCGCCAGCATAGCCAAGCCGACACCAACCTGCTTGCCGATCTGATCGCTGCGGCACAGACGCTGTGCCATTCGCTGGAAACGCCGGAGCATCTGCAACAGAACTCGACGCGTCGCGGCCTGATTCTGGTCGATATCGGGCTGGCGTTCATGCGCGGCATGGTGACGCGCGAGACTTTCGTTTCGGGCTATGACATTCTCGACCAATGGGAATTTTCCGAATGGCTGCGGCTCAACGGGGCCAGCGAACGGGCGCTAACTTCGGCCCCGATCCGCGGCTGCTATAACTTCGTTTTCGGCTACCCGCACGGCGATGCCGAACGGGTGGGCAATGTCGGGGCCGGTACCGCGCTAAGGGCGATGATTCGGCTGCTTTTTACTTATTCTGGATCAATCTTCTTCAAGATGCAGGCCGGCATGGGCGACACGGTTTTCGCTCCCTATTACTTGGTGCTGCGCGAACTGGGCGTGAAGTTCGATTTCTTTTCGGCTGCTTGCGAACTGCATCTCGATCCGGCCAAGACCTGCGTCGAATCGATGTCGATGATCCGCCAGGCCAAGGTCAAGAATGGTTCTTACGACCCCTTGATAGTGGTCCGCGATCTGCCCTGCTGGCCATCTGAACCGCAGTGGGACCAGCTGGTCGATGGCGAAAAGCTGCGCACTTCGGGGATACATTTTGAGTCCGAGCAGGAACCGCCAAGCGGCACTCCTTACACGCTGCGACGCGGTCGCGATTTCGATATTGTCGTGCTGGGCGCGTCGATCGGCTCGCTGCCACCGATGACACGCGAGCTGTCGCGCGCTTCGACGCGCTGGCGCACGATGCTCGACCGGGTCGAAACCGTCGCCACCCAGGCCGCGCAGATATGGCTGACCAAGGACGCTAAGGCTCTGGGCTGGGACCAGCGCGTAGCCGAGTTCAACAGCCCACAGGCAATTCCAAGTGGCGCGCTGCAAACCGTGATCGACGGATTTTCCGAACCGCTCGACACCTGGGCCGATATGTCGCACTTGATACCGCGCGAGGACTGGGGCGGCGAGGGTCCGGCGATGATCGGCTATTTCTGCGCAGCGGCACCCGACCGTGAAACCCTGCAGAAGTTCGTTGCCCGATCCGACGAGTGGATGGAAAGCAAACTTCCGCTGCTGTGGCCCGGCGCCGCGAAAAAGGGGAGGCTTGATCAGAAGCTGTTCTACCGGGGCGATCAGGCCGGGCTGTACCGCCGAGTCAACATGTTTGGGTCTGAACGTTATGTCCTGTCAGTCACTGGCAGCGTCTTCCACCGGCTGGCTCCCGACGAATCCGGGTTTGAGAACCTCGTCTTGGCGGGCGACTGGACCCGATGCGGACTCAATGCGGGTTGTGTCGAGGCGGCGACTATGTCGGGCATTGCTGCTGCCAGCGCGGTTACTGGAGTGCCGCTGCCGATTGTCGGCGGCGAAGACGTTCCCGACGCGACTTCGGCTGGACAAGAGGCGCTGTTTCTGACCAATTCGGTCAGCGGCACGCACTGGCCTCTGACGCCTTTTTTCGCCCGCGGCGAGATGACCGGCTGGTTCTGCTTCTATGAATTGCCGCGCGATCAGGTCGCCCAGCTACTTCCGCAGGGCTTGGTGCTGGGCCATTCGCCCTATGCCACGCCAGGTTTTCACCCGGTCGGTCTATCGCTGTGCAGCTATCACGGAGTGCGCGGATCGTTCCTGCCCGATTTCCTCTCAATGTCGCCTTATGGCGAAGCGACTTTCGCGATCCCCTACACCTGCACCGAGGAAGGCGGAAGAGCCCCGCTCCTCTACCCTCGTCGACTTTATGTCAGCAGCAATATGGCGATCTTCGCTGGCCGATTCTTTTATGCGATGGACAAGGTCGACGCCGATATGTCGATCGACGACAGCGCGTTTGCCGCGAGCAACAGCAATGGGCTTTCGATCCAGGCCCGTTTCGAGCAGCGCGACGATCCGGTCGCGCTCTCGGGGCATCCGGCGCATGGGGTGATTTCCGACCTGCTTGACATGTCTTTTGTCACCCGCCGCCGAAGCGGCAATTTGCTTTACAACGCCTTCGATCTCCAACTTGACCGCTGCTATGTCGCCCCGGTTGCCGCTGAAGTCAGTGTAATTGATCCGAATCCGGGCGGGTTCCCGTCCTTTTCCGGCGACTTTAGGCCACTGATGCACGAAGCGCGGACTCTTCCGGGGGCATTCCGGATCTGGACTTCGTGGTCGATGACCAATCCGTTCGATTCAAAACGCGTACTGAAAGCAACCGAGGCACGATACTGGGCGAGGGAAAACGCCTGAACAATGAGCGCACCGGCTTGCCAGACCTGTCAAGTCCCGGTCGAAGATAGCAGCGAATTGCGGTGCGCCAATTGTGGCGCACCGTTTGCTTCAGCAAGGGTGCGCAATACGCGGCGCAACCGGCGGATCTTGACGATAATGTTCGTCGATTTGGTCGGCTCGACGGCACTGGCCGATATGCTCGAACTTGAGGAATATGACGAGGTTCTGAGTGACTTCCACCGCCTTGTTGGTGATATAGTTACGGCCTATGGCGGTACCCAGCTCCAGCATTTTGGCGATGGTTCGATGGCTTGCTTCGGGTTGCGCCGTGACAGCGAAGACGCGGCGCTGGCAAGTCTGGCTTGCAGCCTGTCGCTTGCCCGGCAAATGCCCGAGCGGCTTTCGGGCCAGCAGGTGCGGATCGGGCTGCATACCGGACCGGTTATGACTCACCCCGACGCAAACGGCGCGCTTGAACCGCAGCTGACAGGCTTTCACGTCAGTGTCGCTGCCCGGCTGCAGCAGCTCGCGCGCCCTGGCACGGTCGTGATTTCCGGCGAGACCCGCTCGTTGCTGGGACGGGTCGCCCGGCTACGTGTTTCCTCCACGATGTCTTTCAAGAATGCAGGGACCGCGAGGTCGATCGAATGCGTCGAAGTGGGCAGCTTCACGTTTAAGCTTACCGACGTTCAGAAAAATCCGGTGCTGGAACGCGACGATTGCATCGCGCGAATTGCTGCGGGCGGGTTCGATTCTGGCCTGGACGCGGGCTTCTTGCTGGCTGGACCGATGGGCATTGGCAAGACATCGGTGCTTACGCGCCTTGCCGCGACCGGTCCGGGGATGATCCTGCTGGCTGCACGCGCTAATCTGCGGCGCAAGCCGCTATTTGCGATCGCTGAGGCCATTGCAGCGGCGCTTTTCCCGGGAAGCGAACCGTCGACCTATTTTCTGGAACCAGCGCTGGACCGGCAGGGAATGGCAGGGCTGGATAGCAAAATCGTAGCCGACATCCTCGGATTGGCGGTCGAGATTGCACCCAAATTGAGCCCCGAACTAAGGCGACAAAAGCGGATCGCAACCGCTGCCGAGATGTTGGCGCGATTGATCGAAGCCAGTGGTTCGTGGTTTGGCTTCGACGATCTGCAGTGGGCGGACGCCGAAAGCGTGGCCGTACTTGAACGGTTGATCGCCGATCCGCGATGCCCACCAAACCGGCTGGTCCTTGCCAGCCGCCCCGGTCCGATCGGTCTGGATTTCGCAAAAGCCAATAGGCTTAGCCTGATCTCGCTCCAACCGCTAAGCGATCACGCTGCGCACACAATTCTGGCCAGGGATTTCGTACTTCCGGCCACAACTCGCGGACGTGTGGTGGCAACCGCCCAAGGCAATCCGCTGTTCCTGCGCGCACTTGCCATGCACGCTGGTCAGACCCGCGCCGAAGATCCCAAGGGCCGGTCGCTCCCGCAAACAGTCGAAGCCGCGCTCCAGAGCCTGATCGCCAGTCTTGAAGACGACCGGGAGCTTATCGCCAATGCCGCGATTTGCGGACGCGTGTTTCGCCGCGAGCACCTTGCAATGTTGGTCCCCGAAGATGCGCATACCGCAGACCGGCTGGCCTTTCTGGTCATCAACGGAATTTTCGATGTCGTGCCCGAAGGCTACTCATTCTCGCACGTGCTGACGCGCGACGCGGCCTATGCAATGATTCCGCCCACGCACCGCGCATCTCTGCATCGCACGCTCTATCGCCGCTTGCTGCGTGAAGACCTCCGCTTTGCCGAAACTTACCCGACAGTGATCGCCGACCATGCTCTGGTGGGCGGCGATGTGGTGGAAACGGTCGAAACCAGCTTGGCTGCTGGCATGCATCTGCTGCGATGCGCAAATTTCGACGAGGCAAGCCAATACCTGGGCCGGGCAGTGCGCCACATGGAACTAGCACAACGTGACGCAGCCGGTCATCCGCAACTTTTGGCCACCCAGGCCTACTTCGCCAGCGCTCAGGTCCAGCGCTTTGGCTTTACCCACCCCAATGTGCTCGCCAGCTACCAGCGCTTGGAAAAAATGCTTGAGGGTGAGCCGGCCGACTTGCCCGAGCGGACGGTCGTTTACTATGGTATTCTAGCCCATCGGATGATTAGTGGGCGGATCCGCGAATGCCGCACGCTGCTTGCCAATATGGGTCGCTTCACCCGCCATCATGGTCAGCGCGACCATATCCTCTGGCTGGTCAACGAAGCTGCTTATGGGCTTTATTCAGGGCGTCACCGCCGTGCGGCCACAGCCTGCGAGCAAGTCGAGGCGCTGTACGACATTGCCCGCGATGGCAGCCTGTTTCTGGAAGTGGGTGCCGATCCGCTCGCTTCGGTGCTTTCGGCCCAGGTGCACCTTGCGGCACGGGGCGGTGATCTTGCCAGTTCCATGGCGATCATGGCCCGGGCCAAGGACCATTTGGGCCAGATTGGCGGCATCAATCAGTTGCCGTGGATCCAGATCTTCTGCGGAGCAGCACTGGGCTTTGCCGGCGATGGCGCCCGCGCCCGCGCCGAAATTCAGGAGGGGATCGCCCTGGCCGATGAACAGGCATCCGCTTTCTGGTCGTTGATCGGGCGGATCTGGGACGCGGTGTTCGCAATTCGCGGAGGTGAGAACGTCGATGCTCGCGCTCAGCTTGAGGCTTTGCTTGACCATGCCGGGCAAGTCGGCGCCTTGATCAACCGGCCGCTTTTTACCGCGACTCTTGCTCAGGCTTGCGATGCGCTTGGCGACGGCGCAATGGCCTTGACCCATTCTGCCGATGCAGTCGCCCAGCTGCTCAAGACCGGCGAGGGAATGTTCGCGCACGAAATTCTCGCCATTCGCCGCAGCATCGCCGGACCTGCCGCGTTGGCGCACCGCTTGCGCCGCTGCTGACATAAAAATCGGATTGGTGCGCCAGCGCACATTCCCGGGCGTCGCTGCCCCCCAAGAAGGCTGCAACCGATCCATTCGGTTGCCCAGCCATCCTTGAGGAGCAAATCATGAGCACAGTCACCCTGACCGCAGTCGATTCGACGATCGCCTTTTGCGATACGACTGTCCCCCAACCGCTGATCGACGCGTGGAGCTACACCACCACTTTTGCCCAGGCCGCCGCCCGCGCTGCCGGCAACGCCGATCCTAGCAGCGAGGCCTATTTCGACGCCATGACCAAGGAACTTCAGGAGCTGGCTTGGAACGTCACCGAAGCCGGCAAGCTCAACTATAGCCAACAGGCAAACAAGATCTCGCCTGCCGGGATCGTTTCTTCGATCCTCAATCCCTACCTATCGACCCAGCAGCAGGCTCAGCTCTCGGGCGTGCTGAACGGGATCCAGCAGCCCGATGTCTCGATCTCGGGCTTCCTAGACTTCTTTTGGAAGAAGGCATCGACCTCGGCCAGCAAGACCAACATGGCGATGGGGCCGCTGACGATGGTCAACAACGCCTCAAACATCACCATGATCTACTACGGCTTCGATTTCAACGCGACTAGCTGGCGTTCGCTGTTCGTCGAGAGCGACAGCGCGTCGCTCGCAGTCTCAGCCTACAACCTTGAAATGAATCTAAACATGGCGATGTACAACAGCATCTCGGGCGAACTGATCGGCAAGTTGGCGGGCAAGGAAAAGGACCACATCGCCAGTACTCCCGTCGATCTCTGAGCGCGGAGCGGCGGCCCTTTGAGGCCGCCCACACCCCCTGCCCAGTTTTGGAGAAAACCCATGCCGCTTCCCCTACTCGCCATCGATCAAGTTTTGACGACTGTCGCCGGCAGCCCTGCCGAAGAAGGCTTGCAGGCCTATGTACTGAGCATGGTCTTCGCAAATGCGGCGGCGCGCACGACGCGCAATCAGGCAACCGATTCCGCGGACAAGGCCCAGATCTTCAACGCGCAGTGGAACAGCCAGCTGGGCAGCCTGGGCTGGGTGGTCACCGCGGCCAGCACCAGTTCGATCCAGAGCTTCAGCAGCGGCCAGACCACGACTGTTGACCGTCAGCTTCGCACGCAGGCTGCATCGCCTGCAGTGGGGACGACGCTCGATGCGCTTGCCGCGCTCGCGACCGACCAGTCCGCTCCGGCGCAGGCGTTGACGCAAATGTTCTGGGAAGCGGGCAGCGCCGAAGTGCCATTTTCGGCGGCGGTCGGTCAGTTCTCATCGGCAAGCGATGGGCCCAGTTTCGAACTGGCAATTTTCACACTTACGCTCGGTGCGCTGGGGGTTGAAAAGCGCGGGCTGGTCTTCGGCCACGCCGCCAAGCTCAACCCAACCAGTGTCTTGGGCCTGTTCGAGTTGGTTCTTGCTTCGTCGGTCGAGCTCAGCGTCTCGCATGTCGCTGCCCGGCTTCAGCCCGATGTGTTCGCTGCCAAACGCGCCGAACTGGCGGAAAAGCTGCAAGGCCGCGCCGCAAACCATTTCTGCAGCGTGCCCGCCGGGCTGATCCAGGGCGTGTAATGATGGCCACCATTGATGTCCATACTGCTTCCGACGGGCTGATCGCGTTCCCCAATTCTGCCAGCCCGGAAGCGCTTGAAGCCTATTTCTACACCTTTAGCAAGGCGCAGATGGTGGCGCGCGGGGTCAATCCGGATCCGACGACTCCGGCATATTTCGATGCGATGATCGCAGCGCTCGGTCCGCTTGGCTGGGGCACGGTGACTGCTTCTGCAATCAAAAGCCCGGCTGGACAAGTGAACCAGATTCCGCTGGTCGCCTTGGCCAGCGCACTGGCCAGCGTCATCAGCAGCGGCGGAATACCTATCGCGCCGACAACGATAACCGATGCCGCCGAAGCGTTGGCGCCAAAGCTGCTGACCGCCTCTGCAGATGTTACCGCCTCGCTGGATGCCTGGTGGTCCGGCACGCCGATATCGGCTTCCTCGCAGATCATGGCGGTTGGCGCCATTTTCCAGCCGCTTGGCGTGCCCGTGGTGTCGTTGGGCTGGGTCGAGTTCAGCATTTCGGGCAACTCCTGGCGCGACTTGCTAAGCCCATGCGATAATTTCTCGTTCGTGCTCAAGCCGGTCCTGCTGACGCTCAACTTTGAAGCCTACAACAGGATCGCGCGCGAACTGGCCGCGCAACTTTCCGCCCAGCTACGCGGCCATATCGATAGTACCAAGATCGATCTTTCGGCGATGACGCTGGAGGCCGCAGCATGACTACGGTCACTACAGTCGGCAACGCTTTGATCATCTCTTCCGACAAGATACCTTCTGCGATCGCCGATGCCCTGCCGCTTGCCCTGCTGTGGTGCCAGACCGTGGTCCGAGCAAATGGCGATACGCTCGGCAGCGATGCCTATTTCGCCGATCTTGGCACCGAAATGGGCCGGATCGCCTGGAATGTCACCGATGCCGGAAAGACTGCCTTTACCGTAACAGGCAGCACCGCACAGCCAGTCCAATCGGTACTCACGATCGCGCAAAGCCTGGTTCCGCCCGATCAGCTTGCGATCGTGTCAGACCTGCTTTCGAGGATTTCGGCGGCCTCTACCAAGGATCAGTTCGGCAATTTTCTGACGACCTGGTGGGACCAGCGCAAGGACGATGCCCAAGGCACGGTCTTCGCCGCCGCGCCGGCTTGGATCGACGACAATCTGCAGCTCCAGACCACGCTGATCCAGTTCGACTACTCCATCACCAGCGACAGCTGGCAGAGCTTTTTCCTCGGCCAGATCGACACGGGCGCGAAGGTGACTGCCCGCAATCTCACGCTGACGCTGAACGCCCCGCTGTGGACGCCGATCAAGTCGCCGATCGAACAGAAGTTGGGCCAAGCCGCGATCGCAGCCATCGCTTCGCTCGACCTTTAAATTTCAACCTCGAAGGAGAAGACCAATGCCTACTGCCACTATCGACAAACTAGAAATCCCAAGCGCCGCCGAAATCCAAGACAAGCGCAACCTTCCCGCCACTCCGGCCGAAATCGCGCAGGATGTTAAAAAACCCGCGGCTTTCGTTAACGGTGGCAGCGTTGTTGCGTTCGTCGCCGACGTTTCCGGCCAGAACCGACAGGACGTGCTCAACTCCACGCTGCTCGCACAGCTGGCCGCAGACAAGCAGTTCAATCGCGAAACCAATGTGATGGACTGGTACAACTACTATTCGACTGTTCTGGGCAAAGTTGGCTGGGTTACTCAGGGCTTCAACTGGCAGAAGTACTCGTCGCAGGAAATGTCCTTCACGATGGACAAGGCGGTGCTTGAAATCGCCGCCGCCGCGCTGACCGGACAGGAAGAACTGGTGGTCACCGCTGCGCTCGATGCGATGAAGAACCTGCCCGAAAAGGACGGCCGCCTGACGCTGTTCAACCACTCGGCCTCTAGCGACACCGAAGGCAATTTCCAGATCAGCGTCTGCACCGAAACTAACGGCGCGGTAGCGATGAAGACCATGGCTTTCTACTACAACACCGAGCAGCAAAGCACTGACGTGCTGTTCTTCAACTTCTCCTCGAACAGCACCACGCTGAACCAAGCCACGGTTGTCCAGTCGCTCAATTCTGACGTCTATGGGCAGGTCCGCAATTCGGTTCTGACCAAGCTGGGCCAGAACGCGCAGAATTTCGTCCTCGACCTCGACATCTGAACCGGCCCTGAGAGGAGCTTGACATGGCGCTATTATTTGAAGCGATTGGCGGCGTTCTGCTGGCCCTGCCTGACGCGATGGCGCTAGACCAGCGCAGCGTAACCGAAAACAGCCTGCTGCTTGCCTGGCTTGCAGCAGCAAAGGCCGGATTGGCCCAGCCAGGCATTCTCCCCGATACGCTGGGCAAGATCGGCTGGACCGTTTCTGCCCTGTCCAGCACTCGGCAGACCCTGGCTTTGTCCCATTCGGGCGCAGCCGCACTTGGTGCGGTTTTTGCCGGGGCTGCTGGCGCGATCGCGAGCCGACTGGCTGCTCGCCAACCCGATCCGGTCGTCGCTGCGTGGTGGGGTCAGCCCGGGGCCGGGCGCTGGCTGGCTTTGGCCGATCAAGGCGAGCAGACGACCCTCATCCTTTGCCGATTCGACGTTACGATTCCCGATGACCGAGCGCTGACGTTTGCTGGAGACCCGCAGGTCGATGTCGCCATCGGCACCACTACTGGCACCTTCAACCCATCCATCTATGCCCAGGTTGAGGCCGCGGTGGCAGACAAGGTCAAGCCCTATCTCGCCGATATCGTCCGCGGCTGACGGCGGCCGCTTCCAACTGAAAGGATACCACTATGCTTACTTACATGTCACTCGACCACGATTCGCAGCCAATCCGCGCCGCCAAACTGAAGGCATTACAGGACTATTTCAAAACCTCGCCGGCTAGCGCCTTTGCTATGCTTGCAGCCGATAGTCTGGCACGAACTAACGCCCAGCGCGGCGACACGCTGGTGGTCAATTCGCACGGCAACGACAAAGTCTTTGCGGGCTACGATGCCGCAGCGTTCTTCCAACAGCTCGCCTCGAAAGGTTTTGCAGCGGGCTCGTTCAAATCGCTGTACCTGATGGCCTGCAAGGTTGGAGCTCAAGCCCAGGACAATTCGATCCTCAACAATTTCGCCAAAGATCTCAAGCGGCTGCTCAACGAGAATGGGATCGAAATCAACGTATATGCACCGCGCGGCCTGCTGAGTTATAGTTTGCAAGAGGAGCAGAAAGAAGGGCAGACCTTTTACAAAGTTGCCCGGATGTATATTGGTTCACCCGAGCGCGAATACACTCTGGCCGAAGGACTATTGCTGGTAACGTTCTGACCGGGGCGATGGGGAGAGCAGAATCATGGACATTACCGCCACACGCAGTCTGCTTTCCCTGCCGCTGCTGGCCGGGATCGATGCCCGGCGCATCGGCGAACTTGGCTTGCGCCCCCGGCTGCGCAAATTCGCGGCCGGCACAGTCTTGTTCGATCGCGGCGACGATACCCACGACGTCTTTTTCCTGGTCTCCGGCAAATTGCTTTGCGTATTTTGGACCGCCGACGGCAAGGAGATTCTGTTCAACCGGATACAAACCCAAGGCTACTTCGGCCAGCTTTCGGCCATCGACGACGGCAGCCGGTCGCTATCGGTCTATTGCCAGAGCCCGAGCGAGGCGGTGGTATTGTCGCAAGGCGATTTCCTGCGGATGGTCAATCTCATCCCCGAAATCAGCGCGCGTGTGATGGGCGACTTGGTCGCCATGGTACGCGGCCTTACTATGCGCTGCTATGAGACCACTTCGCGCAGCGTAAAGCAGCGGGTCCAATCCTATTTGGCCGACATAGCCATTAGAAGTGGCGATCCGTTTGACGGCACACTGCGGTTCGATCTGCCCTCGCATGCCGAAATCGCCAGTTCGATCAGCGCCAACCGCGAGGCCGTAACGCGGGCGATGTCGGAACTCAACCGCGCTAAAGTGATCGAGAGCAGCCGTAAATGCCTGCGCGTGCTCTCCCCTCACGATCTGGTGGACGTTCTGGCTAACTGACGCGACTTCTGCAAATTGCAGCTCTGGGCAACAGGAAATGGCGCAGCGACACTGTCAAAGCCAATGCACCGTCGGCTTTAATATTGGTTAGAAGATATTATTGCTCAGTCATGTCCATGCTTTGTTCATAAAATAAATGACGTCTGTTCCCCAATGAACGACGCTCAAGCCGCCTTCACGTCAATGATTTTAGCGACCGCAGGGGCCGTCCACGCTAAGGCACCGGAGGCTGCCTCAAGACGAGCTGAATTCTCGGCTACATAGCGGAGAAGCCAGCAAATCGGCTCTACCTTTGGTGCAAGGATCGGGGCGCGATAACGTAGGACCAGAAATCGACCACGAGAAACTGGCACGGTCGAAAGAGGAAGCCGCCGCGAATCATAGCGTATGCGATTTGGGCTTAGGTTAATATAAGCTATTGAAGTTGCGTAGTTTTTTGCACCTTTTGCCAAGGTTGGGGTCTAGGGCTCGAATCCCTTCGCCCGCTCCAGATTTTTCATTCAAATACAACATATTATGCAGATCGCGACGGCGCGAAATCTGCTTCCCCGCCCTATATTTTCCGTCGGGGAAGCAGGGGGGAAGCAATAGGAAGCGTTTCGTGGCGTAGATTTGCGTGTGCATTGCAGCAAGCTGCTCTAAACTTGGCCAAGCTGCAAGTTGCAACATACCTCTGTCTGCTAGCCAAACAGACAATTGGCTCAACCTGAGTAACTCAAGTTGAGCCGAAATCGTAACATTTGTGGATCAATCATCGAGCGCATTCTGGCAGAGACAAGAGATTGTCGTTCCACTTGCCGTCCGCATAGGTGCGGAGATATTTGCCGTTAGGGCCATTGACCACGCCAATGTCGCCACGGTTGCCCGAAACCTTCGTATAGAAGGTGTTGGTCTTGTTCTCGATGGAAAGGATCACGTCAGCGCGGGGCCAGTGCCAGCCGGAACCGCCCAAGTGGGTGATGCCTTCGTGGGTGCTGTCCCGGGGTTGCTTGTTGATGCAGATAACTTGAACGTCGGCCATGGGAGAGGTGTCTTTCTTTTCAGTTAGGAATTGGGGCCGTCACGGCCATCGGGTTCTTTGGCGACGCCCTTGAATGGCGATCCGCCATTCTTGACGCTCATAAACTCGCCGGTGCGTTCGTTGCGCTTCTGAAAATTGCCGTCATTGCGCTGGAACTGGGTACGGGCAGTGACCGCGCCGCGACGAAAATTGCTTCCGGTATTCTTGGCCATAAAATCTCCTGTGACCTTAGGGTCAGGACTCATTGATCGAGCCAGAAGATGACGGTTGCAGCGATGCAGATGGCGGACATGAAGGTGTGGGCGCAGCGGTCATATCGGGTGTGGATGCGGCGCCAGTCCTTGATTTTGCCGAACATGTTTTCGATTT
>JBBQXX010000049.1:0-13824 GCA_038209235.1 Sphingomonadales bacterium | reverse complement strand
GTTCGGCAACCAGCACAACAGCATGGGCGGCAAATTCATCCGCACCATCGGCATCCTGCGCGCTACCGCCAAGATTGGCCTCGCCAACCTCGCCTACAACATGCGCCGCCTGGTCGTGCTCGAGCGAAGTCAGATAGCGGCCGGATAGCGCCCAGAATCTACGATCCGGCGGCCAAATTGGCCGGATCAAGCGCAAATGGCACCAAAACAGGGTGTCAAACGACCGAAGGGACCCAAATCGACGCCTCCGGACGGACGTCATCCCGTCAAGCGGCCTACCTCAGGCCAAAACCGCCATTGTTCGAGGTGCCCTTAAGCGTTTTTTCCGTTTCGCTTGCGCGACATACCAATCGCTGAATAGCATTTCTATAAGGCCTAGCAGTGTCTCGGCTTCGGCTGGATCTACATCGACGATGACACCATCAACTAAGGTCATATGGGCACCGATATTGTCCACATTCTTAACCGCTCGCATGGCTTCGATAGTCTCTGGTTCAACACCCCTAGAAAGATCGTCCTCACCCAGCCGGGCTTCGAGTGTCTCAATTTCCTTAAAGAGTGTTCGCTCGCGTATATCGCAGAAATCACGGATCATACCTTGCAGGCATTGGCGAGCTAATGTGGTCGATGACTTCGGACTAAGATTTATAATCGACCAAGCTTCCTGGTAGTCTTGGAGTAAGAACGCTGGAACGCTACTGGAAACGGTTGGCCTGTAGACGAAGGATGATTTAAGCGCGCGATCAATGAACCGCGAATCAGCGCGCCTTGACTACTACTATAGGCCGTCCCAATAGATATAAAGACGCTAACATTCTTGCAGTCATCAGCGGCTTAGCGTACTACATTCGCTTCGACGCCCAAAGATGTGGATCTGTTGGTAATATCGCGCTTTGAGTGAAAATCGCCGACGTCAAGGCGCAAAAGGCCGTAATCAATATTAGCGGAACTCGTCTCTTGAAGTGTCCCACAATACTTGCATGTAAACGACATTGTTACCTACCTCGTCACCTCTATGAGCTGCTACAGGATCGCTTTATGGCTACTGCATGATAACTATTTGATACCACTAACAATTTGGTGAGCCCTGCTGGGTTCGAACCAGCGACCTACTGATTAAAAGTCAGTTGCTCTACCGACTGAGCTAAGGGCCCATGATGGGGAGGCGCGCGGGGGCGGGCCTTCGGTGTGCGGACCGGAGCGGGGCGCCGGTGCGAGGCGTTTCCCTAGTCGCGCATCCGGCATGGGTCAAGCCTGTGTGCAGCGGCTGTGTAATTGCCTGATGGTGAGGCCTGACTTGGGGTCACGCCACCGCGGAGCGATCGTGGCCGCTGGCTTCAGAACGAAACTGCGCGTGCTGAACAGCGGGTGCGGAATTGTCAGCCAAGGCCGCCGCGTCCGCCAGCGCCCCCCGGACCACAAGATGATATCAAGGTCGAGCGTCCGTGCCGACCAGCGCTGGCCACGTCGCTGGCCAAAGCGCGCCTCGATCACCTTAAGCAGCGCCAGAAGGGCATCGGGGGTCAGGCCCGTGCGGATCAGCGCGGCGCTGTTGGCATAGCTGCGCTGCGAGGGGCCGATGGGACGGGTGATGAGCGCAGGTGTGCTTGCCAGAATATAGACGTCCTCGCCTGCCAACACCCGCAGCGCTTCGTCCAGTACGCGTGCGGGCGAGCCCATGCGGTGGTGTCGCCGGTTTGACCCCAGGGCGATCAGATACTCGTAGCTGCCCAAAGCGCCCATCGCCCATCGCCCATCGTCCATCGTGCTCTAGCGGTCTTCGGCCAGCCGCCCGTAAAGGTCGGGCCGCCGGTCGCGGAAGAAACCCATGCCCGCCCGGTGCCTGCGCGCCTGCGCCAGATCGAGCGTGGCGACGAGCACGCCGGATTCGTCAGCGCCATAATCCAGCACAAGATCGCCCCACTCGTTGGCAACAAAACTGTGGCCATAAAAGCTCTGGTCGCCTTCGGTGCCGATGCGGTTGGAGGCGATCACCGGCATGCAGTTGGCTACGGCATGGCCCTGCATCGCGCGCCGCCACATCCGGCTGGTATCGAGCGTGCTGTCATACGGTTCGGACCCGATTGCAGTGGGGTAGAACAGCACCTCTGCCCCCATCAGCGCCATGGCGCGCGCGCATTCGGGATACCATTGATCCCAGCAGATGCCCACGCCGATCCGGGTGCCGAACACGTCCCACACCTTGAAGCCAGTGTTGCCGGGACGAAAATAGTATTTTTCCTCATAGCCCGGACCGTCGGGGATGTGGCTTTTGCGATAGACGCCCAACACTTCACCATCGGGATCGATCATCGCCAGCGAGTTGTAATAATGCGGCCCGTCGCGCTCAAAAAAACTGGTGGGGATGGCAACGCCCAGCAACCGGGCAAGCTTTGCCATCGCGCGCACGCTGGGATGCTCCATCACCGGGCGTGCCGTTGCAAACAGCGCTTCGTCTTCCTCCCGGCAGAAATACGGCCCCTCGAACAGTTCGGGCGGCAGGATGATCTGCGCGCCGTTGTCGGCGGCATGCGCGACCAGATCGGTCACCGCCTCGATATTCTGCGCCTCGCTGGCATTCAGCGCAACCTGGAGTGCGGCAACGGTGATATTGGTCATAACGCGTGATGAATCCCGAAGCGTGGCAGGATCGCGACCATGCACAGATAGAGGACGAACGTCAGTCCGCAACCTGCGCCCAGCGCCATCCAGAAATCGGCACCGGACCGCAACATCCAAGGGATCAGCAGGAACATCGGCAACGTCGGCAGGAAAAACCAGAATGCTGCACTGACATAATCAGCGACAACCAGCCTGTCACCGCTGTCGTTCCACAACCAGATCATGCCCAGCGTCGAGACGAGCGGTATTGATGCGATCAAACCGCCGAGGCCGGGGCTACGACGTGCCACAGCAGCGATAATCGCAACCAATAGGCCGGAAACCAGGGCGCGGATAACAAATGCGGTCATGATCGGACAGTCCTGGCCCTCTCCTTATCGTCAAGAGAGGGCCAAAGGGACCTACTTCTTTTTGAACAACAAGGTCATCCGGTCGGATTCGCCGATGCTGACGTATTTGTCCTTGTCCTGCTCCTTGAGAGCCAGATTGGGGGGCAGGGTCCACACACCGCCCGGGTAATCTGCGGTGTCATCGGGATTGGCGTTGATCTCGCTCTTTCCGGCCAGTTCAAAGCCATGCTTGTCAAACATCGCGATGACATCGGCCTCTTTCAGATAGCCCTTCGAGCCATCGGCATAGGCTGCGGGGGCATCGGCCCTGGCGCGGTGCTGTTCGACGCCAATCATGCCATCGTCGGCCAGCATCGCGTGCATTGCATCGAGCTCGCTGCCCAATATGCCCCAGCGATTCATGTTGTGCAGCATCCGGAAAATGAGGACGCGATCAACCTTGCCCTGGAGCTCGGCGGGCACCGATGCGGTTGAATAGGCAGCAATGCTGGCGGCGCCGACACCTGTCGCCTTGGCGGCGCGTTCAGGATAAGTGCTGGGGAATTCCACCAGCCGCGCCTTGCGCTCGGCGGGCCAGTCCAGCTTGTCGGGGGATACGCCAAGGCCGATATACTTGCCGTTCTGGGCGGTCAGCGGCGCGAGGATTTTGGTGTACCATCCGGCATCAGCGGCATATTCTGCAACGACCATGTCGGGTTTCACCTGGAAGAACTCCAGCGTCTGCTTGGGATTGCGAAATTTGTCGCGAACCTTGTCTTCGCCGCGAATGTCAGCTGCCAGCACGGTGTCGAGGGCGCTGGCTTCGGCTGCAGCCGCAACGGTTTCGGCGTGGGCTGCGGTGCCGGATGCTGCAAGGGCAAGCGCGGAACCTGCAATCAGGGCGGGGATAATCAACGTACGCATGGGGCCGTCTTCCTTCGGTGTGTTGGGGGTAACCGGTGTCGTTGCGGTGTTATACCCGCGCATCGTCAAGCGATCAATCGATCTGCACGCTCGCAGGCATTTGCTGGCTGGCGCAATGGAAGCTGCCGCCGCCTGCCAACACGGCATCTGCGCGCAGGCCGATGATCTGGCGGTCAGCGAAGCACGCAGCGATCGAATCCAATGCGGCCTGTTCACAAGCTGTGCCATAGATCGGGACGATCACCGATTTGCCGGTAATCGCGAAATTCATATGGCTGGCGGGCTGGATCTTTATCTCGCCCTCGGCATCTGTCCGCTCGATCCTGCCGGGGGAGGGGACCAGGATCACCTTGAGGCCAAAGGCTTCGGCACGCCGTTTGGCATCGGCATAGACCATGGCATTGGGATCGTCGTCGCCACAGGCTACCGGAATTGCCAGCGTTCCCGGCGCAACAAAGCGAGCAAGGTTATCGACATGGCCATCGGTATGGTCGTTGATCAGCCCGTCGCCCAGCCACAGCAACCGCTCGATACCCAGGTCGCGGTGCAGACGTTGCTCGATCTGAGCGCGGTCGAGGTGCGGGTTACGGTTGGGGCTGAGCAAGCACTGTTCGGTGGTGACGCCAAGGCCTGTGCCATCGACATCGATCGCGCCGCCTTCCAGCACCCAATCGGAGCGCAGGCTTGCCAGCCCTGCCTCATCAGCCAGCCGCGCGCCGATCGCGGTATCGCCGGGCATCACATATTTGCCGCCCCAGCCGTTGAACCGGAACATTTGCGCGCGCAGACTACCTTTGCCATCGGCAACGACCAGCGGACCGGTATCGCGCAGCCAGATATCGCCATAAGGGTGAATGCAGATTTCCACCGCGCCGCCGACCAGTGTCCTCGCCAACTTAGCGTGAGCGCGATCAGGACACACCAGCCGAACCGCTTGACCCGATTGGGCTACCGCGCGCGCAAACGCTGCGATTTCGGCTTGTGCAGCTTCAAGAAAACCGCGCCACTCATCGGCAAGATGCGGAAATCCGATCCACAGCCATTGCTGCGGCGACCATTCGGGGGGGAAAATAGTTTCTGACATAGTTATCACTTTAGTATAGAGGCTAGTGGGGCAAGTGTTGAAGGAGCCTGATTATGTCGAAATACGAACCTTTGGCCAGATATCTCAGCAGCCGCTCAGACAATGTTTGGGAGGCCAGCTTCTGTGACGTTGAGCGCGTATTGGGAGCAGACCTGCCCCGCAGCGCGTATCAGTTTCCGGCGTGGTGGGCCAATCAAAGCAATCAAGGACACAGTCAGACGCAGGGCTGGATCAGTGCAGGTTGGCGGACATCCAACCTGGATCTGATGGGCCGCAAAATTCGATTTGAGAAAGATGAGCAGCGTGGAGGAAAAAATGCTGCCATGCATAGCTCCGGCAATTCGTCCAGAACCCCAACTGAGGTTCTCTTTGACAAGGCCAAAAAGCTGACGGGTATTGCAGACCGCGAGCAGCTTGTCGGGCTGGCACTCGAACAGCTTATTGCGTCACTTGCGGCCACGCGCCTTGCTGGCAGGGGCGGCACCATGCCAGACCTTGAAGTGCCGGGACGCGAGAGGCCAACACCTTGATTGTGGTGGACAGTTCGATCTGGGTCGATCACTTCCGGTCACACAATGAAGTGTTGAGCGAGTTGCTCGTCGGGCAGGATATCGTGCAACATCCTTTTATAACTGGTGAATTGGCCATGGGCTCGCTTCGCCAATGGCAGGACACGGTGGACGAGCTTCGCGCGCTACCTCAATTGCCCATCGTGAGCGATGACAGCTTTTATACCTTCGTGTTTGCAAATCACCTTTTCGGCAGCGGACTTGGATTTGTTGACGTGCATTTATTGGCTGCGGCCTGCAGTGCCGGAGATACGAAAATCTGGACGCGAGATACCCGGATGGCTGCGTCGGCGGGTCGCATGGGCATCATGTTTGCGCTTTGACTGACGCCGATGGCCAAATTCTGGATTGATACTTAATCGGGTACTATTCCGCAGCCCGGCTCTTATCCCGAACGGCGCGGAACTCGTCGCCCTCGACCCAGTTTGGCCAGCCGGTCGACATCGCCATGCTGCGGCCGATGCGATAATAGAGCGTCAGGTCTGCCATCACGCCAGACCAGTCCCAATCCGGATTGAACTCATCCTTGGGGCCGTGATAACGGTTGGTGGTATAGTCCTTGCCGGCTGCTTGGCCAGCGGCCTTGCCGCCGGTGACCAGATCATCCCCGCCATCGATATACAACATCGGCACGCCAAGCTTGGCGAGGCTGAAATGGTCGGACCGGTAGTAATAGCCGTTCTGCGGCATGCTGTCGGCGGTGGCGATGCGGCCTTGTGATGTCAGTGCGGCATTCAGATACTCTTCCAGCTGCGATTTGCCCTTGCCCACGACCGTGACGTTCCTTGATGGCCCAGCCATCAAGAACGCATCCATATTGATCCCGCCGACGGTCTGCGCGAGCGGATAGACCGGGTTCTGGGCATAATAGCTGGACCCCAGCAGGCCGGATTCCTCGGCTGTCACTGCCAGAAACACGATGCTGCGGTCAGGTGCGCCTGCTTTGACGAAAGCCTCGGCCAGCGCGACCAGTGCAGCGGTGCCGGTGGCGTTATCGACCGCGCCATTGCAGATATCGTCACCATCGGGCGCAGCTTTACAGCGCCCCAGATGATCCCAGTGTGCGGTGTAGAGCACGTATTCATCGGCGCGCTTTGCACCGGGTAATATGCCGATGATGTTGTTCGACAACGTGGTGTTGATCGTGTTGTCGAACGCCAGCGAAGCCTTGACGCCAAGCGACACCGGCTTGAAGCCTTTTTGGCTGGCCGCCTCGCTCAGCCTGGCCAGATCCTGTCCGGCGTTAGCGAAAATCTGGTGGGCTGCCGCCTTTTGTATCCAGCCGTTGGCCATTGTCTGGCTGGCACCCTTGTCGTTGCTTTGTGCGTAAAACTGCGTGCCCGTCCAGCTCGATTCGACCACTCCCCAGCCATAAGCGGCGGGAATATCATCGTGCACGATCAGAGCGGCGGCGGCACCCTGCCGCGCGGCTTCTTCATATTTGTAGGTCCAGCGGCCATAATAGGTCATTGCTTTACCGCCGAACTCACCGGTCAGTGTCTCGCTGGCATAATCGGGATCGTTGACCAGGATGACCACGGTCTTGCCCTTGACGTCGAGCCCGGCATAGTCGTTCCAGCCTTTTTCAGGTGCATTGATGCCATAGCCGACGAACACCAGTTCGCTGTCCACGATTTGCGTACGCGGCGTCTGGCGGTAGCTGCCCACGACCATATCCTTGCCATAGGCAAAGTTGAGCACGGTCTTGCCGCCGGTGATCACAAGCGGACTGACGTTGGTTGCATCAATGCCCACCAGCGGAACCTGCTGCAGCCAGCTGTCACCATTACCCGGCTCCAGCCCCGCAGCGGCGAAGCGCTCGGTGAGGAGCTTGATGGTTTTTTCTTCGCCTGCGGTTCCGGGTGCCCGGCCTTCAAATTCGTCCGCAGACAGCATCCGGGTGATGTCCTCGAGCGTAGCTTGCGAGATTGGCACCGCTGCAATATCGGGAATGTCGAGGGGTGTTGGTTGCTGCGCGCCAGCCTGCCCGGTGGTGAGCAGGACGAGCGCAAGCGGAGCGAGTTTGAAAATGGATGGCAGAGGCATGATGCAATTCTTCTATCGGAGTGAAGCAATACGGAAACACCCGCCGTCAGTCGGTTTTCGTGGTGTGCCAGCATGCGGGGCGACAGGCAAGCGGAGCAGGACGAGCCGAGGCCAGCCTGGCTTGTGAGATGCAACGGATTTGCGTATCGATCGTTTCAAAGTTAACGCCGATCAAAAATCCCGGTGCGGTGTGCGGGTTCCGTAGAAATCGATATTTAACAAGCCCTTAAGGGACAGGTCCTTCATAAATGGCGGTGAACAATCGCGTAAATACAACGTCCGATGTCGATGGCGCGAGTTTGGACGACGATGCGTTCAAGGAGCAGCTTGCTGCGCTTATACCCCATTTGCGCGCCTATGGCCGTTCGCTCAGCGGCAACCGCGACGTGGCTGACGATCTGGTGCAGGATACCATGCTGAAGGCATGGGGCGCGCGTGCACGATTTGCGGCCGGCACCAACATGCGCGCCTGGACATTTATAATTTTGCGCAACTCCTTCTTGTCGCAACGCCGTCGTGCACGCTTCACCACCGAATGGGATGACGTTGTCGCCGACCGCATCTTGTCGATACCCGCCGGCCAGGGTGATCAGCTGCATCTTGCCGATGTGCAGCGGGCTTTGATGCAGTTGCCGGACAGCCAGCGCGAGGCGTTGATCCTGGTTGGTGCGGGCGGCTTTTCCTATGAGGAAGCTGCCGAAATCTGCGGGGTCGCATTGGGTACGATCAAAAGCCGCGTGGCGCGGGGGCGCTCGGCGCTGGCTGCGCTGATCAACGATGCGGTAGCAGGCGACAAGCAGGGCGAACGCACCGCTGATCCGATGGGTGCGATTATGGCCGATGTCGACAAGGTGAGCGGCGGTCTGCCAGGGCGCTTTGTACCCGAAGACTGATCAGCCCGCGATATGGTTGCCAAAGTCACGCAGCTGAAAGTTGAGTGTATGATTGCGAATTGGCCGGTCGCCCGGTAGCACCCTGGCATGACTGACCCCGCAGCTTTTGCCGCAGCTATTGCACGCGCGTATGCAAATGCACCGTTTCTGGCGATGGCGATGGACAAGCGTCCCGATCTGTTGGCGCTGCTGCGCGATGGCGGGCTTGATGCTGCTCTGGCCGGTGTCAAGCCGGTCGATGCAGATATGCCGGTTGCTCAGGCACTTAGGTTGCAGAAAAACGCCCTGGCGATGGTGCTGGCGATTGCCGATCTGGCAGGCGCGATCGGTGTCGAACACGTCATGCGCAGCCTGTCAGACTTTGCCGATATCGCGCTGGATGCTGCACTGGCAGATATTTTCGCACGCCGTACGCCCGATCATCCGGTGCGTGGTTTTGCGGTTATCGCGCTTGGCAAGCACGGCGGGCAGGAATTGAACTACTCGTCCGATATTGATCCGATCTTCATTTACGATCCGGAAACCCTGCCCGTGCGAGGCCGCGAGGAGCCATCGGATGCTGCGCAGCGTATCGCTCGGCAATTGATTGACGTGATGAGCGCGCGCGACGGTCACGGCTATGTTTTCCGCATGGATCTGCGGTTGCGCCCCGCTGCCGAGATCACGCCGCTGGCGATCCCGGTCGATGCGGCGTTATCGCATTACGAATCGCAGGCGCTGACCTGGGAACAGGCTGCCTTCATCCGATCACGCGCGGCGGCAGGCGATCGGGCGCTCGGGGCCTATTTCATGGAGGCGCTGCGCCCCTTTATCTGGCGGCGCTCGCTCGATTTTGGCACGATCGACGAGATCGCAGCGCTCACCCGGCAGATCCGCGACCATTACAACAAGGGCCAGCAGCTTGGCCCGGGGTTCGACCTCAAGCGCGGACGTGGCGGGATCCGTGAGGTCGAGTTCTTCACGCAGGCGCAGCAGCTCATCCATGGCGGACGCGACCCCGCGCTGCGGGTGCGCTCGACGCTTGCGGCGCTCGGTGCGCTGTCGCTTGCTGGGATTGTGCCGCGTGACGAGGCGGCGATGTTGGCCGGGCACTATCGCACGCTGCGCACATTTGAACACCGGCTGCAGATGGTCGATGACCAGCAGACCCACAACCTGCCCATCGACGGTGCTGCGCTGGACAATGTCGCACGGCTCGCCGGACTGGCCGATGGGCGCGCGATGATAGCCGCGCTGGAACCCGTCACCGCGCAGGTCGGGCAGGTCTATGACGGGCTGGTCGCATCGCAGCGCGGAGCTGACACAGAAGGCGCGATTACCCTGAGCAGCGATCCTGAACTGCTGGTCGAAGCGCTTGATGCAGCAGGGCTGAACGATCCCGATGCACTGGCTGCGCGTATCCAGAGCTGGCGCAGCGGGACGGTGCGGGCCTTGCGCAGTGCTGCTGGACGCAAGGCGTTTGAGGCGGTGCTGCCGGCGTTGCTGGCGGCTCTGGCCGAAGCCCCAGATCAGGGCGCTGCGCTTAACCGCTTCGATGATGTGTTGCGGCATTTGCCCAGCACGGTGAACGTCTTTCGCTTGCTTGAGGCGCGCCCGGGACTGATGCAGGTGGTGGTCGATGTGCTCAGCCATGCCCCGCCGCTGGCCGAAGCGCTGGCGCGGCGCGGCGATCTGCTCGATGGGCTCATCGATGCCAGCGCGTTCGACCTGGTGGGCAGTGTCGCTGACATCGTCCGCCAATTGTCGCGTGAGGAACCGGGCGACGATTATCAGCAGCGGCTCGATGCGGTGCGCGTCCGCGTCGGCGAACTGCGTTTTGCGCTTGGTGTGCAACTGATCGAAGGGCGGCACGACCCTGTCGCGATTGCAGGCGGGTATGCCCGGGTGGCCGAGGCGGCGCTGGTCCGGCTGGCGCACTGTGCGATCGGCGAGTTTACCAGCACGCATGGGCAGATCGCGGGCAGCGAGCCGGTGGTCCTGGCGCTTGGCAGGCTGGGTGGCGGCGCGCTGACGCATGCGTCCGACCTTGACCTGATTTTTCTGTTCAGCGGTGACATCGGCATGGAATCGGATGGCGAGCGGCGCTTGGGGAGCACGCAATATTACAACCGGCTGGCGCAACGGATCATCGCCGCACTAAGCGTGCCGACCACATCCGGAGCGCTTTATGAGGTTGATACGCGGCTTCGCCCGAATGGAGCACAAGGCCTGCTGTCGGTATCGTTCGCCAGCTTTGCCGAATATCAACTGAGGCGGGCGTGGACATGGGAGCATATGGCGCTGTGCCGGGCGCGCGTGGTCTTTGGCTCACCATCGGCGCGCGCACGGATCGAGGCTATCATCGGCGAGGCATTGAACATGCCGCGCGACGTCGAAGTGCTGGTTGGCGATGCAGCCCGGATGCGCATGGAAATCGCTACCCACAAACGCCCGCTCGGGCCGCTCGATGTCAAGCTTTTGCCCGGCGGCCTGGTCGATATCGAGTTCATCGTCCACACGCTGCAACTCAAGCATCACTTCGGCTTTGACCCTGATCTGCGTCAGGCGATCGCGGCATTGTCGAAAGCGGGGCACATCGATCCCGCCTTGGGCGAGGCGCATGATCTGCTGACCCGGCTGCTGGTTACCTTGCGGCTGGTGGCACCGGATTGCGAGGAACCTGCGCCAGCCAGCCAGACGCTGATTGCGCGTGCCTGTGGCTGCACATCGTGGCAGGAATTGCGCGCTGCTGTTGAAAACGCCCAACTTTGCGTCCGACAGGCATGGACCGGAGTTTTCGGTGCATCGGCCGCAATCTGATACGTACGACTTTTCCCACACCTGAAAGCAAAAGGAATTATGATGACAGAGTTTGGCGATAATATTCCCGAAGTTGCATTGACCCGTCCTGACGGAAGCGCGGTGATTGCTTCGGATTTTGCGGGCAAGGCGTGGGTGCTTTATTTCTACCCCAAGGATGACACCAGCGGCTGCACCAAGCAGGCGCAGGAGTTCAGTTTGCAGATGGGTGAGTTTGGTGCTGCCGGGGTTGCGGTGCTGGGCGTGTCCAAAGACCCCCCCAAAAAGCACATCAAGTTCACCGAAAAGTACAGCCTGACCGTGCCGCTGGCGAGCGATGCCGAAACCGATGGCCTGGCCGAGGCAATGGGGGTGTGGGTGGAAAAATCGATGTATGGAAAAAAATACATGGGCATGGAACGCTCCACCTTCCTCATCGGCACAGATGGCAAGGTCGTGAGGGTATGGCGCAAGGTGAAGGTCGCCGGGCACGTCGCCGAGGTGCTGGAAGCCGCCAAAGCGTTGTAATCCGGGGCGCGACGCCAGGGTAAGCACGACTGGCGATGGCGCGCCGGTCAAGCATCGGCGGCGATGGGGTGACCATGCGTGCAACGCGCCATCGCTGCGACGTTGGCGAAAATCTACAATACGGGGGGGCGGAGTTGGGCTTTAAGCGCTGCTCGGTGAAGAGCGACACCGCTCCGCCGAATCTGACCATGATCGGCGCTGGCTATTATGTCCCGGAAAACGACTTGTCACCAGGTTGTCCATGCGATTGAACGCTTCAACGCGCCAGACAGCCGCTTTAACGCTCTGCTGCCATAGAGCGCTTGCAGCCGACATTTTTTTCACGCTAATCCAACCCTTACGAAGTCGGAGGGAAGGGGTTCCAAAGATTTTTGAGTTTTTCTGCCCTGGCTTCAACCGAAGCTGTGGGAAAGAGCAAGCTGATGCCATGGCACAATTGCCGGGCGTTTGGTTTGATAATAAGGTGCTCAATATTCATGGTCGCAACCAGAATTGTCGCAACGGTTCTTACAACCTCCGCAGCCTGCCTGCTGTGCGCTGCATCACCAGCATTTGCAGAGAACGGTTCGACTGATGTCGCCACCGCCATTCCCGCCGCAGCCAGCGATACCAGTCTGGGCGCCAACGACACCGAGTTCCGCAATCTGTTTGCTGACTGGAAGGCTCTTGAAAATCGTGAAACCGGACGTGTTGCGATCCCCTCGCGCAAACCGGTCGACAGCTTCAAACTGACCAGCCAGTATGGCTTCCGCGCCGATCCTTTCGCTGGTCGCCGCGCCCGCCACAAGGGCGTTGATATGGCAGGCCCGATCGGCACACCGATTTACGCAACCGCCGATGGCATCGTTGGCCGCGCGCAATGGGTTGGCGGTTATGGCAAGTATGTCGAACTGAACCACGGCGGCGAAATCCAGACCCGCTATGGGCATATGTCGCAGATTCTGGTTGAACCCAACCAGCGCGTCACCAAGGGTCAGATTATCGGGCTGATGGGCTCCACCGGCCGGTCAACCGGCAGCCACCTCCATTATGAGGTCCGCATCGCAGGCAACTCGGTCAACCCGATGCCGTTCATCTCTTCGAAGGATTATCTGCTGGCGATACAAGACGGTGGCCGGGTCGCGCAGGGTGGTCCCGCCGAGTAAGTCTCAAGACACATCAAAACGAGAACAAAGCGTCGGATTTCCGGCGCTTTTTCTTTATGTGCGCTCGGCAATGCGCAATTGCGCATTGCCTTAAGCGATCGATTAAACGATGATGAATCGCGTCAATGGGAATCGTTTCAGGCGGCCATAAGAGCCGCATAAAAGCGTCCATGAAGGAGAGATTGTCGAAATGCATCCATCGGTTCACGCTCAAAACCAAGGCGACAGGCCGGCTGTGATCATGGCCGGATCGGGTCAGGCGATCAGCTATGGTGAACTGGACCGACGCACCAACAGGATTGCCCGGTATCTGCGCAGCCAAGGCGTTGAAATTGGCGATACCATTGCGCTGTGCATGGAAAATCGTGCGGAATATTTTGACATCGTATGGGGCGCACAGCGGTCGGGGCTGATTTTTGTAGCGATCTCGAACCGGCTGACGGCTGACGAGATCGCCTATATTCTGCACGACAGCGGCGCAAAATTGCTGTTCACGTCCGATTATCTGGCAAATCAACTGGAATCGATCGTCGCGCTTTGCCCTGCAACACCCATCGCCGATCTGGATAATGCCGAAACGGTTGCCGCGATTGCGGCAATTCCCGATACGCCGATCGCCGATGAACGCGCAGGCGCAGACATGCTTTATTCGTCGGGCACCACAGGCAGGCCCAAGGGCATTCGGCTGCCGTTGCCCGAGGACGGCAACATTGCAGCCAGCAACTCGCTGGTAAACCTGGCGCAAGCAGCGTTCGGTTTTGGTGAGGACAGCATTTATCTGTCGCCCGCCCCGCTGTATCACGCGGCACCCTTGCGCTGGTGCATGACGGTTCACAGGCTGGGCGGCACCGTGGTTGTCATGGAAAAATTCGATCCGGAACACGCGCTGGCGCTGATCGAGCAATA
>JBBQXX010000048.1:0-14114 GCA_038209235.1 Sphingomonadales bacterium | reverse complement strand
CATTGGCTTTGCGCGTCCAAGTTGCCACGCGATACGATCATAGCAACACTGTCCTGCGGCGAAAGCTGGAGCCCAGGAGTCAGATTGCACACCATCGCCCTGGATTTGCGGCGTTCGCCGGAAAACGGGTAATTGAGCGGGGAGCAGAATATGAACACGTCAACCACTTGGGGCATGATCGGCAGCGCGCTGGCGCTGGTCCTGGCCACACCTGCCACCGCGCAGGATGCGCTGGGCAGCGCAGTCTCCAGCGATTACGACACCAAGCTGGAGCAACTGTTTCTCGATTTCCACCAGAACCCCGAACTGTCGTTTAAGGAAACACGCACCGCCAGGATCATGGCGGCAGAGCTGCGCGCTGCCGGAGCGATCGTCACCGAAGGTGTCGGGCTGACCGGGGTGGTCGGCATCATGAAGAACGGCCTTGGCCCGGTGATCATGGTGCGCGCTGATATGGACGGGCTGCCGCTGGCTGAGGATAGTGGGCTTTCCTATATGTCCAAGGTCCGCCAGATCGATATCGACGGTACCGAAAAGCCGGTAATGCACGCCTGCGGGCATGACACACACATTACATCGATGATCGGCACCGCGCGGCGGCTGGCCGCTATGAAGGACCAGTGGAAGGGTACCGTGGTGTTTGTCGCGCAGCCCGCCGAAGAGCGGATCAGTGGCGCGGCCAGGATGATCGAGGACGGCCTGTACACGCGCTTCCCCAAGCCCGACTATGCGCTCGCTTTCCATGTCAGCGCAGGAACCCCGACGGGCAAGATCGAGATTCAGCCTGGCCTCACCGCATCGTCATCCGATTCGGTGGATATCACCATCCACGGCGTTGGCACCCATGGTGCCTATCCGCATATGGGCAAGGACCCGATCGTTATGGGGGCGCAGATCGTGATGGCGCTGCAAACTTTGGTATCGCGCGAAATCTCGCCGCTGACCCCCGGCGTGGTCACCGTTGGCGCGTTCCATTCGGGCTTCAAGCACAACATCATCTCGGACAAGGCCGAGTTGCAGATCACGGTGCGCTCGAATGACAATGCGGTGCGCAAGACGCTGCTCGATGGCATTAAGCGGATCGCGCAGAATGTCGGGCGGATGAACGGTATGCCCGACGACAGGCTGCCCGAGGTCAGGGTGGGCTTTGAATCGACCCCGGTAACAGTCAACGACAAACCGCTGACCGATCGGATCACCAGAACCTTCGCCAAGCGCTTTGGCCAAGCCGCGCTGCTCACCAGCGAACCGCAGACCGGAATGGGCGCGGAGGATTTTGCCTATTTCGTCGCGCCCAACACCGATGTGCCTGGCCTGTTTTTCAACATCGGCGGCACCCCGCAGGCCGATATCGACGCGGCCAAGGCGGGTGGCCCGCCGGTGGCTGCACACCACTCGCCGTTCTTCAAAATTTCCCCGCGCGAATCGATCACGCTGGCGACCGAGGCGATGGTGAGCGCGGTGATCGATCTACTCGGCCCCGGCAACGGCCCGACGGCAGATTGATCGGCAGCAGATGGCAAATCGCCGCGCCTGGGAGGACGACGAGGTCGATGCGGCAGAGGCGCCGCTGCCCATCCCGTGCTGGCTGTGCGAACGCGATCTGGGCGCGGTGGTGGAATGGCATCATCCGGTGCCCAAAAGCCGCGGCGGCAAATCGCGCGAACCGGTCCACCCGATCTGCCACAAGACCATCCACACCCATTTCACCAACAGCGAACTGGGTCGCACCAACGGCGACCCGCAACCGCTGCGCGATCACCCGGAGATTGCGAAATTTCTGGCGTGGGTGGCGGGCAAACCAGCCGACTTCAACGCACCTACGCGCAAGAAGGAACGGTAGGCCGCGCGCTCAACACCCCACAGCCTGAACTTGACGAAGGCCCCGCACAACCTGCCTGCGAAACACCCACTGTCACCCCGAGCTCATTTCAGGGTCATGGAGTAAGATTGCACAAAGTTTGGCGCGGTCCGCTCGAGATAGGCTCAGGCTGAGCGAGGGTGGGACGACCAACAGCTCCCTTATCGCTATTCGTCGCCGTTGGGGGGTTTGCCCGCATCGCGCACCTTCCAGTATTGCCAGGCGCACAGGCCCAGCACGACCGCGCCGGTGAACACCATTTCGATGATGCCGATGTTGTCGCCGATCCATGCGCTCATTCATGCCTCCCGGTGCCGGGCGGGCTGCGGGGACTTGCGCCGCGCCGGACGGGTGCCCAGCGTGAAGCGGATGATCAGCCCGACGCCGATGAAGCTGGGTCCCGCCCAGATCAGCGGATTGAAGACATGATCGGGCACCAGCCGTATCAGCCCCACCGAGAGGAACGCGGTATAGGCCGAGATGCCCATGCCGAGCAGCGCGCGAAAATGTTGGGGCACATGCGCAGCGGGAGGCACCGTCTTGCGCCAGACGTAATATTGCTGGGTGGCAACCGCTGTCAACCCGATCAGTGCGACCGCAGCCATCAGCGGCTGGCCGATGCTCAGCCCGAAATATCCGCACCACAAGGCCGAGGCGATCACCGCACCGAACATCGCCTGATACAGCGGCCCGCGTAACGCAGCGCGGTTGGCCCGGTGGCGCACGACGGCAAGTCCATAGCAGGCAAAGCCAATCGTCAGCATGCCGAGGTAGAGCATCATCCAGCCGAATAGCCCGGCAAACAGAACGCGGTCGGTGATCATCGGCAAGCGCTGCTCTGACCCGAACAGCGACAGCAACGCCATGGCGATCGCGAGCGTTCCGGCAATGATGAACGCATAGGTGCCAATCCGCCCCCAGCGGCGGTGGCCCGGGCCACCCTTGCGTACAGCAATCGGCACCCAGAATGCTATCAGCCCGGTTGCTCCGGCGATGACGTGGAGAACAATCAGGGCTTCAAACAGGTGCATGGGATCCAGGCCTTGGCGGGTTTCCGATGAAAGGCAAAGTATAGGCCATGTGTTCGGGCGCAAGCCGCGAGCCAAAGCGGTGGCGGTGCAATCCGACTGCTTGCCCCCGGCTTTCGCCGTAAAGCGCTTTTTCTGGTGGGAGGGGCAGCGGGTTGTGCGTCATATTGAACGACGCACAACCCGCTTCCTCTCCAACGCGGACCCCTCCCCGATCAGGGGAGGGTGATACCTCAGTTCCCGGCCGCTGCCGCAGCAGCAGGAGCCGCCGCGCCGATTGCAGGGGTTGCGCCCGGTGCTGCCGGAAACGCCGGTGCCACAGGGGCGAGCGTCAGCAGTGCCGGGTAGTCCTTGGCCATCTGCGCGCCGCCCAGGGGCTTGCGTTGCATCTGGTGGCAGGTGGCACAGTTGGTCTTGTATGGATCACCCTGAGGTCCAAGCCGCTTGGCCGGGAAGACGCTGGCCAGCGGATGGATATACTCCTCGTTGGTGTTCTTGACCATCTGCAGGCCATACCACGCCAGTGTGCGCTTGGGGCTGCTCTGCCCCCATTGCGAAAAGGCGCGGCTGTTGTGGCAATACGTGCAGTTGACGTTCAGTGACTGCGACAGGTGCATCATCACCGCGTAGTTGGCTTCTGCGGCCTTAGTGCCGGTGAGGTTGGCTGTCGTCGGATGAATCGTCTGGGATATCACCCGTGCTGGCTTGGCATTGACCCCCATATACATGCTGAGCGAACCCAGCGGCAGTGAGGCATAAGCCGTCGAGGGATCAGGTGTGTTCTGGCCACGCTTGTTGCCCATCAGCCGCCCATCAGAGGGCTTGGGATCTGCCCAGACATATTCTGGAATCGCATTGCCGCGGTGGCAGGTGTAGCAGGTAACCCCGGTCTGCTTGACGTGGCTGCTGTAGTTCTGGTTGATGTTCTGCGTCATCTGGATCATCCGGCGCGCGACAACCTTGGTATATTTGCCGTCGTCTGCCATATTTTCCGGATTGTGACAGTAATTGCATCCGGCCTCTGCGGCGGGCGCATCGGCCGGAACCACCCACTCGGTGATCGCGGCCATGGTATAATTGAACTCTTCCTGGCTGACATTCGCCAGCACCTTGACGTTCTGATATACCTCACCTGCCTTTGGCCCTGTGGACGCAGGCAGTTCGTACGGCGGAGGCGGCACCTCCCCGGGGGACACGTAGTTCCCCGGGTCGCTGATCTGGGCGATGCCCGTGCCGCGATAGCCGGTCTGCTCGGATTGCTTGGGCCCGATTTCGCAGGCACCCAGTGCCATGCTTGCCACAGCAAGCACCCCTGCGACGGTCAGTTTGGATAGACTAAGCATGGCTGTCAGTTCCCTTGCGTCAGGCTGGGATCGACGACCGGCTGGCCTGGATCTGCAACCATCTGGTTTGGATCGATAACCGCCTGGCCTGGATCGACGAATGTCAGGCTAGGGTCAACAACGCCGGTATCGGGATAGGCGGGGGCATAACCATGCTCCTGAGCCCACAGATACCAGTTATCGACCACGGTTCCGGTGAGCAGGATGCCGATACCGCCGGTCAGCGTCGTCAGCACCGCAAACCACCAGGCCCAGCGATGGATAGACTCCATAGTGGCGTTGAAGCCCATGGTCCAGCGCCAGAACAGGCCAGCACGTTCGCTGGCAGTGCCACGATCATAAATCTGCTCGATCTCACGTTCACCACCGTAACGACCTACCGCCAGAATGGTGGCACCATGCATCGCAAACAGAAGCGTAGAACCATAAAGGAAGACAATCGAAAGCGCGTGGAACGGGTTGTAGAAGAGGTTGCCGTAGCGGATCGAGAAAGCGGCTGTCCAGTCGAGATGCGGGAAGATTCCGAACGGTACGGCTTCCGACCAGCTGCCCAGCAATGCAGGGCGTATAAAGCCAAGCACAAGGTACAACCAGATCGCGCTGGCAAAAGCCCAGGCCACGTGTGTGCCCATACCCAGCGCCTTGGCGCGCGAATAGGTTCTGGCTACCCACAGCAACACCGAAGCCGTCAGGAAAAATCCGGTGATGATCCACCAGCCCCCTTCAGCCAGCGGGACCATGAGCGAAAAACCCCACTCAGGGCCGGGTGGCTCCAGCGCCAACCAGAAGAACTGCTTGGTGAACTGTATCGGGCTCCAATTGACCGAGGCGAGCATGTTCAGCCCGATTATCTCGAACGCCAGAAAGCCGCAGAGCAGCGAAGCCAGCCCGAGCTTGCCGAGATAAATCGGCCCGAGCTGTGCCTGGCCAACTTTGCCCATCAGGTAACTGAAGCGTGTAGCGTGGATACGCGGATCGCTGCTGTCTTTGTGCGGCATCCCCATTTCGGGATGCCCGCGCAGCTGAACTTGGGTGAAGATATTTTGGTAGCGTGCCATGGTGAATTACCCCTCTTACGGAAAGATCGGCAGGTTGAGCCACCAGCTCCACCATTCCGGCCAGCCGCGGGTCCAGAACGGGCCCGATATGATGATGCACACTGCGCTCCAGAAACCTGCGTTCAGCGCCAGCAGCAGACCTACCCGATGGATACCGAGCGTGCCAACCGAATAGCCAATCAGGTCGCGGAAGAAGGTGTCTTCATATTCAGGCGATTTGACGTCTTCACCCTCGGCCGGATTGGTGGCCGAAAGCACCAGTGCACCGTGCAAGGACAGGGCAAGCGTGGTGGTGAAGAAGAACGAGACGGCCAGCATATGGGCCGGGTTATAGTGGAAATGCAGATACTGGTATCCGACGTTGGAAACCCAATCGAGATGGCTGAAGATGCCATAAGGGAAACCATGTCCCCATGCGCCCAGCAGCATAGGCCGGAACACCACCAGGGTTATATAAGCAAAGATCGCCACGCCGAAGGCAAACGGCACATGATAGCCCATGCCCAGCTTTCGGCAGATCTCGACCTCGCGCAACGCCCAACTGATGAAGGCGCCGATCGCACAGACCGTTATAACCTGCCACAGTCCCCCCTCTTTCAGAGGCGCCAGACCCAGACCATAGCTCAGGTCAGGCGGAGCAATGCTGATCAGCCAGGGATTCCAGGTGGGGCCAAGTGAAGCACCGTAGAAAATCAGTGCGGTACCAAGGGCAGAGAAAAACACAGTCGTGATCCCGAAGAAGCCGACATAAAAAGGTCCAACCCAGTAATCAAACAGATTCCCGCCGACCAGCGTTCCGCCTCTGACGCGATATTTTCTCTCGAAGCTCAAGAGCGCCATTGCCAGACTCCTTCTTTAGCCACTGCAGCAAGGGTGCAGCAAACCCGATTGTGTTCCTCGATTTCGAGGACTGAAATTCGAACCAGCAGTGAAAGGGGCGGACCAGATGGAACCAGCCCGGCTGGTCCGCCCTTATCGCCTGGCAAGGCGACACACTGGCATTTACCCTGATGTCAGGGTGTGATTGCCGATGCCGCAGCAACCGCTGCAGGAGCAGCTGTGGGCATAGGGGGTTCCAGCCAGTTGTAGCGATTGGTGCTCAACAGGATGAAGTGGATGAGAACGGCGAGGCTGAACAGGAAGACCGCGAGCGCAGTCAGGATCCTGCTGCCGTCGAATGATTGCCACATTCTATGCATGATCAGGTTTCCTTCTTAACTGAGCTGAACATCGGTCACGGGATCGAGGCTCGATGTCACTTCATAGCCGGGCGTACCCGGGAACCATGGGCGCCATTGCCAGACCAGTACGTGCGCGACGATCGCAACGAATGTAAAGAAAGCGAAACTGACGACGAAGAGCTTGTGGAACTCCTTCGCCTCGCTTTCTGTGAGGTAGGTCGCAGGACCCATCCCTTCATCTGCCATGAGATATTCTCCTTAGCTTCCAGATTTGGAAGAACGCCAGATGGGCGCCTCCCAGGCGATTATCCGTTCGGGCAAAACCCGTTCGGATGGCGGAGGCCCCGTCCCAAGGCCGATGACTGGACCAGCCGCTCACGCAAGCTGACCCATATTCTGTGCGACGGCTTCCTCCACCAGCCGCACTTCGGTTACTGTATTCTCATTTGCCCGGCGCGCCGCCCGTTCAGCGGCGTCGCGCAGGTTCTTGGCCGCAGAAATGCGCACCAGCACAGGCTGCGCATCGACCAGATAATCCAGCCGTGCCTTGGCCTCCGCCGTCCAATCGAGTTCCCGCTCGATCCGCGCCGGGGTAGCAGCCACTGCATCCATCTGGGTCGACAGCGGCAGGATATGAAACAGCGCATCGAACAGCGCGTTGCACACTTCCTGCACCAGCCATGTTGCACCAGAATAGCCCATCACCGGTGTGCCGGTGTGACGACGGATCACCGCGCCAGGGAAGCTTGCGGGAATATACATTGCGCGCGCGCCGCACTCGGCCATATACATCCGCTCGTTATAGCTGCCGAACACTATCAACGGCGGACTGGTTCTGATCGCCTCGCGCACCGCCTCGTTATCGGGCTTGACCCCGGCGGTGCGACTGAAGGCAAAATTGCACGGCAGCCCCATGTCATGCTCAAGGAAATTGCGGATACCACGCGCGTAGGTCTCGTTGGCGTGGATACCGAAACTGGCGGTGCCGAAGAAGTCTTGCGTGACCGAGCGCCACAGGTCCCACAAAGGCTTGATCGTGGTATGCTTTTCGCGTTCGATGAACGGCTCGGGGTCCAGCCCGGTCATCTCGCCCAACTTGCGCAGGAACAAGGTGGTTGATTCCAGTCCGATCGGGGCCTGCAGATACGGCCGTTCGAGCGTCTCGCACAGGTTCCGGCCAAATTCGCGGTACATGCAGATGTTCACTTCGGCATCGGCCAGCTTCTTCACATCGGCCAGATGGCTGCCCAGCGGGAAGACCATATTGAGCTCGCAGCCGACACCCTCGACCATCCGCTGAATCTCGGCCAGATCGCTTGGCATATTGAACGTGCCATAGATCGGCCCGATGATGTTGACCTTGGGCTTGGCACCTTCCTTGCGAGCAGCGAGCGGCTTGACCTTCTTGGGGCCGAACTCGGTCCACAGCCAGGTGAGCGCGCGGTCGGCGGCCTGCCACTGGTCCTCGTCGATGGTGCGCGGCAGAAACCGGCGAATGTTGGTGCCATTGGGGGTGACCCCGCCGCCGATCATCTCAGCGATCGATCCTGTGACCACCACGGCGGGCAGATCGGGGTCGAGCGTCTTCCAGGCCCGGCGCATTGCGCCTTCGGTCCCGGTTTTGCCCAGTTCCTCTTCACCAAGACCGGTGACGACGATCGGCAGTTCATGTGGTGGCAGCGCATCGGTATAGTGCAGCACCGATGTGACCGGCAGATTCTCGCAGCCCACCGGACCATCGATGATTACCTGCAAGCCCTTGATCGCGGTAAACGCATACACTGCGCCCCAGTAACCGCCGGCCCGATCATGATCGATGATAAGCGTCATGAGCCTACCGCCTCTTCGGACTTGTTGAGGCCCACCATGCGCGCGGCGTATTTTTTCTTGAACTCGGGCCGATCGACCGGCGTGTCGCGCCAGATGCCCGCGTTCTCAGCCACACCGACACCGTCGAAGAAGCTTTGCATCTTGTTGAAGCGGTCCTGATTGCCCAGCGCACCGTTGATTACCAGCGCCAGCGATCCGGCGCCTGCCGGGCCCATCAGCGGGCGCGCCGAGATCAGATTGGTGAAATACAGCGACGGGATTGCCCGGCTCTTGGCATGCTGGACCACAGGGGTGGTGCCAATGGCGAGGTCGGGGCCGAATTCGGAGATCGCTGCTATATCCTGTTCCAGGCTCGCACGGAACTGGATGCGCACGCCCTTGGCTTCCAGCCACGCACGATCCGGTTCAGACCAGCGCGTCTTGGGGCAGGCAGTGCCGACATAAGGCACATCTGCGCCGCTTTCGATCAGCAGCCGCGCGACCAGCAGTTCTGACCCCTCGTAGCCTGATACGGTGATCCGGCCCTTGATGGGATTGGCAGCGAGCGCAGCGCGGATGGCAGGCAGGAAGCGGTCCTTGGCGGCGTCAACCGCCGATTGGGCAACACCGCAAGCCGCACCGATAGCATCAAGCCATGCTGCCGTGCCATCGACACCGACCGGTGCAGATCCGATCACCGGGCGTCCTGCCCCTTCGAATTCGCGCACCGATGCGGTATAGAAAGGGTGGATGGCCGCCACCGCAGCGCAATCGAGCGCGCTGTATAGTTCGCGCCATTCGCGGGTCGGAACAACAGGCCCTGCGGCCAGCCCAAGCGGTTCAAGCATCTGCCCGATGCCGACAGGGTCTGCGGGAAACATTTCGCCCAGCAGTGTAACCGTTGGCCGATCGGGACGATGGCTGGGGGCTGCCACCGGACCCTGCGATGCTTCTTTGCGCGCATAGGCCAGCATGGCGCCTGCCAGCACATCCTTGGCTTCGGCATGGGTGGGGATACCAAAACCGGGAACATCGATGCCGATGATCCGCACCCCGTTGATCGCCTTGGGCAGTCCCTGCAACGGCACACCCGATGCGGTAGGCACGCACAGATTGGTCACCACGATGGTATCGTACAACGCCGGATCAGCCATCAGGTGCACTGCATCGCGGATGTCTTCATACAGCTTGCCGGTAACCAGTGTTTCCGAGCTGAACGGCACATAACCAACCGAGCGGCGCGCACCATAGAAATGCGAGGTAAAGGTCAGGCCATAAACGCAGCAGGCCGATCCCGACAATATCGTTGCGGTACGGCGCATACGCAGGCCGACGCGCAGCGACCCGAATGCAGGACACATGCTTTGCGGTTGATCATGCGGGCCCTGGGGATAGTCGGCGGCATAGCGCGCCAGGATCTCTCCCTTGCCCGCCTGCTCGGCGGCCTCGCGCATAGTGTCCTTTGATGAGCACCCTCCTTCAACAGGGGGTGCGGTAAGCTCGATCCTGTCGGGACTCCGCGGCGAAGTGGGGGCTATTGCGTTGCTCATACGCCGTCATAGACCACTTCGAGCGATGGCTTTTCTTCGAATATACCGCCGCGCATGTCGGCCTGGTATGCGGGTACGAGCTCGACGTTACCGCCAGTTTCTTCGGGCTTGAACAGGCCGAGCAGGCCATCCTGGGTCAGCGGGCGCGGCGCGGTTGGCTGTGCCTCTGCCACGTTGATCGCCAGCTCTTCGAACAAGGAAGCCCATTCGGTATTGGGCCGTCCGATGATCTGGTAATTGGCTGACTTGCGGCGAATATCGTCATTGGCGGGGATCGAGGCGAGCACCGGGATGCCGACCACGTCGGCAAAAGCCTGTGCCTCACCGGTGCCGTCGTCCTTGTTGATCAGGATGCCGGCGACACCGACATTGCCGCCCATCTTGCCGAAATAATCAACCGCCTTGCAGACGTTGTTGGCGACATACAGCGATTGCAGGTCGTTTGAGGCGACGACGATCACCTTCTGGCACATGTCGCGCGCAATCGGCAGGCCAAAGCCTCCGCAGACGACATCGCCTAGGAAATCGAGCAGCACGAAATCAAAGCCCCAGTCATGGAAGCCGAGCTTTTCGAGCAGTTCGAAGCCGTGGATGATACCGCGCCCGCCGCAACCGCGACCCACTTCAGGGCCACCAAGTTCCATCGCAAACACGCCGTCGCGCTGGAAGCACACATCCTCAATGCGCACTTCCTCGCCCGCCAGTTTCTTGCGCGAGCTGGTCTCGATGATCGTCGGGCAGGCCTTGCCGCCGAACAACAGGCTGGTGGTGTCCGACTTGGGATCACAACCGATCAGCAGCACGCGCTTGCCCTGCTGTGCCATCATGTAGGACAGGTTGGAGAGCGCAAAGCTCTTGCCCGATCCACCCTTGCCATAGATCGCGATGATCTGCGTTTCCTTGGTAACCTCTCCGGTATGAACCGGGTCGGGCTCATGCGATGCTTCTTCGCGCAAGGCATTCATATCTGGGCCCGAAGCTTCTAACATAGTCATGCGCAAGCACTCCAATCGAGAATCATTTTAAGACAGGCAGGGTCGGTAAATGCCATGGGATAGGCGCTGGTCGCATCGGCTACCGGCTGCACATGGCTTACAAGTCCGGCCAGATTAAGCGCACCGCTTGAGACCATATCGCGGATTGCCACCAGATCATCTGGCCCCCATTCAGCAGCGACACGGATGCGTGCCTCACGCATGAAGGCGGGCGGAAAGGTGAAGCTGAGCGGCGTCTGGTAGAACCCGGCAAGGTTGACTTCGCCGCCCTTGGCCAACCGCGCGATCAGCGTATCGAGCAGCGAGCCATCGCCGCTGACGTCGCAAATGCTGCGATAATCGCGGCGCTCATCGGTATCGGGATGGATCACGCTATAACCATGGTCTCCGGCACTGCGCTGCGGGTTGATTTCCCAGACGACAGGAGCAGCGCCGCCTCTGGCAATCGTCAGCCGCGCGATCAGGCGGCCCAGGATGCCATGGCCGACGACCAGATCAGGCAGTTCGCCGCCATCGATGGCGTGCAACGCGGTTGCCGCCAGAGCAAACAGAACGCCGTCTGCGCCCCAGCTTTCATCGATCGGCAGGGCGCGCGCCGATGGCACCACCAGCCGCCGCGCCGATCCACCAAACAGGCCACGTGCATCGGCAAAGCAGTTTGCACCGGGAACGAACACCCATTCGCCAATCCGGCCGCGACATTCGCTACCCGATTCGATGATCCGGCCAACCGATTCATAGCCGGGGACGAGAGGATAGCCGAGGCCGGGGAAGCTTGGCATCTTGCCGGTGAACAGCAGCTTTTCGGTGCCGGTGCTGATTCCGCTCCAGACGATTTCGACCAAGACATCGCCCGACTCCGGCGCATTGAGAGCCAGCGAACGGAGCGCAAGGCGGTGAGGCGCTTCAAAAATAACCGCCATTGCCTGCACGAGCGCGCTCCCTTTGTTATGAGCCTTGAGGGGCCCGTTACGAGACCCCTGATGAAGGTGTCATCTTAACTTAACTCCCCTTAGTGTCAATGTAGGTTTACACATTTGGGTGCATTTGTTTCTGGACACTCGGGCGATCAGGTTTCCGGCAGAAACTCAGGTGGTAGCGGCGATGACCCGGGTCACAATCGGCAGCCCGGTGGGCATTTCCCGCCATGAGGCAAAGCCGGCGCTGGTCAGCATCGCGCCAATCTCCTGCGCGGTCCGGGCCCGGCCCGATCCCATGGCAAGCAGATAGAATCCAAAATAGGCATCTGCCATCGCCTCTGCGCCGCGAGTCCCGGCCATCGGTTCGGCGACCAGCAAGGTGCCGCCCGCGGGCATTGCGGCACGGACTTTCTTGAGAAGCGACAGCGCCAGCGCATCGTCATGATCATGCAGGATACGCACCAGGGTAACAAGATCATAGCCTTGCGGAATGGCATCATTGCGAAAATCGCCAGGGTGCGCGTTGACCGCAACACCCTGCGCTGCCAATTGCTGCTGGCCAATCGCGGTGACAGCAGGCAGATCGAACAATCCAAATTCCAGCGCGGGCGTTTGCCTGGCGACAGCGGCGATGAACGCACCTGAACCGCCGCCGACATCGAGCATCCGCCGGTGCTGACCAAAGCGCCAGACGCGCACCACCTGATCGGCAACCATCGGCTGCGATGCGGACATCAGCTGTGAATACGGGGAGACGGCATCGCGGTTGCCGCCTTCGCTGCCATCGCCCAACGCATAGGGCCAGTATCCCGCCAGCGCGCCCGGCCCGGATCGCTCCCCGCGCAGCAGGCCGAGCGGGTCGGCAAGATCGGCATACAGCAGGTGGTGATGGCGGATCATCGCAATCGCGCCGGGATTGCCGACCAGTGCCACGCCCTGCTCGCCCAGCATCCACAGATCATCGGCAACCTGCTCGATCAGCCCCAGCGCGGCTGCTGCGCGCAGCAACCGCCGGGTTGCATCTGCATCCAGCCGCGCAATCTGGCCAAGCTCGGCGGAGCTGGCAGCGCCTGCCTCAAGCCGGGCAATCACCCCGCCTTCGACACACGCGAAAAGCGTCTGCGAATAGGTGAAACCGGCGATAATATCAAACAGGCGCCTGGCCCGGACGCGCGAGACCGACCGGGTGAAAACAAAGCGCGCTGCCCAGGATTGGAATGCCGGGCGGGAGATGATCCGGTTGCGCAAGCCGACCCACTTCTGCTTCAGACCTTCCCCCGCCATCAGGCCGCCACGGCAGCCGGCTGCGCGGCAAATTCAAGGATCATTGCCGCCAGCAGCGCCGGATTTTCCTCATGCGCCAGATGGCCAAGATCGGGCAGCGTCTGCATCGCTGCATGCGGCATCAGGCTGGCGGCGCGCTCCACCGAATCGCGCGGGATGGCGGTGTCGCGCCCGCCGTGCACCAGCAGCACCTGTGCTGCAACGCTGGGTAGGTCCGCACTCAGGCTGTCGAGGTCCCAATTGGCCATCATGCCGATGGCTCCGGCGCAATGGTCGGTGGTGCGAAACAGCCGGTGATACAGCGCGATGCCGCGCGAATCGAGCTGCGATCCGGTCGATTTGGCAAGGAACCGCGCCACCTCACCTTCGCTGCTGGCAATCTGCGCAAAGATCATCGCGGTAAACGGATTGACGAACAGGGCGCGCGCCATCGCCGGAAACAGCCGCGCGGCAAGACCGGGAAACGGCAGCAGCGCCGGGTTTAGGCCCACGATCGGCGCATCCAGCCCCTGATCGAGCACCAGCCGAATGCCGATCGCAGCGCCCGCCGAATGACCGACGATCATTGCAGGCGCGCCAAGCCCCAGCGTATCGAGCATTTCGCCGAGCACGCGGGCCATGCCAGGAAGGCTCTGCCCACCCGATATCCGCCCGCGCGTAAAGCCATGGCCGGGCATATCGGGGGCCACCACGGTGAAATGTTCGGCCAGCAGCGGCATAACATCGCGCCAGCTGTGCGACGCAGCGCCGGTGCCGTGGATCAGCAGCAGCACCGGGCCGCTACCTGCCACCTGGACATGCCAGTCCAGCACCCCAGCGCGGACGAACCGGCTTGCCTCACGGTTGGGCCAATCGCGCCCATCGACCTCCCAGCGTACCGAACTCATCCAGCATTCCCGAATTGCAGCGCAGAGACCGCGCGTTCCACCCCGCGTGCATCGGCACGCGGCAGCGCCAGATAGCGCGCCCGCATCGCCGCTGCAATCGCTGCGGCTTCTGGTTGCGGTCGGGCGGAGATATCAATGATAACGCCCTGCATCCCCGACAGCGCAAAGCGCCGCGCTGCGACCATGGCATCGGCGCCC
>JBBQXX010000047.1:0-14371 GCA_038209235.1 Sphingomonadales bacterium | reverse complement strand
GATGTTCGCCGAGCGCGAGAGCCACGCGGTCTATTTCCTGCAAGAGCAGGACATGACCCGGTTCGACGCGGTCAATTACATCTCGCACGGCATCGCCAAGGCCCCCGGGCGCTCGGAGACGCGCCGGGTTCAGGGCGCCGAGGAGGAGGAGCGCACCGAAAAGGGGCAGAAGCGCAGCCACGACGCCCTCGACGCCTATTGCGTCAACCTCAACAAGAAGGCCAAAGGCGGCAAGATCGACCCGTTGATCGGGCGCGACGCCGAGGTCGAGCGGACGATCCAGATCCTGTGCCGGCGCTCGAAGAACAACCCGCTCTATGTTGGCGATCCCGGGGTCGGCAAGACCGCGATCGCCGAAGGGCTGGCCCGCCGCATTGTCGGGCGCGAAGTGCCCGAGGTGCTGCTCAACGCGACGATCTTCGCGCTGGACATGGGGGCGCTCCTAGCCGGCACGCGCTATCGCGGCGATTTCGAAGAGCGGCTCAAGCAGGTCGTCTCCGAGCTCGAAAAGATGCCGGACGCGGTGTTGTTCATCGATGAAATCCACACCGTCATCGGCGCTGGTGCGACCAGCGGCGGCGCGATGGATGCATCGAACCTGCTCAAGCCTGCGCTGTCGGGCGGCTCGATCCGTTGCATCGGCTCGACCACCTACAAGGAATTCCGCAACCATTTCGAAAAGGACCGCGCCTTGCTGCGCCGGTTCCAGAAGATCGATGTGAACGAGCCGACCATCGAGGATACGATCAAGATTCTCAAGGGTCTGCGCAGCGCCTTTGAGGAGCATCACAAGGTCAAGTACACCCCCGAAGCGATCAAGGTCGCGGTGGAACTGTCGGCACGTTATATCAACGACCGCAAGCTGCCCGACAAGGCGATCGACGTGATCGACGAGGTCGGCGCGATGCAGATGCTGGTGCCACCATCGAAGCGGCGCAAGATCATCACCGCGCGCGAGATCGAAAGCGTCATCGCGACCATGGCGCGCATCCCCGCCAAGTCGGTGTCGAAGGACGACAAGAAGGTGCTCGAACATCTCGACCGCGATCTGAAGCGCGTCGTGTTCGGCCAGAATGCGGCCATCGAGGTCTTGTCGAGCGCGATCAAGCTGAGCCGCGCCGGTCTGCGCGATCCGGACAAGCCGATCGGCAACTATCTGTTCTCTGGCCCCACCGGTGTCGGCAAGACCGAGGTTGCACGGCAACTCGCCATCATCATGGGCATTCCGCTCCAGCGGTTCGATATGTCCGAGTATATGGAACGGCACTCGGTCTCGCGGCTGATCGGCGCGCCTCCGGGCTATGTCGGCTATGATCAGGGCGGGCTGCTCACCGATGCCATCGACCAGCAGCCGCATTGCGTGCTGTTGCTCGACGAGATCGAAAAGGCGCACCCGGATCTGTTCAACATCCTGTTGCAGGTAATGGACAATGGCAAGCTGACCGATCACCACGGCAAGACGGTCGATTTCCGCAATGTCGTGCTGATCATGACCACCAATGCCGGCGCTGCCGATATGGCACGCGAAGGCATCGGCTTTGGTGATGTCAGCAAGGAAGACGCATCGGACGAGGCGGTGAAAAAGATGTTCACGCCAGAGTTTCGCAACCGGCTCGATGCCGTTGTGCCGTTCATGTATCTGGGCAAGGAGGTGGTGGCGCGGGTCGTCGACAAGTTCATCCTCCAGCTCGAACTCCAGCTGGCCGACCAGAACGTTCACATCCGGCTTGATCAGGATGCGCGCGACTGGCTGTGCGAACGCGGCTATGACCGGCTTTATGGTGCCCGCCCGATGGCGCGGCTCATCCAGGAGAAGATCAAGCAGCCGCTTGCTGAAGAACTGCTGTTTGGCAAGCTGATGCAGGGCGGCGAGGTCAATGTGCACCTGAAGGATGGTGCAATGGCGTTTGAGATCGTCCCTGCACCGCCCAAGGTCCCCAAGGCCAGAAAGGCGCGTGGCACCGCCAAAAAGGCCAGCGACACCAAGGCCGATTGAAACAAGGGCCCGGTCAGCAGATAGCTGGCCGGGCCTTTTTCTTTTTGGACTTCGATCACCACAATGCCCCTGTCCGTCTGTCGGAGACGTTGGATGCCACCGGGAGCTTTATCATTATGCACATCTTCAGTCGCACTTTCACCGCAGCGCCCGAACACATTGATGAACTGGGCCATGTGAACAACGCGGTCTGGGTGCAGTGGCTGCAGGAGCTTTCCGTCGCGCATTGGCAGGCGGCGGCTGACCCGGCGCATGTCGATGGCTATTTCTGGGTGATCGTCCGGCACGAGATCGACTATCGCGGCAACATCGCGCTGGGCGCGCAGGCGACCGGGCGAACATGGGTTCCCGGCACGCCGCGCGGCGCGCGCTTTGCCCGGCACGCCGCTTTTGCCAATACAGGCGGCAAGGACATCGTCAGCGCCATCTCGACCTGGGCGATGATCGACAAGGCGACGGGGCGTCCGGCACGGGTCACGCCGGATATCGTGGCAGCTTTTGCATAAGCGGCGTTGGCCTGATGGTTCACCGGTTTTTAACGGATTTCGCCTATTGATGCCCAAACTGCGACACACTCAAATGCTATGCAAAAGGTCGATTCATGGCGCAACTCTCGCCACAAACTGCTTGCAACCATTGCGGCGAAAGCCGTGCCGAACTGGTAGCGCATACCGGTGGCTATCACCTCGTCAAATGCACCCAATGTTCGCTCAGCTTCATCGCCGATCCGCCCGACCCGGAAGCTCTTGCGGCGATCTATCAGGGCCAGGCCAATTACCACAGCGGGTTGCAAGACCCCGCCAGCGCCGCCTTTGTCAAAATGGCCGGATTGGCGAGCACGCATTTACAATTTACCCGCAAATGGGCCAGCTCCGGCGTGCTGGTCGACGTTGGCTGTTCAACCGGCATGTTTCTTGATCAGGCACGCCGCGCAGGCTTTAATGCATCAGGCGTGGAATTTTCTGCCGCATCCGCGCAATTTGCCCGCGACCATTTTGGCCTGAAGGTGCTGGATGGTGATATTCACGCAGTTGGCGCCGACCAGGGGCCATTTGATATTGTCACCATGTTTGATGTGATTGAGCATGTCCGTGATCCGGCGCGCGATATTGCCGCAGCGTGGCAGATGCTGAAGCCTGGCGGATTGTTCATCGTCTCGACGCCCAATATCGATGGCCTGTTTCCGCAGGCGTCGTTGCCGTTTGCCAATATGCTGGACTATTGGCCGCACCCTGAGCCGCCCTATCACCTGTACCAGTTTTCTGTCGCCACCCTGTCCGCCATGCTGGAAAAGGGCGGGTTTGAATGTCTGGGAACCCAGCATGCCGCAATTGAGCTGGCCTATACTTTCGGTACGATACCTATGCTGATGCGCAGCCCCAAGCAGCTGGCCTATGCGCTGGCGTTTGCGCCGTTTGCGGTGCTTGGGCCCCACATCGGGCGGGGTGACTGGTTCTACCTCGCTGCCCGCAAATGCTAACAAAAAAGGCCCCGGATCGCGCCGGGGCCTTTTTTGTAGGATAGGGCGTAAGCCCGATCAGCGCTTCGAGAACTGGAAGCTCTTGCGCGCCTTGGCCTTGCCGTATTTCTTGCGCTCGACGGTGCGGCTGTCGCGGGTCAGGAAGCCGGCCGACTTCACTGTGGTGCGCAGCGTGGGTTCGTACTTGCTCAGCGCCTGGCTGATGCCGTGCTTGACGGCACCGGCCTGCCCCGAAAGACCACCACCCTTGACCGTGCAGATGACATCATACTGGCCTCGGCGCTCGGTGATGTCGAACACCTGGTTGATCACCAGACGCAGCGTGGGGCGTGCAAAATACACTTCCTGGTCGCGCTTGTTGATGATGATCTTGCCGGTGCCGGGCTTCAGCCACACGCGGGCCACGGCGTCCTTGCGGCGACCGGTGGCATAGGCGCGGCCCTGCTTGTCGAGCTCCTGCTCGCGCAACGGGGCAGGTGCGCCGCCGCCGCCGGTGTGGGCAGGATTGATCGGGGTTTCGTTGTCGGCTGCGACGTCCCTGATGTCGGACAGGGATTGGAAGGTATCAGACATTATGCACCCACCTTGTTCTTGCGGTTGAGCGAAGCAACGTCCAGCGCCTCGGGCTGCTGCCCGGCGTGCGGATGTTCGGTGCCGTTGAAGAGATGCAGGTTGCGCATCTGTTGGCGGCCCAGCGGACCACGGGGAACCATGCGCTCCACCGCCTTTTCAAGCACACGCTCGGGGAAGCGGCCGTCGAGCACCTTGGCTGCGGTCACTTCCTTGATGCCACCGACATAGCCGGTGTGCTTGTAATAGACCTTCTTCTCGCGCTTGTTGCCGGTGAGCTGCACCTTGCCGGCGTTGACCACGATGACATGATCGCCGCAATCGACATGCGGGGTGTAGCTGGGCTTATGCTTGCCGCGCAGGATATTGGCGATGATCACCGCAACGCGGCCAACCACCAGTCCGTCGGCATCAACGATATGCCATTTCTTTTCCACGTCAGCCGGTCTGATCGACTTGGTGGTCTTGAGCAAAGCCTTCATGGCCTTAAACCTTCCAAAACATCAGCTGCGCAGATCAGGGCGTTTTGAAGGGCCCCGCCCCGGTCAGCTGACAGATTCATGTGAACCGAACAGGCTGTGTCCAGCCCGTGCGAAGCGCGGCTAATGACCGGCGAGGGGTGATAAGTCAAGCATTTTGGCGCGATTGCAAAGGGGTAATATGTTACCTCTTGCTTTCGCCATCGCCAGAACCATCGCGTATCGGCGGCATCCCCGCCTCGTTTGTCCCCGCCTGTTCGGCCAAAAGCTCCAGCCGTTCGCGGCTGGTGCGCGATACTGAGCCGATCTGGCTGGTGGTGTGGCGATCATGGCTTTCGATCAGCCCTGTCCGGGTGGAGACGGCGATCGCCACCTCCAGCATCAGCGCGCTGCCGTCGGGTCGCTGTTGGCGCGAATCTGCGAACAGTCGCAGGACGCCGCCGCCCGCTTCGCCAACCGAATAGCCGGTGCCGTCGCTTCCGGTCATCCTGCCGCCAGTGCACTCCTGCCCCGCCAGCACCAGCAGCCTTGCCGCCTTGGCCAGATGCATATCGGCGCGTTCTTCCGGTTGCAGTGCTGCCATCCGGTCGAGCATCTGGCCGATCATCGCACGCTCACGCTGCGGGCGATCGCTCATCGCCCGGTCGCTGCGCAGCCGGGTGATGGCATTGGCCAGCCGCTGCGCTGCATCGGGTGCCTCGGTGACACCGAGCAGCGCGCCGCTGGCATCGAGAGCAAAATCGAGCGTCTCTCCTTGCGCGCCATCGTCCTGCAGCGACAGCAGCCGCAGCAGTTCAGCTGGCCCCGATGCGTGCTGATCGATCTGCTGCCAGCGCATGCGATAGCCGCGCGCTGCGCGCTCAAAAGTCAGCTGGTAGGTTATCGTCTGGGTGAATGTGCCAGTGGCCAGCGCGCGCTCGATCCGCCGGGTGAGCAGCAACGGTTCGCCAAGCGGCGGCGCAAAGCCGATCGACTGCACCGCGCATACCTGTTCGGTAACGCTGGTGGTGGAGGGGGTGGCGGCGGCGGTGGTGGTGGTGGTGGCGGGGGGGCGATCGGCGACCATCAGCATCAGCGCGCCGATGGTCAGCATCAATCGATCGCCAGGGTTTCGCCCAGCACCCAGGCGCGAAAGCTTGGCGGACAATATTCGATAGCCAGCACCAGCACGGCGGGCTCGTCATAGCTGTGCAGATGGACGATACGCGCCACCAGCGCCTTCGATTGGGGCAAGGCGGTCTTGAACAGCACCGGCACCTCGGTCTGTTCGCTCAGTTCACCGTGCCAGTGATAGATAGAGGTGCTCGCGGGCAGGATATTGGCGCAGGCGGCCAGCTGTTCGCGCACCACGGTGCGGGCAACGGTGCGCGCCTCTTCTTCGTCGGCAAACGCACAATAGACCAGCCGGATATCGCCGGGATCAGACAGGCCGTCGCCGATCATGCAGCGCGTTTTCGGCTTGCCTGACCCAGCCGGTGCGCACCCCACACCGTGCTCGCCACCACAATCGCCCCAACCGCCTGATGCAGCACCGCCAGATGCAGGTTAACGCCGGTCATCACCGTGGCTATGCCAAGCAGCACCTGCACACCCAGCGCGGCATGGATCGCCGCCGAAATGTGCCGGTCGTGGCGGCGCAACGCGCGGCCCATCACCACCAGCGCTGCCACCGCAGCAAACGCCCACCAGCGGTGAATGAAGTGCAACAAAAAAGGATCGTTGGTGAGCGCGTGGAGCACCCCTTGCGACCAGCCGACATCAACCGGGAAGAACGATCCGTTCATCAGCGGCCAGCTTTTGGCAGCATAGCCCGCGTTCATCCCTGCCACCCATGCGCCAAACAGCAGTTGCACGAACAGGATCACGATAACCGCGATGCTCAGCCCCGTCAGCCGCGCCGTGCGCGCTTCAGGGTCACGCGCCAACGCCTTGAGGTCGAGCGCGGTCCAGATCAGCCCGCCCATGATGAACAGCGCGTTGAGCAGATGGACGGCGAGCCGGTAATGGCTGACATCGGTGCGCTCTGACAGGCCCGATGCCACCATCCACCAGCCCACCGCGCCCTGCAATCCGCCCAGCGCGAACAACGCGGTCAGCCGCCAGCCATAGCCCTGCGGAATCGCGCGGCGCAGCGCAAACCAGGCGAACGGCAGCGCGAATGCCAACCCGACCAGCCGCCCGAGCAGCCGGTGAGTATATTCCCAGAAATAGATGTTCTTGAACTCGGCCAGCGTCATGCCGACGTTGACCTGCGTATATTCGGGGATCAGCCGATATTTGGCGAATTCTGCCGCCCATGCCTGCTCGCTCAACGGGGGCAAAGTGCCTGCCACGACATTCCATTCGGTGATCGACAGGCCCGACTCGGTCAGCCGGGTGATCCCGCCGACGACGACCATGACAAACACCAGCAGCGCCACACCATAAAGCCAGTTGGCGATTGCACCAGGGCTGGTGCGGCCGGTCTGGCGCTGCGCGGGAACATGGACTTGGGTCAGGCTGGTCATGGGTCAGCATTTCGGACGGCGGCACCCGGCTTGCAAGGGCTTTTTGCAGATAATTGGTTAAGCTACATTGCGCAATGATATGATATCTCTTATGTCGGCCGCCATGTTGTCTCGTATCACCCGTTCCGGCCAGCTTGACTCGGCAGCGATTGCGTTGTCGGGTCTGTGTATGGTGCATTGCGCTGCGGGCATCTGGCTGGTTGCCGGTTTTGCCTCGCTTGGTGGCATTTTCCTGTCCCCCTGGGTTCACGAGGTCGGCTTTGTGCTGGCCGCGATCATGGCGGCGTTGGCGCTGGGCCATGGTGCCCGGCTGCATGGCGCGCGCCTGCCGCTGATCATCGGCGGGCTTGGCATCGGGGCGATGTTGCTGGCAATAAGCGTGCCCCATGGCACCACCTTTGAATACAGCTTTACCCTGTTGGGTGTCGCTGCTCTCAGCGTTGCGCATGTGCTCAACTTTCGCGCCGTACGGCTGGGCTAACCGGGACAGAGAAGATTGGGGCTTGCCCTTTGCCTGTCATCCGCGTCAAGAGTTGCGGCCTATGACCAGCACCTTTTCAAGCACCGCCCCGTCTGACATCACCGTCCACATCAATGGCGAGCAACGGCGCACACCCGCCGGGCAAAGCATCGCGCAATTGGTCACCGCCCTGGGGCTCAACCCCGCCAAGGTCGCGGTCGAGCGCAATCTGGAGATCGTGCCGCGTTCCACGCTGGCGCAGGTGGGGGTTGCCGATGGTGACCGGCTGGAGATTGTCCATTTTGTCGGCGGCGGCGATCATGTTGCAGGCGATGACAGCTGGAGCGTTGCGGGCCACACGTTTCAGTCACGGCTGATCGTCGGTACCGGCAAATACAAGGATTTCGCGCAGAATGCTGCGGCGGTTGAAGCTTCAGGCGCGCAGATCGTCACCGTGGCGGTGCGCCGAGTCAACGTGTCGGACCCCGGCGCGCCGATGCTCACCGACTTTATCGACCCCAACAAGGTCACCTATCTGCCCAACACCGCCGGGTGCTTCACCGGCGAAGAGGCAATTCGTACCTTGCGGCTGGCGCGTGAGGCGGGCGGCTGGGATCTGGTCAAGCTGGAGGTGCTGGGCGAGGCCAGGACGCTGTATCCCGATATGCATGAGACCCTGCTCGCCACCGAAATCCTCGCCAACGAAGGCTTCAAGCCGATGGTCTATTGTGTCGATGACCCCATCGGCGCGAAACGGCTGGAAGATGCAGGCGCAGTGGCGATCATGCCGCTGGGCGCACCGATCGGATCGGGACTGGGGATCCAGAACCGGGTCACCATCCGGCTGATCGTCGAAAATGCCAAGGTTCCGGTGCTGGTCGATGCCGGTGTCGGCACCGCGTCCGATGCGGCGATCGCAATGGAACTGGGCTGCGACGGGGTGCTGATGAACACCGCCATCGCCGAGGCAAAGGACCCGATCCGCATGGCGCGCGCGATGAAGCTGGCGGTGGAAGCCGGGCGCCATGCGTATCTCGCCGGCCGCATGGGCACCCGCAAATATGCCGATCCATCGAGCCCGCTGGCGGGGCTGATCTAGGGCTGTTTACCCACCGCGTGACCGCGCACCGTTTTCCGGCGAAAGCTGAGACTCCAGAGCGACCACAGGTCAATCTGACCGCAGGACTCTGGCTTTCGCCAGAGAGCGGCGATCTTTTAAGCCGAGGCTGGGCACGTATTGCGTGACGGCAGCGCGCGGCAAACGCCCCGATTCGGCGACAGTTTCATGACAAGCACATCATTGGTCGACGGAACAGTGTCGCTCGTCGACAGCTGTAGTCGTTGAGCGAGCCGCCAGCGTGATTTGTCGAGCATCGGGCGACTGGCGGGATGCGCGCGCCTAACCAGAGCGTGTCGCGAATGACCCATAGCTCCCCAGGCCGGGGCGTTCGCGGCAAACACAACAAGACCGGTCCTTTTGGGAACCCATACCCCGGAGGGCCGGTCAAAGTTCAGTTTGCGACCCGATTGAAAGGACCCCCTCCCCATGTTCTGCGCCCCCCAATTCTCCGCCCCCCGACTCTCCGCCCCGATCCTCTCGCGCGCGCTGGCCGCTGTCACCGCGTCGGCGATCATGTTCAGCGCTGCGGTTCAGGCCAGCCCGGTCAAGACCTTCGAAACAACCGACGGCCGCACCATGCGCAGCGTCGAGGTGAAGTTCGTCGATCTCGATCTCACCACGCCCGCGGGCACCGCCATGCTCGAAACGCGGCTAAAAGTAGCCTCCAAGCAGGTGTGCGGCACCTCGGTAAGCTTCCCGCTGCGCGAACATTTGGATCATAAGGCCTGTATCGACCAGACCCTGGCCAGCGGCGCGCGCGCGATGGTGACGCTGGTCGCCCGCGCCGAAGCCGGTGAAAGATTCAAGCCCGGTGAGCGTATCGCTGTCGGCAGCTGATCTGGCGCGAAGGCTTTGCAGTTTTACCAACCCCTTGGTAAAAAACCCCGACTGGACCGGTAGCCCGCAAGCTGCCGGTCCTTTTTTAAATCCTCACCCGGAACGGGGAGGTGGCAGCCCGTAAGGGCTGACGGAGGGGAAGCGTCCGGGCGCGAGTCTTCGAGGGCAGCACAATCCCGCTTCCCCTCCACCACTGCGTGGTCCCCCTCCCCGGATTGGGGAGGATTTCAAGTCGCTCTAACGCCCCGCCATGTCCTTGACCCGCGCCAGATAGGTGCGCCCGACACGCAGTTCGCTGCCATCGGCAAGGCAGGCAAACCATACGCCGCCGCCATTGTGGCGCAGGCTGGTGACGTAATCGTTGCGCACGATGTGCGATCGGTGCAGCCGCACGAAGCGCGCCGGGTCCAGCCGCTCCTCCAGCGTCTTGATCGTCTCGTGCATCAGATAGCTGCGCGGCCCGACATGCAACCGCATGTAGTCGCGCTCGGCATCGATCCGCTCGATCAGCTCGGCATCGATCCTTTTGAGTTCGGACCGGTGCGGCACCCAGAACTCGCGCACCCACGATTCGCGCGCCGCAGATTCGCCCGGTGGCGGCGCGGCAGGCGCAGGGTTGTTGAGGAACGCATTGCGCCGATCGAGCACGCGCGCCACGGCGCGCTCCAGCCGGTCGGTGGCAACAGGTTTGAGCAGATAATCGATCGCCGCCAGATCGAACGCCTCGACCGCAAAGCCCTGATAGGCGGTGACGAAGATGATCGCGGGCACCTGACCCATGCGGCCCAGCGCGCGGGCGACCCCCATGCCATCGAGCCGGGGCATGTTGATATCCAGAAACACCAGCTCGGGGCGAAGCTGTTCGGCCAGCCGCAGCGCCGATTGGCCGTCGCTTGCGGTGCCGACCAGGCTGATCCGGGGCAAACGTGCGCACAACAGTTGCAAACGCTCGACCGCCAGCGGCTCATCATCGACGATCATCGTGCGCAGCGTCTCGCCCCCGGTGCCGGGTTCAGCAGACATGGCGCACCGCAGGCAAGGTCAGGTCCACCACAAAGCCTCCTTCAAACGGGGAATGCCACTCGATCCGCGCAGCGCTGCCATAGCGCGCATCAAGCCGGTCGCGGACATTGGCAAGGCCTATACCGCTGCCCTTGTCCTGATCCGACGGGATGACATCGCCATCGTCGCTGATCGTGATGAACAGGCTGCCGTTCTCCTCGCGCGCGGCAATACCGATGGTTACCGGGCGGGTGGCGCGTGCCACGCCATATTTGATCGCATTTTCGACCAGCGGCTGCAGGATCAGACCCGGCACACAGCAATCCATGCTGGCCTGAGGAATATCGATCTCGATTCTCAGCCGGTCGGGAAAGCGCACCGCTTCAATCGCGAGATAAAGCTGTTGCAGCCGCACCTCGTCGTCCAGCTGCACTTCGTCGAGCGGATCGCCGGTCAGGCTGGTGCGGTAGAAGGTGGACAGGTTCATGATCATCGCCTCGGCCTCATCGGGCCGGTTGCGCAGCACCAGGGTAGAAAGCGAATTGAGCGTGTTGAACAGGAAATGCGGATTGACCTGATAGCGCAGCGATCGCAGCTCGGCCTGCTGCGCGGCCTGCGCAAAGCGCGCAGCGCGGCGCTCTGCGGCGCGCACTTCGCTGGCATAGCTCAACGCCAGATATAGCATCGCCCATGACATCAGGAAATAATAGCTGGAGATGGCAAACTCCAGCACGATTGCGAGCGGATCGATCTGTGCGATCTTTTCGCGCAGCTCGTTGTCCTCGAAAACGCTGATCGGGTCGTAGATGTTGAACGCGAAATAGTTGAACGTCGAGATCGCCAGCGCCGCCGGGATCGCGCCGATGCACGCTGCAATAACCCGCGGGGTCAGCGGCCTGTCCTCGAACCAGCGCAAGCCAAGATACAGCAAGACGTTGATCAGGATGCCAAACAAGGTCACCGCGATGCGGCGGACGACCAGCTCCTCTTGCGCCGGAAAATCGAGCACCGCCGCGCGCAGCGTGACGATGATCATGTAAAACAGCCAGAAGCCCAGGATCGAAAGCAGTGCAACCTGCTGGTCCACCGGTGGCCGTGCGCTGCGGATATCAAGTGCCTTCATCGCTCCATTCTTTAACCGCAGATGACTGCGATGTCTCCAGCGCAGCCCCCTGCTGGTCGAACCGGGCGGCAGGTTGGTCGAAAGGCGGGGCGGCAATCGCGCCTTACTCGGTCAGGGCAACACCGGGGCTGCGCGGGTCGGCGGCTCCTGTCCACACGCCATCGCGAAATTGCGCGGCGTTGAGCTTCGATCCCAGATCGCTGACCACGACCGGCTGACCGAACGCAGCGAGCGCCGCGTTCATGCTGCCCAATTTGGTGTCTTCCTCGACGATCAACGAACCGTTGCCGAAATAGATATTGGGCAGGGCGAGCGCCTCGCCGGCGGGAAGGCCAAAATCGATCACACCGATCAGCGCCTTGGTGACGTGCATGATGATCCGCTTGCCCCCCGCCGAACCGACCGCAAGCACCGGCCGATCCGCTGCGTCATAGACGATATGCGGCGACATCGACGACAGCGGGCGCTTGCCCGGTTGCACCCGGTTGGCCACCGGCGCACCGTTTTTTTCAGGCGCGAAGGTGAAATCGGTCAGCTCGTTGTTCAGGAAATATCCGTTGGCGATCAGCTGGCTGCCAAACGGGCCCTCGACGGTGGATGTCATGCTGACGATATTGCCCGCGCCATCGACCGCGACAAAATGCGTGGTCCCCGCCATTTCGCTGGAGATCGCAGCGGTGCGCGGCTGCGCGCCCGGCGGTGTGCCCGCCGTGTAGGTGTTCAGCGCCTTGGCCGGATCGATCAGCGCGGCGCGCGAGGCGACATAGGCCGGGTCCAGCAACCCGTTGACCGGCACCTGGACAAAGTCTGCATCGCCCAGATATTGCTCGCGATCGGCATACGCCAGCTGCATCGCCTCGCCGATCAGATGCCAGGTCCGGGCGTCATCCTGCCCCATCGCGCCGATGTCGTGCGGCTGGAGCATGCCCAGAATTTGCTGCACCGTGGTCGCGCCCGACGATGGTGGTCCCATGCCGCAGATCTTGTAGCCGCGATACCGCGAACAGATTGGCGGGCGCTCCCTGGCCTTGTAGGCGGCAAGGTCAGCCATCGTCATCGCTGCCGGATTGACCGCAGACCTGCTCACCGCGTCGGCCAGGGCCTGGCCGTGCTTGCCGGTGTAGAATGCATCGGGTCCGCCTTTGGCCACGGCGCTGAGCAGTTCGGCGAGCGCCAGGTTGGTGACCCGGTCACCTGCCACCTTCGGGCCGGTCGCATTCCAGTAGATGGCGCGCGCATCGGGGAAGCGCGCCCAGATCGAGGCCAGCCGCGACAGGCCATTGGCGAGCACGTCGGTGACGACAAAACCCTCGTCGGCCAGCCGGATCGCAGGTCCAAACAGGTCCGCCCAGGGCAGCTTGCCCCATTTGGCATGCGCCATCGCCATCAGCCGGATGTTGCCCGGAACACCGACGCTGCGTCCGCCCTGAAACGCATCGATGAAGCGCAGCGGCTTGCCGTCCGCGCCAACAAACAGCTTTTCACTGGCCGATGCCGGGGCCATTTCGCGCCCGTCGATGGTCTGCAACTGGCCGCTGGCAGCATCATGGTGCATCAGCAATCCGCCGCCGCCGATGCCGGAACTTTGCGGCTCGACCACGGTCAGCGCCAGCATCATCGCCATCGCCGCATCGGTCGCAGAGCCACCCTTGCGCAAGATCTCCTGCCCCGCTGCGGTAGCGCGCGGGTCCGCCGAGGAGACGACGCCCTTGCCCGCAGCCGCGGTGGCGGAGGTCGGCTGCTGCGCCATCGTCTGCGCATGGCCGGCGACCGATATTGTGGACAGGGTGAGGGTGGCGGCTGCAAGCAGCATGCGGGTGGCAAGGTTCATGGCAGGGTTATACCGCGATGTTGGGGTGCAGCAAGGCCAGTACTTCCCTGCGTTCCACGGCACGTTACAAACGGACAACTCATCGTTTTCTGGCGAAAGCCAGAATCCAGGGCAACCGCAATACAATCTGGTTCCTGGGCTCCGGCGTTCGCCGGAAAGCGGGTGGTCTTTCTGTTCGTGTCTTCGCGCCTTCGCACGAATCAATCGACCCCCACCGCCTCGGCCAGTGTCGCAAAACCATCCTGTTTCAGCAGCGCTTTCAGGCCGCGGTTGATTTTTGCCGCCAGTCCGGGCCCTTCATAGACGAGCGCGGAATAGATCTGCACTAGCGCGGCTCCGGCGCGGATGCGGGCGTAGGCGTCCTGGGCGCTGGCGATGCCACCGACGCCGATCAGCGCGATCGCGCCCCCGCTGGCCGCGCGGAAATCGCGCAGCCGCTGGTGCGCCAGATCGCGCAGCGGAGCGCCTGACAGCCCGCCGGTCTGGCCCGCATGGCGGGATCGCATGGCAGGCCGACTGATCGTCGTGTTCGAGACGATCAGCGCGTCCAGCCCCTTGTCGAGCGCGATGCGGGTGATGGCATCGATATCGGGGGATGCCAGATCAGGGGCGAGCTTGAGGAACACCGGGCAGCGGTGCGCGCCGCGCGCCTCCAGCACCGCATCGAGCAACGCGGCGAGCGCGCCTGCATCCTGCAAGGCGCGCAGCCCCGGCGTGTTGGGCGAGGAGACATTGACCGTCAGATAACGCGCCAGCGGGGCCATGGTCCGCGTCATCGTCGCATAGTCGGCGATGCGGTCGGCAGAATCCTTGTTTGCGCCGATGTTGACGCCGATGATTCCGGCGCGGTGCTCTGCCGCCTTCAGCCGCGCGACCACCGCTTCGGCACCGTCATTGTTGAAACCCATGCGGTTGATCACCGCCCTGTCTTCAACCAGGCGGAACAGCCGCGGGCGCGGGTTGCCG
>JBBQXX010000046.1:0-14479 GCA_038209235.1 Sphingomonadales bacterium | reverse complement strand
GGCGGACATGCCGGTCGTGGTGTCGATGCTGAACTCCTATTCGGGCTGGGCGGCGGCGGCGATGGGTTTCACGCTGCACAACACCGCGATGATTATTACGGGCGCGTTGGTCGGGTCGTCGGGCGCGATCCTCAGCTACATCATGTGCAAGGCGATGAACCGCAGCTTCATCAGCGTGATCGCGGGCGGCTTCGGCGCAGTCGCCGATTCTGGCGGCGGCGAGGCGAAGGAACAGCGCCCGTGGAAGCGCGGATCAGCCGAGGATGCCGGTTTCCTGCTTGGCCAGGCCGAACAGGTCATCATCGTGCCGGGATACGGCATGGCGGTGAGCCAGGCGCAGCACGCTTTGCGCGAGATGGGCGACAAGTTGAAGGCGCATGGCGTGCGCGTGAAATATGCGATCCACCCCGTCGCCGGGCGGATGCCGGGGCATATGAACGTGCTGCTGGCCGAAGCGAACGTGCCCTATGACGACGTGTTCGAGCTGGAGGATATCAACAGCGAATTCGCGCAGACCGATGTCGCCTTCGTCATCGGCGCGAACGATGTGACCAACCCGGCGGCGAAAACCGACAAGACCTCGCCGATTTACGGGATGCCCGTGCTTGACGTGGGCAAGGCCAAGACCGTGTTGTTCATTAAGCGCTCGATGGGCGGGGTCGGCTATGCCGGCGTCGATAACGACGTGTTTTACATGGACCAGACGATGATGCTGCTGGCCGATGCAAAGAAAATGGTCGAAGATATCTGTAAGAACCTTGGACATTAAGATCGGAACGCAATGCGCAAGATCGGTCTGATTGGCGGGATGAGCTGGGTTTCGACCCAGACCTATTACCGCCTGATCAACAAGGAGGTCCAAAAGCGCGTCGGATCGCTGTGCAGCGGGCCGATCGTGATCGAGAGCCTCAACTTCTGCGATATTGCACAGATCACCACGCCAGAAGGGTGGGATCATGCGGCCGACAAGCTCACCGCAGCAGCACGCACGCTGGAACAGGCCGGCGCGACCGCGATCCTGATCTGCGCCAATTCGATGCACAAGGTCTATGACCGGGTGCAGGCATCGGTTGGGGTTCCTGTGGTGCATATCGCCGATTGCGTGGGCCAGAAGATGCAGGCCGATGGCATCAAGCGCGCCGCGCTGATCGGCACGCGCAATGTGATGCTGGAGAGCTTCTATCGCCAGCGTCTGGTGCGACACGGCATCGGGTTGCTCGCGCCAAAGATGGATCGCGTCGAGGAGATCGAGCGGATCATCTACGATGAGCTGATGGAGGGGCGGATCGTGCGCGAATCCGAACGGACGATGAAGACCTTCCTGACCAACATCGCCAAGGAAAACGTGCAGGCCGTGGTGCTGGGGTGTACCGAGCTGGAAATGATCATCGACACCAAGGCGAATGTCTTGCCGATCTACGACGGAACCGAAATCCACGCCCACGCCGCGGTCGACTGGATTCTGGGCGAGGGTTGATGCTAAGATCTGACCACGCAGCCGCTTTCCGGTAAAAGCCGGGATCCAGGGGCGGCTGCAACGCAATTTGACTCCTGGGCTCAGGCTTTCGCCAGAGAACTCACAGCGCCCTTGGAGGTTCAAACACATAATGTCCCCCCGCGCCCCTTATGCCTGTGATCCCGCACTCACACGCGGTCGGCAATATGCTGAGGATGGATCGCCGACGCGAGGGCCGCGCGGGGCGTTTCAGCGTGACCGCGACCGGATCATCCATTCGATCAGCTTTCGCCGGTTGCGCCACAAAACGCAGGTGTTCGTCGCGCCCGATGGCGATCATTACCGCGTTCGCCTGACCCACAGCCTTGAAGTCGCCCAGATTGGCCGCACGATCGCGCGCGCGTTGGGGCTCGACGAAGACCTCACCGAAGCCTTGTGCCTGGCGCACGATATCGGCCACCCGCCGTTTGGTCATTCTGGCGAAGATGCGCTGCAGGCGGCGATGACGCAGCATGGCGGGTTTGACCACAACGCCCAGACCCTGCGCGCCCTGCATGTGCTCGATTCGCCTTATCCGCGCTGGCAGGGGCTGAACCTTAGCTGGGAAGTGCTCGAAGGCCTCGCCAAGCATAACGGGCCAGTCGCGGCACCGACCTGGGCGCTGGCGGCGATTGACGATGGGTTTGATCTGCAACTGTCGCGCTGGGCCTCGCTCGAGGCGCAGGTGGCGGCGGTTGCCGATGACATAGCCTATGACAACCATGACATCGATGACGGCCTGCGGGCTGGATTTCTGGCATTCGATGACTTGCTGGAATTGCCGTTTGCCGCGCAGCAGTGGGATGCGATCCGCACGCGCTTTGCCGATGTCGCACCGCGACAGCTTCAGGCGGAGTTCGTGCGTGATCAGATCGGCTTGATGGTCAATGACGTCATTGCGTCAACGCAGCGGCAAATCGCGGCTCTGCGCATCGCCAGCATCGACGATGTGCGCGGTGCAGGTCAGATGATCGCGGGATTTTCGGACGCGATGGCAGCGCAGGAGCGGCAGCTCAAGGCATTCATGTATGAGCGGGTCTATCATCACCCTCGCCAGGCAGAGGCCGCGTTGCTGGCGCGCAATGTGGTGGCCGCGCTGTTTGCAGCGTACAGCGACAATCCGCAATTCCTGCCAGCAGAATGGCGCGATCGCTTGCCCGGAAACGAGCCGCAACGCAGCCGCCATATCGCTGATTTCATGGCCGGGATGACCGATCGCTTTGCGCTGACATGCCACCGCCAGATATTCGGTCATGCGCCCTTGGGCCTCAGCCATGTCTGAGGGATAAATATTGCACCGCAGCGCAATTCGATTGACAGCCCCATAGGCTTTGTTCATTCCGGGGGCCAGTCGATGGGGTGCAAGCCCTTGAAGACGACACGGGAGAGCGCAGGGCCTGCCCTGCCACCGAAGGAGCAACCGCCCCGGAATCTCTCAGGTCATCGGGACCGTGTCGTTAGTCGGCGCTCTGGAAAGCGAGTGGCCCTGCCGGGCCGCTCCACCGAAGGGGTAAATGGTGGTTCGTTTGGTCGGACATCCATGAAAGCTCTCAGGTTCAAGTGACAGAGGGGGTTGAATGCTGGGCAGGGCCATAAGGCCATGCCGCGCCGTTCAGCCTTATGCCTCTGGAGCGCCTCATGACCGACTATATCGCCGAAATGCTCGAACGCGTGCCCGACAAGCTTTTGCCGCTTGACGCATGGCACCGCGCGCGTGGCGGTCGGATGGTCTCGTTCGCTGGCTATCAGATGCCGGTGCAATACGAAGGCGTGATGGCCGAGCATCTGTGGACGCGCGAGAACGCCGGGCTGTTTGATGTCAGCCATATGGGGCAAGCGCTGCTGACCGGCGAGGCACCCGATGTGGCGCTGGAAACGATTGTGCCGGGCGAAATTCTCAAGCTTGCGGTAAATCGCCTGCGCTATTCGCTGTTGCTCGACGACAATGGCGGCATCCTCGATGATCTGATGATCACGCGGCGCGAGCGTGACCTGTATCTGGTCGTCAACGGCGCGTGCAAGTATGACGACTTGGCGCATATGCGCGAGACGTTCCCCGATGAAGTGGTCATCACGCTGCTTGATGAGCGGGCGCTGTTTGCGCTGCAGGGGCCAAAGGCGGGTGAGGCGCTGGCCAGTATAATCCCAGAAACAGCCGCGCTGTATTTCATGCAGGCGGGTGCCTTCGCTTTTGAAGGCGTACCGGTCTGGATCAGCCGCTCGGGCTACACCGGCGAAGACGGTTTTGAGATCAGCATCGATTGCGATCATGCGGTCGCGCTGGCTGATCGGCTGTGCGCCATCGAAAGCGTCAAGCCCATCGGGCTTGGCGCACGCGATTCGCTGCGACTGGAGGCCGGGTTGCCATTGTACGGGCATGATCTGGATGAGAATACCAGCCCGGTTGAAGGCGATCTGGGCTTTGCGATCAGCAAGCGCCGCCGCACGGAGGGTGGCTTTGCAGGCTCCGGGCGCGTGCTGGGCGAGCTCACCAACGGTGCTTCCCGCAAGCGCGTCGGCCTTACAGTCCAAGGCCGCCAGCCAGTGCGTGAGGGAGCAGCGCTGTTTCTTGGCGATCAGCCGGTTGGCACCGTCACCTCGGGTGGCTTTGCACCCAGTATCGGCGCGCCGATTGCGATGGGCTTTGTCGCTTCAGCGCACGCCGCCCTTGGCAGCGCGCTGGAAGCCGAGGTGCGTGGCAAGCGCATTGCGGTGACGGTGACCGCAATGCCGTTCGTGCCGCATCGCTATCACCGGCCCGCCACCGCCTGAATCCCTACAATCTGCAAGGAGCCCAAGCCATGAGCCGCTATTTTACCGAAGAACACGAATGGGTTGAAGTTGAAGGCGATGTCGCCACCGTCGGCATCACCGAATATGCGCAGCAACAGCTCGGCGATGTCGTGTTCGTCGATGTGCCCACCGAGGGCAAGCAATTCGACAAGGGCGATGAGGCCGCAGTTGTCGAGTCGGTCAAGGCGGCAAGCGATGTCTACAGCCCCGTCTCCGGCACGATTGTCGAGGGCAATGACGTGCTCGCCGATGAGCCGGCGCTGGTCAACACCGATCCCGAAGGCGACGGCTGGTTCTTCAAGCTCGAGCTGACCGACACCAGCGAGCTCGATGGTCTGATGGATGAGGCTGGTTATAAGAAGTACGTAGCAGGACTCTGATATAATTCGGTACTTTCAGCCTATCTTGGCTGCGATCCCAAAGGAAATCTCTAGGCTATGCGTTATTTGCCCCTCAATACTGCGGATCGGCAGTCGATGCTCGCCACAGTTGGCGCAGGATCGATCGATGATCTGTTTGTCGACATCCCGCATGAAGCACGGCTGACCGGCCCGATCCACGATCTGCCGATGCATGCGCCCGAAATGATGGTCGAGCGCCATCTCAAAGCGCTCGCCGGACAGAATATGGTGGCCGGCGAAGTGCCATTCTTCATGGGGGCAGGCGCTTACCGCCATCATGTCCCGGCGTCGGTGGATCACTTGATCCAGCGCGGCGAGTTCCTGACCGCGTATACGCCCTATCAGCCGGAAATCGCGCAGGGCACGCTGCAGATGCTGTTCGAGTTCCAGACCCAGGTCGCGCGTTTGCTCGGCTGTGATGTCGCCAACGCATCGATGTATGATGGTTCGACCGCATGCTGGGAAGCGATCAGCATGGCCCGGCGGATCACCAAGCGCGCCACCGCGCTGATCTCATCGGGGTTGCATCCGCATTACGTCGGCGTCGCCAAGACCATGGCGCGCTTTACCGGCGATGCCTTGGTGCACAGCGCGCCGACGTTGACCGCAAAAACCGATATCGACGATCTGATCAGCCAGATCGACAAGAACACAAGCTGTGTGGTGGTCCAGTACCCCGACATCCTGGGCCGTATCGGCGACCTTTCGGCGCTGGCACGCGCCACACAGGCGGCAGGCGCGCTGCTGATCGCGGTGGTGACTGAACCTGTGGCGCTGGGCGCATTGCGCAGCCCAGGTGAAATGGGCGCAGATATCGTCGTCGGCGAAGGCCAGTCGATTGGCGTTGGTCTGCAATTTGGCGGGCCGTATGTCGGCCTGTTCGGCTGTAAACAGAAATATGTCCGCCAGATGCCGGGCCGTTTGTGCGGTGAAACTGTCGATGCAGAAGGCAAGCGCGGCTATGTGCTGACGTTGTCGACGCGCGAACAGCACATCCGGCGCGAGAAGGCGACGAGCAACATTTGCACCAACAGCGGATTGTGCGCGTTGGCATTTTCCGTGCACATGACGCTGCTCGGCGAAAAGGGACTACGCGGGCTTGCCGAGCTGAACCATGCAATGGCAGTAAGTGCTGCCGACCGCTTGGCGCAGGTGCCTGGCGTGACGATCATCAATGACAGCTTTTTCAATGAGTTCACGATCGTTCTTCCCAAGGATGCGCGCGAGATTGTCCGTTTACTGGCCGATCGCAAGATTCTGGGCGGTGTGTCGCTGGGCCGTCTCTACCCCGAAGATCCAGACCTGGCGCATGGGCTGATTGTGGCGGTGACAGAGACCGCAACGACGCAGGATATCGAAACGTTCGCAACCAATTTGCAGGAGTTGCTCGCATGAGCATGAACAATCAGGGACGCCCGACGCGTCAGGACGCCGAACTGCCCGCCAACAGCGCGCCACCGACCAGCACCGGCAACCGTGCGCTGATGCTCGAAGAAGCGCTGATCTTCGAAATCAGCGATTCCCATCGCACCGGAGTTGATCTGCCCGCAGTGCCAAAGTTTGCATCGCGGCTAGGCGGGCTCGAACGCAAGGCCGCAATCGGCTTGCCCGGTCTGTCCGAGCAGGAAACGGTGCGCCATTATACGCGGCTCAGCCGCCAGAACTATGCGATCGATCTGGGGCTTTTTCCGCTGGGATCATGCACGATGAAGCATAATCCCCGGCTCAACGAGAAACTCGCACGGCTTCCGGGTTTTGCCGATATCCATCCGTTGCAGCCAATTCACACCGTGCAGGGTGCGCTGGCGCTGATCGATGAACTGGGTGAATGGCTGACCAAGCTGACCGGCATGGCGGCGGTGGCGATGTCGCCGAAGGCAGGCGCGCATGGCGAACTGTGCGGCATTCTTGCGATTCGTTCGGCGCTGGAAGCGCGCGGTGACAAGCGCTCGGTCATTCTGGTGCCTGAAAGCGCGCACGGCACCAACCCGGCAACCGCAGCATTCGTCGGCTATCAGGTCGAAGACATTCCGGCCAATGCCGATGGGCGTATCGACGTCGAAGCCTTGAAGGCACGGCTTGGACCCGACGTCGCAGGCGTGATGATCACCAATCCCAATACCTGCGGCCTGTTCGAGCGTGATCTCAAGACGATTTCTGATGCGGTGCATGCCGCTGGCGGGTTCGTCTATTGCGATGGCGCCAATTTCAACGCGGTGGTCGGCAAGGTGCGTCCAGGCGACCTTGGCGTCGATGCGATGCACATCAACCTGCACAAGACCTTCTCCACCCCGCACGGCGGCGGCGGGCCAGGTTCAGGTCCGGTGGTCTTCTCCGAGGCGCTCGCGCCGTTTGCGCCACTGCCGTTTGTCGAGCGTCAGGACGATGGCAGTCTGGTGCTGATCGAGGAAGAAACCGCCGCTGATCATCACCAGTCGAGCTTTGGCCGGATGGTCGCCTTCCACGGCCAGATGGGTATGTTCAGCCGCGCGCTGTCGTATATCCTCAGCCATGGTGCCGATGGTCTGCTTCAGGTTGCAGAAGATGCGGTGCTGAACGCCAACTACATCCTGCGGTCGCTGGAAGATGTGCTCGATGCGCCGTTTGGAGCCGCTGGCCCGTGCATGCATGAAGCGCTGTTTTCGGACAACGGTTTTGCCGAGGGCTTTTCGACCATCGACCTTGCCAAGGGGCTGATCGACGAGGGCTTCCACCCGATGACGGTGTATTTCCCGCTGGTGGTTCATGGTGCGATGCTGGTCGAACCCACCGAAACCGAGAGCAAGGCAGCGCTCGACCAGTTCATCGGTGCGTTGCGCTCTGTGGCGAAACGCGCGCGGTCAGGCGATGAGTCCCTGCACAGCGCACCGCATTTTGCGCCGCGTCGCAGGCTCGATGAAACGCTGGCGGCGCGCAAGCCGGTGCTGGTGTGGACCGAACCTGCGGCCGAGCAAGCCGAAGCGGCAGAATAAGCGAGCAAGGCTCACCCGGCCCCACGCCGGGTGAGCCTTTCAGATCCAGCGGCGCACGCGGCGGCAGTAATCTTCATACATCGTGCCAAATCTGGCGCGTAAATAGCTCTCTTCGGGAATAATTACCGCGCGGTCGATCACGATAAAGGCTATCGGCGCCAGGATCAGCGCGCCCATGCTTGCATCCCAGATGGCATAGCCGGTGTGGATCACCAGCATCCCCAGATACATGGGGTTGCGGCTGTGCCGATAGGGACCGCGGGCAATGATCGCCTGGCTGGGGGTCCACGGCTCAGGGTTTTCGCCATAGGCCCGGAACAGGCCGAGCGAGACGATGAGCAGGCCGATGCCTGCCATCACCATCGCAAACCCCACCCATGTCGCATCGCGGCTGATCGGGATTCCCGGCAGCGCCAGCAGGTCATCGGCGGTTAGTCCCAGCAGAATGAAGCCCAGGAACACCAAAGGCGGCGGAAATCCGACCGATGGCGCCAGGCTGGGATCGGTGCGCGGCAATTGGGGTGGTTCGCTGTCCATCGCCGCTTAAAGTGGCGTTTTGCACGAAAGCTGGCAAGCGGTGACATTGCACGTCCGGACTTTTCCGCACATGATAGCGCGATGAGCGACCCCAAGCCCTGGTTGATCGAAGAGGCAGGCGAAGCTGCGCGGCGGCATGCCCCGGCAACGCTGCGCAACCGGGTTGCAATCACCGATGTCCTGCGCCGCCATTTGCCTGCGACGGGGCTGGTGCTGGAAATCGCCAGCGGCAGCGGCGAGCATGTCGTCCACTTTGCCGAGGCGATGCCCCACTTGCAATGGCAGCCAAGCGATTGCGAGCCTCAGGCGCTGCGCTCGATTGCGGCATGGAGCGCAGATGCGCGCCTCACCAATGTGCGCCTGGCCAATGTGCGCCCGCCTATGCTGATCGATGTCGAGCAGCCCGACTGGCCGATCAGCCACGCTGACGCGATCGTCTGCATCAATATGTTGCACATAAGCCCGTGGTCGGCGACCCGGTCGCTGTTCCGCAAGGCGGCCGAGGTGCTGCCAACCCACGCGGCCTTGTTTCTGTATGGTCCGTTCATCCGCCATGACGTCAAGACCGCACACGGCAATCTGGAGTTCGATGCGTCGCTCAAGGGCCGCAACCCGGAGTGGGGACTGCGCGATGTCGCGCAGGTTGATCATCTGGCGGACGGATGCGGGTTCATTCGCGCCGCGTTGGTGGAGATGCCCGCCAACAATCTGTCGCTGGTTTATTGCAAGGTCTGATGCAAACCGATTGCCAAGTCACCGGCATTCAGCCTAGCCTTGCGCAAAACGCAGGGACGACACAGCCTGCTGATAACGTATATGGGAGAGCGATATGCTGGCGACTGCGAGTAACGAGCGGACCGACCTGGGCACCACAATCAGCTATTGGGCGGGGCTGCAGCCAGACGCTATTGCGCTGGATGACGGTCACGAAAAAATCAGCTTTCGCGAACTTGACATGATGGTCGACCGCTATGCGCGCGCGCTGGTAGGCGCGGGGTTGCAGCCCGGCGAGCGCATCTCCTGGCTTGGCAAGAACGCCAGCATCTATTTCGCGCTGCTGGTCGCGGCCAGCCGGGCAGGGCTGACCCTCGCCCCGATCGGGTGGCGACTGGCGATACCTGAGGTTCGCTACATCCTGGAGGACACTGGCGCTGCGCTGCTGTTGTGCCAGCCAGCCTGTGCCGTGGTGGCCAAAGCGGCGAGCGAGGGGCTGGATACGGTGCGGTTTGTGCTGGTCGATGGCGATGACAGCGCCAGCGGCTTGCAGGCTTTCGAAGACTGGGTCGATGCCCAACCACCAGGCATGCTGCCGGAAGCCGATCTGGAACGCGGTGTGCTGCAACTGTATACATCGGGCACCACCGGCAACCCCAAGGGGGCTGTGCTTTGCAACCGCAACATGTTTGGCCTTCGCCCGATTATCGAGGCGTCCGACGTCGATTGGTACAAGATCAGCAGTGACGATTCGATGCTGGTGATCATGCCGGTCGGGCATATAGCTGGCTCGGGTGTGGGGACAATTGCGTTTTACAACGGCTGCCGCGCCGTCGTGCGCGCCGAGTTTTCACCCGATGCGGTGCTTGACTGCGTTGCTGACGGTGTCACGCACATGTTTCTGGTGCCCACCGCGCTACAGATGGTTGTCAACCATCCACGCGCTGCGAGCATGGACTGGTCAAGGCTCAAGCTGGTGATGTACGGCGCGGCTCCTATTCCGCTGGCGTTGCTGCGCCAGTCTATGCAAACTACGGGTGCGGACTTCTGCCAGCAATATGGCATGACCGAGACGACCGGCACGTTTTGCGCCCTGCCGCCCGAGGATCATGATCCCGATGGCAATGCACGGATGCGGTCTGCGGGCAAAGCGTTGCCGGGTGTCGAAATACGCATCGTCGACAAGGCCGGGCGCTCTGTTGCCAATGGCACGATCGGAGAGATCGCGACGCGCTCGGCGCTGAACATGGTCTGTTATTGGCGCAACGATGCCAAGACCCGCGAAACCATCGATGCAGATGGCTGGCTGCTCACCGGCGATGCCGCCTATATGGACGATGACGGCTATGTCTTCATCCAGGACCGGGTGAAGGACATGATCATATCGGGCGGCGAAAACATCTATCCAGCCGAAGTGGAGAACGCGATTTTCGGCCATCCCGATGTGCTGGAGGTCGCGGTGATCGGGATACCTGACGACAAATGGGGCGAGGCGGTCAAGGCGGTGGTGGTTCCAAAACCGGGGCATGATGTGGATGCTGCATCGGTAATCACCTGGGCGCGAGAGCGCATCGCGCCATTCAAGGCACCCAAATCGATCGATGTCATTGCAGAAATGCCGCGTAATGCCACCGGCAAGATCCTGCGGCGTGCGCTGCGTGATCCCTATTGGCAGGGGCATGAACGTCAGGTCGGGTGAATTTCCGCGCGCACATCGCGGGCCAGACGATGTTCGCGCCAGGCGATATACAACCCCGATCCGATGATCAGCGGAGCGCCTATCCACGTGGCAGGAATGGGCCAGCGGTCCCAGATCAGATATCCGATCAGCGTGGCCCAGATCAGGCTGGAATAGTCCATCGGCAGCACCACCGAGACCGGTGCAAAGCGCAAGGACGAAGTAATCGCCAGTTGCGCGGCTGCGCCAAATACACCCAGCAGGCCAATCACGCCCCAAGTGCCCGGATCATGCGTGGTCCCGACAAACAGCATTGCAATGGTCAGCGGCACCAGCGAACTCAAGGAAAACCAGAACATGGTGGTGACCGGGCTTTCGGTTTGCCCAAGCTTGCGGATGATGATGCTCACCCAGGCGGTCATCGCGACCCCGGCAAGGCCAACCAGCGCACCCGTCAGCGGAATATGCCCGTCGCCCGGCTGGATCACGATGAACACGCCGACAAGACCCACCGCGATTGCCGCCCAGCGATGAACGCCCACCGCCTCGCTGAGCAACACGATCGACAACAGCGTCGCGACGATCGGGACCATGAAGCCGATCGCGGTCGCCTCGGCTATCGGCAGCAGCGCAAATGACAGAAAATTGAGCGACATCGCCACCATGCCGACCGCCATGCGGCTGGCATGTGTCCACGGGCGCGTTGTCTTGAGGGCCGACAAGCCTGGTCCTGCCAGCGCAACGGGGATCAGCAAGATCATACCCATCAGCTGGCGATAGAACACGCTTTCCAGCACATGCACCCCGCGTGACGAGGCAATCTTCACGCAGGCAAACATCGCGGTAAGGCACACCGCAGCAAACAGCCGCGCTGCGATGCCACGCAGCGCCCCGTTGCCGGACAGTTCAGCGCCAGGCGAGGGGGTAGGGGAAGGGTCGTGAAGCGCCATCGTGGCCTGCTGCTATCAGCCTGCGCCCGGTTCGTCATCCCCGGCGCAGGCGCAATGCGGGGATAGTTGCAGCAGCGCTGGATGGGCCCGGTGTTTCTGCACGGCACCTATGGAAAAAGCACAGCGGCGATGGACTGGCCAAAGGCGAACGATTGCGATAATCGCCTAACGATCGGGGCCGCACCGTCCGGATCAGCCAATAACAGCGACAGGACAGTCATGACGGATCAGTTCGACCTCACCGAAGACCAGCTTGCCATCCAGGATGCGGCGCGCAAATTCACCGCCGATAAGATCACGCCGTTTGCCGCCGAATGGGACGAAAAGCACATCTTCCCGCGCGACACCATCAAGCAGGCTGCAGACCTTGGTTTTGCCGCGATCTATGTCAGTGAAGACAGCGGTGGCATCGGCCTGGGGCGTCTTGAGGCTGCGCTGATCATGGAGGCCATGGCGTATGGCTGCCCCTCGACCAGCGCCTTTATCTCGATCCATAACATGGCGGCCTGGATGATCGACCACTTCGGCTCGGACGACCTCAGGGCGCGCTTTCTGCCCGATCTGGTGTCGATGGAAAAGATCGCCAGCTATTGCCTGACCGAACCGGGGTCGGGATCGGACGCTGCGGCGCTCAGGACCCGGGCCGTGCTCGATGGCGACCATTACGTGCTCAACGGCACCAAGCAGTTCATCAGCGGCGCAGGAGAAAACGACGTTTACGTCACGATGGTGCGCACCGGCGAGGATGGCCCCAAGGGGATTTCATGTCTGGTGATCGAAAAGGATACGCCCGGGGTCAGCTTTGGGGCGAATGAAAAGAAGCTGGGTTGGCACAGCCAGCCCACCGCGCAGGTCATCTTCGACAACGCGCGCATCCCCGTTGCCAACCGGGTTGGCGCAGAAGGCGATGGCTTTCGGTTTGCGATGATGGGGCTGGATGGCGGTCGCCTCAATATCGGCGCGTGTTCGCTGGGCGGCGCGCAGCGGTGTCTCGACGAGGCGGTAAGCTACACCAATGATCGCAAGCAGTTCGGCAAACGCATCGCCGAATTTCAGAACACCCAGTTCATGCTCGCCGATATGGCGACCGATCTGGAAGCGGCGCGCGCGTTGCTTTATCTTGCCGCCGCCAAGGTCTCCAACAACGCGCCCGATAAAACCAAGTTTGCCGCCATGGCCAAACGTCTGGCGACCGACAGCGGTTCGAGGATTGTCAACGATGCGCTGCAACTGTTTGGCGGCTATGGTTATTTGCAGGACTATCCGATCGAGCGGTTCTGGCGCGATCTGCGCGTGCATTCGATCCTCGAGGGCACCAACCAGGTGATGCGGATGATCATCGCCCGCGAAATGTTGCGCCAGTAAGGAACAAGCCATGACGAACGACATTGTGGTGCGCACCGAGGGACGCGCCGGCATCATCAGCCTCAATCGCCCCGGAGCGCTTCACGCGCTGACCACGGCGATGTGCGCTGCGATGATCGATGCTCTGCTGGGCTGGCTGACCGACCCGGCAATCGAGGCGGTGATCATCGATCACAGCGAGGGCCGCGGGTTTTGCGCGGGCGGCGATATCCGCATGCTGGCGACCAGCGGCGCGGCAGATGGCGCTGAGGCGCGCGCGTTCTTCTTCGTCGAATATCGCCTCAACCATCTGCTGTTCACCTATCCCAAGCCGGTTGTCGCCTTCATGGATGGCATCACCATGGGTGGCGGCGTAGGCCTGTCGCAGCCCGCAAAGTTCCGCGTCGCAACGCAGAACACGCGGTTGGCCATGCCTGAAACGGGCATCGGCCTGTTCCCTGACGTCGGCGGCGGTTGGTACCTGTCGCGCCTGCCTGGCCGCGTCGGCCAGTTTCTTGCGCTCACCGGAGCTCGGCTTGATGGTGCCGAATGTCACGCGCTCGGGCTTGCTACGCATTATCTGCCATCAGATGTGCTGCACAACGCGAAGGCGCAGATTGCCCAGCATCCCGGCCAGATCGCCGATATTCTGTCGGATCTTGCCGTCGCCCCGCCACCGGCCCGGATCATCGACAACACCGAAGCGATCAACCGGCTGTTTGCATCGGATTATTATGAAGAAATTCTGGCTGAACTGATCGCCGATGGATCGCCATGGAGTCAGAAGGAATTCAACACCTTGCGGACAAAGTCTCCGCAAACCTGCAAGGTCGCGCTGCGCCAGTTGAAAGAAGGCGCGCAGATGCATGATTTCGCCGCAGAGATGCAGCAGGAATATGCGATTGGTGCGCGCGTCGTCCAGATGCATGACTTTATCGAAGGTGTGCGCGCGCTGATCATCGAGAAAGACAATGCGCCGCGCTGGCACCCCGCCACCCCCGAAGACGTCAGCGATGAACTGATCGATTCCATCTTTGCGCCGCTTCCCGATGCTGAGGCCTGGACGCCACTGGAGATTGCACGATGACGTATGAAACCCTGATCGTCGAACAGCGCGACGCCGTGACGCTGATCACGCTCAACCGTCCGCAGGCGCTCAACGCGCTGAACAGTCAGGTACTGGCTGATCTGATCGCCGCACTGGCTGCCTTCGATGCTGACCCCTCGCAGCGAGCAGCGGTGCTGACCGGCAGCCAGAAGGCGTTTGCCGCAGGCGCCGATATCAAGGAAATGGCCAGCCAAAGCTTTGCCGACATGTACGGCGGCAATTTCTTTGCAGGCTATGACCGGGTCACCGCAACGCGCAAACCGGTGATCGCCGCTGTTGCAGGCTATGCGCTGGGCGGTGGATGCGAACTGGCGATGATGTGCGATTTCATCATCGCAGGCGACAACGCCAAGTTTGGCCAGCCCGAGATCAAGCTGGGTGTCACCCCCGGCATGGGCGGGTCGCAGCGCATGGCGCGCGCCATCGGCAAGGCCAAGACGATGGATATGTGCCTGACCGGCCGGATGATGGATGCCACCGAAGCCGA
>JBBQXX010000045.1:0-14673 GCA_038209235.1 Sphingomonadales bacterium | reverse complement strand
TGCACGAATTCCCACGGGAAGCGCGGCTCGAGAAATTTGGTGCCGCCGCTCCAGGTGAGCAGGTCGTCCGAATAAAGCAGGTGCAGGTTTTCGTTATCCTGCCGCCCGATCATCGCATAACGCCCGTTCACCTTGCGCGGGAACAGCGCCATGCCCTTGTTACTCGCCGCATCGCCCTTCAGCGGGGTCAGCCGGAACGACAGGAAATCGGTGGTGCTGAGCAGTTCGGATCGAATTCCGCGTCCGCTAAAGGCGGTGTAGGTGGCGTGATAAACGGTCTTGCCGTTCTCTTCAAAAGCCACGAACCGGGCGTCTTCGAGCCCATTGGATTGCGCTTCGGTCACCGGGAAGACGACGCGTTCCGACAGTTCGGTTTCAGGATCGAAGGTCAGGTCGAGCATGTCGCCGACGCGGCCGCGCACCTTGGGCAAGGCGGCCAGCCGGTTGGTGGGATCGACGATCACCGATCCATCGGCCTGCACCAGCGCCGAGCGGAAGGTGAGCGAGGAGACATGCCCCTCTCCCACCGCGCGCAGGCTGAGCACCACGCGCAACGCTCCATCGGCGACATCTGACTGGTCAGGATGCGCAACGATGCTGGGGTTGAACAGCGCGGCTGCCTCAAAGCTGTATTCGTTGAGGAAAAAAGCACCGAGCAATTGGCGGCGCTCAGCGGTCAGCTCCACATCTGGCGCATAAGACACCAGCATGGCGTCGGCGCGCTCTGCAAACTGCCGCAACAGGTTGCGATGGCGCACATCGAAATTGGCCAGCACCTGCGCCAGCAGCGCGTGGGTTCCAGCATCATCGAGCGACAAGACACGCGCGATGATATTGTCTGCCCGGCTGCGATCGAGCTGATTGAACTCGCGCGGTTCTACCGAAGGCCGGAACGACCGGACGACGACGCGCGAGCAATCCCCTCTCAGTTCGAGCGACTGGCGGCTGACGAAAAGCGGGTGGGTCATAAATTTCCGGTTCTGTATGGGATCAGCGAGCGCGCTGTTGGCCTCTCACTGGCCGATGGACCCCGCCGATACAAGCAAATGCGGCAATCAATCGATGAAGCGATCCAGATCCTGCTGGCTGAGCAACGCCGATATCACCGATTCCGCGCCGCAGTTGAGGTTTACCCGGTCCGGATGCAACCCATCGCAGCAAGTGCCGCGCGCCGCATCGACCAGCGGCTTGCCCAGATCGTTGCGACCGAACAGCCAGTCATGCGCGCGCAAGGCTTCGGTGTGCCAGCGTCTGTCGCCGTCTGCGCGAAACGCGGCAAGGCACGCGGCGACGGTTGCAGGCACCTCCACCGGCTGTTGATCGAAGGGCAGCGGCTGCGCCTTGCGGGTCAGGCCGAAACCTGCCGAACCGATCGGCCGGAAATGCCCCTCGGGCGCGCTTTGCATCCGCAGCAGCCACGACAGACTGCGCAGGCCGGCCCCGACGAAACGCTGCTCGCCCAGCGCAAGCCCGCTGACGATCATCGCCTGCGACAGACGCGCGTTGTCATAGGATAGCGAATTTTCAAACCACACCCAGTCATCTGTCGCAATCGTATCAAGCAGCGCCTGCAACCGGTGGACCAGATCAAGCCGCAGCGCGCCAGCATCGGTATCGCCGGGGTTGGCCTTGCAATAGCCATCCAGACCCAGCAGCGTAAACGCCCAGGCGCGAGGCGAGGCAAATTCGGCGACCGAGCGCATCGCATCGGCGAACAAGCCACTGGCCCAGACCTGCCGCAGCGCACCGAAATCCTGCTCGAGCGTCACCCCCAGCGCCCACAAGGTTCGCGCATGGCTGTCTTCGGACCCGTAATCTTCCAGCCAGTTGCGGTTGAAATGCATGAAATTGCGGAAGCGTCCGACATCGCGGTTCCAGCCATGCTCGATAAACGCCGCCATTTCGGTTGCCAGAGCATCGTCGGCCGTGGTCCGGTCGATTGATGCGATCCCGCACAGCACGATCAGCGCGCGCGCGCAATCGTCTATGCAATAGCCGTGCCGCCGGTCAGGCACGTCGAAAATGGCATGCTGAAACATGCCGGTATCGTCGCACATGCCCCGAAAATAATCGAAACTGATGCTGGGCCGGGACAGTGTCATGCGGCCTGTTTGTGCGGAGCCTCGCTGGCTGTTGTCGTGCTAATGGGCGGGGTAGCCGCGGCTCGGAACAGCCGCATATAGCCGCGTGCGGTCTGCGCCCAGGTCATCGAACGACCATCCAGATACGCACGGCGGCGCAGCGCCAGCTGACGCGGACGATTGCTCAGCAGCCGCGCGACCTCGCGACCCGTCGCTACCGAATCGCCAAACGGCACCAAGATGCCGCGTCCGTCGGCGAGCAGTTCTGCTGCGTGCCAATAGGGGGTCGATACCACCGGTCGGCCAAGACCATAGCTGTAGGACAGCGTTCCCGATGTCATCTGTGCCTCGCTCAGATACGGGGTCACATACACATCGCACATCGCGATATGATCGAGCAGGGTTTCGCGGTCGACGAACCGGTCGATGAAGACGACGTGATCGGCAATGCCAAGCTGCTCGGCGCGGTCGATCAGGCTCTGGCGATACGCTTCGCCGTGACGCTTGACCAGATGCGGGTGGGTGGCACCCAGCACGACATAGATCGCATCGGGGCATGCCGCGATCACCGCTGGCATCGCATCGATCATCACCTCGATACCCTTGTTGGGGCTGAGCAATCCAAAGGTCAGGATGACGGTGCGCCCATCATAGCCCATGCGCGGCTTGACGTAATCAGGGTCGATAAACGCAACGTCGGGGATGCCATGCGCGATCACCGAAACCCGCGCTGGATCGACATGGTAATTTGCGTTGAGAATCTTGCGACCAAATTCGGACATCACGACGAGCGACTGCGACCGCTGGCATACGGCGTTCATCACGCGGCGCTGATCGGGATCGGGATCGGACAGGATCGTGTGCAGCGTGGTGACCACCGGCGCATCGACATCATCAAGCAGGGTCAGGATATGCGACCCGGCAGGTCCGCCGAAGATGCCGAATTCGTGCTGCAGGCTGATCACATCGGGTTTCAGCTGGTTGAGCCTGATCGCCGCCCTGCGATAATCACCTATGACTTCGTCAGAGATCTCGATCGCCACCGACGACGGATAATCGTAGCACTGGCCAGCATCGCTCATCGCAACGATCGACGTCCTGCCGACCTCGCTCATCGCATCGACCGCCAGTTGCAGATCGGTGGTAAACGTCGCGATGCCACAACGGCGGGGAAGCGAGTTGCCGATGAAGGCGATATGCGCGGAGCGTCCGTTCAGGCTGGTGGGGGGCCAGATCGCTGCATTTTTGATGGCCGATCCGGTGGCCGCCGAATGAACCAGCCCATCACTAAAACGACCCATAGAATATTCCTTTGATCTGCCGATAACCATACGTGGCGTGTCCGCTCAATATTACTATCGCTAATAAACAATAAATATTGGCGGCTGTAGTATATCCGACCAATACTGTTAGCCTTGATATGTATCACTCTTAATGACTTCGTTTAGACAATTATGGCAATTATTTTTTACTCTGGTGTCTACCGATTTGTCGACACCGATTGTTTCGATATTTATCACCGCTGCGTGTCTGTAGAATTATTCGCATGACCGTTTTTGGAAGTTGGTTACCCCTTCGCCTGGCATGCGGAGTGCAGGCCAAATGCATGCCAGCGTGCCCGTGCCGGTATTCTCATTCAATACGCACAAATCCGGTCAACGATCCCTGATGCAGTCACATCAAAATCATTTGAGGATATTTCGGCTAATCCGCCGGCAACCGTGGGCGGCTTAGCCGCTGTCAGGATGTGAAATGGGCGTCGTAACGATCGACCTCGGACACCCGGTGCGCTATTGTCTCTTCGGGCAGGAACGATCCGGTGAAGCTGTTGATCGCCAGCGCCTTAAGCTGCGCGCGCGACAGGTCCAGCGCGTTGGCCACAGCGCGAAAATTCTGGTTTATGTAACCGCCGAAATAGGCGGGGTCATCGGAATTTACCGTCACCTTCAGCCCCGCATCCAGCATGCGCCGCACCGGGCTTTGGTCGATCGCGTCGATGACACACAGCTTGAGGTTGGAAAGCGGACAGACGGTGAGCGTCATCGCCTCACCGGCCAAGCGGGTGACAAGCGCGCTATCTTCCAGCGCACGGTTGCCATGATCGATCCGGTCGACGCCCAGCACATCAAGCGCCTCACGCACATATTCCGGCGGCCCCTCCTCGCCTGCATGCGCAACCAGCTTTAGCCCCAGCGAGCGGGCGCGGGCAAAGACGTTGCGAAACTTTGCAGGCGGGTGACCCATCTCGGACGAATCGAGTCCAACCCCGGCGATCCGGTCCAGCCAGGGCAGCGCCTCATCGAGCGTCTGCTGCGCGCTCGCCTCATCCAGGTGCCGAAGGAAGCACATGATCAGCCGCGACGTGATCCCCCACTGGCGCTCGCCATCGGCCAGCGCATCCAATATACCGTTTGCAACATCGCCAAAGGCGACACCGCGCCCGGTGTGCCCCTGCGGATCGAAGAAAATCTCGACATGGCGGACGTGGTCATCATGCGCGCGCTCGAGATAGGCCCAGGTCAGATCGTAAAAATCCTGCGGCTTGCGCAGCACACTCATACCCTGATAGTAGATATCGAGAAAGTCCTGCAAATTGCTGAAACTATAGGCTTTGCGGATATCCTCGACGCTGGTGAACGGGATCGAAACGCCGTTGCGCTGCGCCAACGCAAACAGCATCTCGGGCTCAAGCGAGCCTTCGATATGCAGATGCAGTTCGGCTTTGGGCAGCCGGTCGATATAGGCAGAGCGCCAGTCGGGGGTGTTCATGCAGCTATTATGCAGGTTGCGTGCTCTGGCCGCAATCGGCCATGCGCAATCAATCGCCCAGAATAATCTGCGCCCCTGGCTTGTGCGCGCGGATTTCCTCGACACTCAACCCGACGATCTCGTGCGGGAACACCAGCCACTGTTCGGTCTGATGCACGCAATAATCGGGGGTCAGATCGGTCAAATTGCGCGATGGCTTGTAATACACCGTGGCGATGCGCCAGTCGTGCGGCATATTGTAGCGACATTTGGCGGCAAGCTCGTGGATGAAGGCGCGGATCGAGCGTCCGCTGTCGAACACATCGTCTACCACCAGCAAGCGGTCTTGCGGGCTTAGCGTGTCGATCAGATAGCCCAGCGCATAGACGCGCACGTCCTTGCTTTGCTGATCGATACCGTAATAGCTGGCGGTGCGGATGGCGATATGGTCAGCAGCTACGCCGTGATATTCCAGCAGTTCCTGCACCGCGATACCCACCGGTGCACCGCCCCGCCAGATGCCGACGATATGCGTCGGGCGATAACCGCTGTCGATCACCTGCATGGCAAGGCGATAGGAATCCTCCAGCAAGCTGTTGGCGGTGATATAGAGTTTGTCGGCGGCCGTTTCAGGGGCCGTGTCGGGGGCCGTGTTGGGGGTCATGTCAGGCCTCACGCCCTGCCCGCGCGCGTAATCACTACAGCTGCAATCGCCAGCAACAGGATTGCACCAGCCTCGAACAGGATCTTGTCAGGTGCCATATCCTTGCCCTGCAGCACGATCAGCCGCGCCAGCGCGGTGATCGCGATAAAAATCGGGTAGACGAATGGCGATCCGCGTCCAGTATAGAACACCGCGATCATGCCGATGACCTCGGTATACAGGAACATCAGCAGGATATCAGCCAGGCCGATCGTGCGCGCCTGCCAAATCACCCACACCTCGATGCCGGCCGCGCCCAGCGTCATCACGGCGATGAAAACCAGCAGAACATGTTCGATCAGCTGGAAACCTTGAACCGCAAGTGTTTCGCGGCCCATCGGCGCAGCTGGAGTTACAGGGTCGGAAATCAGTTCATCAGGGTCTGCCATAGGGGAGGCATAGCATATTGATTGCGTCTGCGTCAGGCGTTGATCCACCAGCGGATGGTGTAGGCGACCACGCCGATGAAACCGACTGACATCAGCCAGATGGCGATCATCCAGCCAACCTTCTGAGGCAATGGTCGCGCATCGCCGCGCTCAGGATTGTCAAAGTTCTTCGCCATCAATGATAGCCCTCGTCACCCACCTTGCCGCGGAACACCCAGTAAGCCCAGGCGGTGTAGCCGATGATCAGCGGGACGATAACCAGGGTGCCGACCAGCATGAACATCTGGCTGCTGGGATGAGTCGCTGCATCCCAGATTGTCACCTGATCGGGAACGACATACGGGAACATACTGATCCCCAGCCCGATCATGCCGAGCAGGAACAAGGTCAGCGTCAACAGGAACGGCGCGTAATCGCGGCGCAGTTGCAGCGCGCGAAACAGCAGGTAGGTGATCAGCGCAACCAGCACCGGTACCTGCGCAGAAAATAGCACATTGGGGAAGGTGAACCAGCGTGCGAAATATTCCGCCTCCAGGAACGGGGTGTACAGGCTCACCGCACCCAACGCGATCAGCGTAGCGGGGAACAGCTTCCAGCTCATGCGGAAAGCATGATCCTGCACCGGGCCTTCGGTCTTCATGATCAGCCAGGTCGATCCCAGCAGGCCGTAGCCGATGACGGTCCCCACTCCGGTCAGCACCGAATACAGGCTTAGCCAGTCAAGCCAGCCGCCCGCATAGGCCCGGCCGTCGACCTCGACGCCTTGCAGCAACGCGCCCAGCGTCACGCCCTGCGCAAAGGCGGCGACAAACGAGCCTGCGGTGAACGAGAAATCCCAGAACGGCTGATGCGCCGGATCGCGCCAGCGCCCCTCGAACGCCACACCGCGCAGCACCAGCCCCAAGAGCATCGCGATAATCGGCGGATAGATCGCAGGCAGGATGATCGCATAGGCGAGCGGGAAGGCGGCAAACAGTCCGCCGCCGCCCAGCACCAGCCAGGTTTCATTGCCGTCCCACACCGGCGCGACCGAATTCATCGCCTTGTCGCGCTCTGCCCCCCGGCCAAGTGCAGGAAAAATGATGCCGATCCCCAGATCGAACCCGTCCATCACCACATAGGCGAACACCGCAAAGGCGATGATGAACGCCCAGACTACGGTCAGATCGAGGTTCATGCGTTGTCCTCCACCATCGTCCCGCTCAATCCGCGATACGAGCTGTCTGCCGAAGCCGGCGTGATTCCGGCGGTGCGCAACGGGCCGGATGCCGCCGCCTCCTCATGGCCTGTCGCAGGCTTGTTCATCAGCTTGAGGATATACAGCGTGCCTGCACCGAACATGATGAAATAGGTGATCACGAACGCCACCAGAGACGCCCCGACCGCAGGCGCGGCCAGCGGCGATACGCTGTCGGCTGTGGTGAGCAGGCCGTAAACGGTGAACGGCTGACGGCCGACCTCGGTGGTCACCCAGCCTGCGATCACCGCGACAAACCCCGATGGCCCCATCAGGATGGCGGCGCGATGCAGCAGGCGCCAGTCAAACAGCTTGCCACGCACCCGCGCAAGCAGGCTGAACGCGCCAAGGCCCAGCATCGCAAAGCCGATGCCCACCATGATCCGGAACGACCAGAAAACAATCCCGACCGGCGGCTGCCTGTCTTCAGGAATGGTATCGAGCCCAGCCAGCGGCGCGTTGAGGTCATGCTTGAGGATCAGCGAGGAAACCTTGGGGATCTGGATCGCATAGTCCACGCGCTTTTCTGCGCTGTTGGGGATGCCGAACAGGATCAGCGGCGCGCCATCGGGATGGCTTTGATAATGCCCTTCCATCGCCATGATCTTGGCGGGCTGATGCTCCAGCGTGTTGATCCCGTGCATATCGCCTGCAAAAATCTGCGCCGGGGCAACCACGACCGCCATCCACATCGCCATCGAAAACATGCGCCGCGCGCGGTGATCCGTCTTGTCCTTGAGCAGATGCCAGGCTCCCACAGCGCCAACGACGAACGCCGTGGTCAGATAGGCGGCCATTACGGTGTGGACCAGCCGATAAGGAAAGCTGGGGTTGAAGATGATCGCCAACCAACTGTCGCCAGGGATAAACTGGCCGTTGGCGGCAATTTCATAGCCCGTCGGCGTCTGCATCCAGCTGTTGACGCTGAGGATCCAGAAGGCGGAGATGAACGTGCCAAGAGCAACCATTAGCGTCGCGGTGAAGTGCAGCTTGCGCCCGACCTTGTCCATGCCAAACAGCATGACGCCCAGAAAGCCTGCCTCAAGGAAGAACGCGGTGAGCACCTCGTACGCCATGAGCGGCCCGAGAATAGGTCCGGTCTTGTCCGAGAACACCGACCAGTTGGTGCCGAACTGATACGACATGACGATGCCCGAGACGACACCCATGGCAAAGGCGATGGCAAAGATCTTGCGCCAGTATTTGAACAGATCGAGATAGGTGTTGTCTTTGGTTTTGAGCCACAGACCTTCCAGCACCGCCAGATAACTGGCCAGCCCGATGGAAAAGGCGGGGAAGATGAAGTGGAAGCTCACCGTAAAGGCAAACTGGATTCGCGCCAGAATCAGTGCGTCAAAACCGTCAAACATAAGCGCGACCTCCCGCCTCGCTCCAGCCCTCGAAACGCCGACGACCAGGATTGGCTGGCCAGCATTCTGGGGGTGATTGCGATATAAAGACCTAAAGCTGTGGCGGCAATGTGACACGAGATGAAATTGCGCTAACCGCAAGTGCGTTTTGTGCAAGTAGGAATATGCCGAGGTGTTATCGGCTCCCCTGCGAAGGCAGGGGTCCAACACCTGAGGGCGGGATCTGGACGCCCGCACAGGAGATGGATGCCCGCATTCGCGGAGAAAACCGACGATGGATCGTGGGTGTGACTTTCCCCAGGTTGCCTACAGCTCGAACGTCACACCCTGCGCAAGCGGCAAGGTCCGCGAATAGTTCACCGTGCTGGTCTGGCGGCGCATATAGGCCTTCCAGCTGTCTGACCCCGATTCGCGTCCGCCGCCAGTTTCCTTCTCACCGCCAAAAGCCCCGCCAATCTCTGCGCCCGACGTGCCGATGTTGACGTTGGCGATCCCGCAATCGCTGCCCGCCGCCGCGACAAACGCTTCGGCCTCGCGCAGATCGTTGGTAAAGATCGAGGACGACAGCCCTTGCGTCGCCGCGTTGTTGAGCGCGATCGCTCTGCCAAGATCGTCATAAGGCAGGCAGTAGAGAATGGGCGCAAAGGTCTCGCGCAGCATCGGCCCGGATTGTTCGGGCATCTCGACCACTGCGGGGCGCACATACACCCCCTGCCCCGGTCCGGATATCGGTTCACCGCCATGCACCTTGGCACCCAGCGCGCGCGAATCAACCAGCGCGGCCTGCATGGCATCACACGCTGCCTGATCGATCAGCGGCCCAGCCAGCACCGCTGGATCGCGCGGATCACCCACCGGCAAACGCGCAGCTGCCGAGATGATGCGCGGCACAAACGCGTCATACACGCTGCGCTCGACAAACAGCCGCCGCAGCGACGTGCACCGCTGCCCGGTCGTACCCATGAACCCGAAGGCACATCCGTTCAGCGCCAGATCCATGTCCGCGCTGGCGCTGACGATGGTCGCATTGTTTCCGCCCAGTTCCAGAAGGCTGCGCGCAAAGCGGCGGGCAACAGCCGGCCCGACGATCCGCCCCATCGCCGTGCTGCCGGTGGCCGACACCAGTGCAATCGCCCGGTCATCGACCAACGCTGCGCCGGTGGCTGCACCGCCGAGGACTAGCTGCGCCAGGCCAGCCGGGGCATCCTGACCGAAATCTGCTGCGACGCGGTCGAACAGCGCCTGCACCGCCAGCGCGGTCAACGGCGTCTTTTCCGATGGCTTCCAGATGACGCTGTTGCCGCACACCAGCGCCAGCGCCGCGTTCCATGCCCAGACCGCAACCGGAAAGTTGAACGCGGTGATGATCGCCACCGGACCCAGCGGGTGCCAGGTCTCGCTCATCCGGTGGCCAGGACGTTCGCTGGCGATGGTCAGACCATATAGCTGCCGTGACAGGCCGACCGCAAAATCGCAGATGTCGATCATCTCCTGCACTTCGCCCAGCCCTTCGGAAATCGGCTTGCCGCAATCGAGCGTCACCAGCATGCCAAGGTCGGCCTTGTGCTTGCGCAAGGCCTCACCCAGACGCCGGACAAGTTCGCCGCGGCGCGGCGCGGGGACGTTGCGCCATTGGCGGAACGCAGCCTCTGCCCCCAGCGCTGCCTCAGCCACCGCGTCTGCGCCTGCAGCATCGAAACCGCCCAGATGATCGCCATCGATCGGCGAGCCGATGCCGATAGCTCCGTCCGGGACCTCAAAGCCAAGCCTGGGTGCCAGTTCAGCCAGATGTGCTGCTGTCTGAGTCATGAATGCCCCGTTTCAAAATTTGGTATGGAGCTCTGCCAGATAGGCCAGCCCGCAATCTGCGCCCAGCCGGAGCGCGCGTTATTTTGCCGTCCAGTCCAGATTGGCAGCCGCCACCACCAGAGCCAGCCCGGCAGACAGCCCGCCGATAAACGCGTTGCGCTCGATGTTGACATATTCATCGACCGAATGCGCCCGTCCACCGCCACCGCCGGTGCCGATAGTGATCGCCGGAATACCCAGGCTCATCGGGATATTGGAATCGGTCGACGATGCGGTCAGCTGGGTCGTGAAGCCGTGGCCTGCCAGCACCTTTTGCGTGGTAACGACCAGTGGGTGCGTGTCTGCGGTGGTGCCCGCTGGCCGGTCGCCGATCTGCTGCTTTTCCGCCGCCGCTTCACCCAGATTGGTCGAGCGTGCCAAATTTTCGGCAGCCACCGCCTCATCGACAATCGTCAGAAAGCGCTTCTCCAGCCGGTCGAGCGCTGCCGGATCGGGCGAGCGCATATCGACCTGGAGTTCGACGCGATCGGGGATCGAATTGACCGAGGTGCCACCGGACACGACGCTGGCGGCATAGCTGGTCTTCGGGCTGCCGGGCACATCGGTTTCGTACAGCCGTTTGACTGCGTGGGCCATTGCGGCCATCGGGTTGACGATGCCGAAAGCGCCATAGCTGTGCCCGCCCGGCCCGGTAAACGCGATATTGTAACGCTTCGATCCCACCGCCTGATTGACGATGCGCGAAGGGTCCGACCCATCGACCGAGACAAACGCGGCGATCCGGTCCTTGTAGCTGCTTTTCGTAAACAGATGCCGCACCCCGCGCAGATCGCCGGGGCCTTCTTCGCCCACCGTTGCGACGAACAGCATGTCGTGCCTGGTCGGGACCTTGGCGGCGGTGAGCGCGCGTACCCATGCGAGCAGCGCGGCAAGGCCAACGGTATCATCGCCCACGCCAGGGGCATTGAGCGTATTGCCATCCCGGCGCACCTTCACATCTGTGCCAGCGGGGAACACGGTATCGAGATGCGCGGTGATTGCGACCAGCGGCCCGCCGGCAGACGCTGTGCCGCGCCGGATGCCGGTGACGTTGCCTTCGGTGTCGATGGCGACTTCGCTCAACCCCAAAGCCTTGAACTGCTGCGCGAAATAAGCCGCGCGCGCCGCCTCGCCGAACGGCGGGGCGGGGATTTCGGTGATCGTGATCAGTTCAGCGACAATCCGGTCATAATCACCTGCCAGCGCGTTTTCAGCCGGCTTGCTGTCCTGCGCGAAGGCAGGTGCGGCCAAACTTGCGCTGAGTGCCAATGCTGCGACCAATGCCCTGAACGTCATGCGAACCCCTTTTTTTGCTTTTTGACTTCTATACTTAAAATCCTCTCCCTTCAGGGGAGGTGGATCGCCTCAGGCGAGACGGAGGGCAAGCGTCCGGGTGCAATTCAAGCGCTGGATCACTATCCCGCTACCCCTCCACCGCTTCGCAGTCCCCCTCCCCGGAGCGGGGAGGATTCAGGAGGACTCACCCGCGTGTCAGCAGGAAATACACCACATAGAACCAAGAGAAAAAGCCATGAATGATCGCCCAGAGCACCGATTTGTGCGCGGTATAGCTGATCGCGATGGCCAGCGCGCTGCCGAAACCGACGCCATTGCGGACGACCTCTTTCTGGATGATGACGCGCCGCTCGCTCATGCCGCCTGACGTGCGCTGGTGCTGGCCTCTGCGTTCAGCATCTCGGCGAGTGTGAACGCCACTTCCAGCGCTTGCGCGGCATTCAGACGTGGGTCGCAATGCGTGTGATAGCGATCGCCCAGCGCCTCGTCGGTGATCGCGATCGCGCCGCCGGTGCATTCGGTGACATTCTGCCCGGTCATCTCGATATGGATGCCGCCGGCATGTGTGCCTTCGGCGCGGTGCACCGCAAAGAAGCCCCGCAATTCGGTCATGATCCGCTCGAACGGCCGGGTCTTGAAACCGCTTTCGGACTTTACGACATTGCCATGCATCGGGTCGCATGACCAGATCACCGGATGGCCTTCCTTCTGCACCGCACGCACCAGCGGGGCCAGGCCAGCCTCGACCTTGTCATAGCCAAAGCGGCTGATCAGCGTCATCCGGCCTGGAATGCGCGCCGGATTGAGCGTGTCGAGCATGGCCAGCAGAGCATCGATCGACAGGCTGGGGCCGCATTTTATGCCGATCGGGTTGCCGATGCCACGCAGGAATTCGACATGCGCCGATCCTTCAAACCGGGTCCGGTCACCGATCCACAGGAAGTGTGCGCTGGTGTCGTACCAGTCGCCAGTCAGCGAATCGCGCCGCGTCATCGCCTCTTCGAAAGGCAGCAGCAACGCCTCGTGGCTGGTGTAAAAGCTGGTCGCCTGCAACTGCGGCACCGTATCGGGACTGATCCCGCAGGCGCGCATGAAATCGAGCGCCTCGCTGATCCGGTCGGCAGTCTGTGCATAACGCTCGGCCCACGCGCTGCGGCCCATGAAATCGTGCATCCAGCCCTGCACCTGTTGCAGGCTGGCATAGCCGCCGCTGGCAAAGGCGCGCAGCAGGTTAAGCGTTGCAGCGCTTTGCGAATAGGCGCGCACCATCCGCGCCGGATCGGGCTCACGCACCGCGGCATCGAATTCGATGCCGTTGATGTTATCGCCAAAATAGCTGGGCATCTCGATATCGCCCTGACGTTCGGTGGGGGCCGAGCGCGGCTTGGCAAACTGGCCTGCCATGCGGCCCAGTTTGACCACCGGGCGTTTGGAGGCAAAGGTCAGCACCACCGCCATCTGCAACAGAACCCGGAAGGTATCGCGGATATTGTTGGGGTGGAACTCGGCAAAGCTCTCGGCGCAATCGCCGCCCTGCAACAAGAACGCCTCGCCAGCGGCAACGCGCGCCAGTTCCTTCTCCAGATTGCGCGCCTCTCCGGCAAACACCAACGGCGGATAGTTGCGCAGCGTTGCTTCGGCTTCGGCCAGGGCAGCGGTATCACGATAGGCGGGAATATGCCGCGCCTCGTGCGTCCGCCAGCTGTCCGGTGTCCATTTTGCTGCCACGTGAAAACACTCCAACCCGTAACGTGATATCCGCCCGACAATCTAGGCCGGGCCGCGCCGCTTAGCAATGTTGGCGGCAAAATGCAGCAGGCAATTAAAAAGTTCGGCGCTCTGCCGGGGTACATGGCAACGGCCTTGAGACTATGCGGTCTTGCCATGCAGGCTGCAAAGACTCTAAGCCGTTGCCATGATCCCGCGCGACATCACCCCGCATAATGGCCGGTTCGAGGGCCACACCCACTATTTTGCTACCCGCGTGTATTATGAGGACACCGATTTTTCGGGCATTGTCTATCACGCCAACTATCTGCGCTATATGGAACGCGCCCGATCAGACATGCTGCGCTGTCTGGGGATCGACCAGCGCGTCACTCATGATGCCGGCGGCGGGGTGTATGCGGTTGCCGACATGGCGATCAGCTTCGTGCGCCCGGCCAAGATGGATGATGACCTGGTGGTGATGAGCCAGGTCACAAAACTGCGCGCTGCGGCATGTAGCATTCATCAACGAGTCATCCGATCTCGCCAATCTGTCACCGATTCCCTGGAGACACTCGTGCAAGCTGACGTTACCGCAGCGTTCATCAATCCTGCAGGGCGACCCATCCGCCAGCCGCGTGCATGGATGGAAGCCTTCGCCGCCGTTCTCAACCCCGACCAGCCATCCTCAATTCCGACCAGCCATCCTTGATCCCGACCAGCCATCCTCAATTCCGACCAGCCATCCTTAATCCCGACCAGAAAGACAGACCCCCGCAATGATCGATACCATGGGCCTTACCCCTGATGCCGTCACCCTGTCGCCACTGAAGCTGTTCATGACGGCCGATGTTGTCGTCAAGGCGGTGATGATCGGCCTGGCGCTGGCCAGCATCTGGACCTGGACGATTATCATCAGCTTTGGTCTGAAGATCGGCAAGGTTGCGCGCGATAACGATGCGTTCGAGCAGGATTTCTGGAAGGCCGGCGATATCGACGCGTTCTACAAGGCGCGGGGTCATGAAAAGCTGCCATCGGCGCAGGTGCTGGCATCGGGCGTGGCTGAGTGGCGGCGCACCACCAAGAGCCGCATCACCGACCGCGATGGCGCGCGCCAGCGCCTCGCCACCGCGATGAACTCCAGCGTCGGTCAGGAGATCGACACGATGGCCGACCGGCTCAACTTTTTGGCGACGGTCGGCTCGGTCGCGCCGTTTGTCGGTCTGTTCGGCACCGTGTGGGGGATCATGCGCAGCTTTACCGCGATTGCCGCCGAGCAGAACAGTTCGCTCGC
>JBBQXX010000044.1:0-14686 GCA_038209235.1 Sphingomonadales bacterium | reverse complement strand
TCTGTATTCTCCGCCCGGGCACACAAGCATCAAGCACGCCCCGGTCATCCTGTCGGTCGCACGATTGCCAATGCCAAGCCATCCAGGTTTCCGGGGGAGTTAATTCATGACCAAAGCATCCGATCTGTTTATCCAGTGCCTGGAAGAAGAGGGCGTCGAGTATATTTTCGGCGTTCCCGGCGAAGAAAATCTCGACATGCTCGATTCGCTCAGCCGATCGACCAAGATCCAGCTGATCCTGACCCGGCACGAACAAGGCGCAGGCTTTATGGCCGCCACCTATGGGCGTCACACCGGCAAGACCGGCGTGTGCATGGCAACGCTCGGGCCGGGCGCAACCAACTTCGTCACGGCAGCGGCCTATGCGCAGCTTGGCGGCATGCCGATCCTGATGGTCACCGGGCAAAAGCCGATCAAGAAATCCAAACAGGGCCGGTTCCAGATCCTTGACGTTGTCGGGATGATGAAGCCGATCACCAAGTTTACCCACCAGCTGGCCAGTGCAGATAACATCCCCAGCCGCGTGCGCGAGGCGATTCGTCTGGCCGAAGAAGAAAAGCCCGGCGCAACGCATATCGAATTCCCCGAGGATATTGCGGAAGAACAAACCGATTCGGTGCCGCTCAAGCCCAGCATCACGCGCCGCCCAATTGCGGACAAGAAATCGATTCGTACTGCGGTCACCGCGCTGGAAAAGGCCAAGTCGCCGATTCTGGTGATCGGGGCAGGGGCCAACCGCACGATGACCAGCCGCATGCTTCTCCAGTTCATCGAGAAGACCGGCATCCCGTTCCTCACCACCCAGCTGGGCAAAGGCGTGATCGACGAGCGGCACCCCAAGTTCGTGGGTTGCGCAGCGCTCTCGGCGGGCGATTTCGTGCATCGTGCGGTCGAGGCGGCCGATCTGATCATCAACATCGGCCATGATGTCATCGAAAAACCGCCTTTCTTCATGCATCCGGGCGGCACTCCGGTGATCCATGTCTCGTCGAAGACCGCAGAGGTCGATCCGGTCTATTTCCCCGAGATCGAGGTGATCGGCGACATCGCCAATGCCGTCTGGCAGATGAAGGAAGATATCGTCCCCAACGGCGGATGGAAGTTCGATCACATGCTTGCCTTCCGTCAGGCCGAAGTCGATCATACCGCCTCGCTGTCGGGCGATGCACGCTTCCCCATCTTCCCGCCCTATCTGGTGCAGGAAATCCGCAATGCGATGCCCGATGATGGCATCATCTGCCTCGACAACGGCGTCTACAAAATCTGGTTTGCGCGCGGCTATACCGCCTATCGTCCCAACACGGTGCTGCTCGACAACGCGCTTGCCACCATGGGGGCCGGGCTGCCCTCGGCGATGATGTCGTCGATGGTCTATCCGGATCGCAAGGTGCTGGCGATCTGCGGTGATGGCGGGTTCATGATGAACAGCCAGGAAATGGAAACTGCGGTCCGGTTGAAGCTCAACATGACCGTGCTCATCCTCAACGACAGCAGCTATGGCATGATCCGCTGGAAGCAGGCGAACATGGGCTTCAAGGACTTTGGCCTGACCTATGGCAACCCTGACTTCGTCAAATACGCCGAAGCGTATGGCGCATTCGGCCACCGTGTCGAAAGCTCCGAGCATCTCAAGCAACTGCTCGCGCATACCCGCGACACGCCCGGCGTGCATCTGATCGATTGCCCGGTTGATTATTCGGAGAACGACCAGATTCTCAACACGGACATCAAGCAGTTGGCAAAAGAGTTATAATTCATGACCCGTTCCCCGGCGAAAGCCGGGGTCCAGGGCCGAGTTGCGTTGTAACCGCCCTGTATTCAGGCTTTCGCCCGAAAACATGAACTGGCCCGGGAGTCTTACATGACCAGCCTCAAATCCGTTTATCCGCTCTATCTCAACAACGAGGCGCAGCAGCCGAACACCGATCTGGAGGTGACCGACAAGTTCACCGGCGAGGTGGCGTTTCGTGTGGCGCAGGCCGATGCAGCGACGATCGATGCTGCAATTGCCGGCGCGGTGGCGGCAACAGAGCCGATGGCGCGGATGGCGAGTTACGAACGGCAGGATGTGCTGACCCATTGCGTCACCCGCTTCAAGGAGCGCTTCGACGAGCTGGCCTATTGCCTGTGCGTCGAGGCGGGCAAGCCGATCAAGGATTCCGAAGGTGAAGTCAGCCGCCTGATCGATACCTTCCGCATCGCTGCCGAAGAATCGGTGCGCATGAGCGGCGAGGTCCAGACGATGGACATCAGCCCGCGCGCAAAAGGCTATCAGGGCATGTGGAAGCGGGTGCCGATCGGCCCGTGCTCGTTCATCTCGCCCTTCAACTTCCCCCTGAATCTGGCCGCGCACAAGATCGCGCCTGCCATTGCCGTCGGCTGCCCGTTCGTGATGAAGCCTGCCAGCCGCACCCCGCTGGGCGCGATCATCATGGGCGAGGTGCTCGCCGAAACCAACCTGCCCAAGGGGGCGTTCTCGATCCTACCCGCCAGCCGCGATGGCGCAGACCTGTTCACCACCGATGACCGGCTGAAGCTGCTGTCGTTCACCGGATCGCCGGATGTCGGCTGGGACCTGAAGGCGCGTTGCGGCAAGAAAAAGGTCGTACTGGAACTGGGCGGCAACGCAGCAGTGATCATCGATCATGACGCCAATCTGGACGACGCAGTCGAGCGGGTGATTTTCGGTGCATTTTACCAGTCGGGCCAAAGCTGCATCGGTGTGCAGCGGATCATTGTCCATGCCGATATCTATGACACGTTCCGCGATATGCTGGTCGCCAAGGCCGGGTCGTTGATCTCGGGCGATCCCAAGGACCGCACCACCTTCATCGGTCCGATGATCCACGTCAAGGAAGCGACCCGGCTGGATGGCTGGGTGCAGGAAGCGGTGGCGCTGGGCGGCACTTTGCTGTGCGGCGGCAAGCGCGACGGCGCGATGCTTGAGGCGACGTTGCTCGAAAATGTTCCGGCGCAAGCCAGGATCGTCACCGAAGAAGCTTTTGGCCCGGTCGCTGTCCTGTCCAGCTTCACCGATTTTGGCGAGGCGTTGGCAGAGGCGAACCGCAGCAAGTTCGGGCTCCAGGCCGGGGTATTTACCCGCGATCTGTTCAAGATGTTCGATGCCTGGGATCATCTCGATGTCGGCGGTGTGGTGATCAACGATGTCCCCAGCTTCCGCATCGACAACATGCCATATGGCGGGGTCAAGGATTCAGGGCTGGGCCGCGAAGGTATCCGCTTTGCGATGGAAGACATGACTGAAATCCGCAACCTGCTGATCCGGCGGGGTTAAGTTTTTCCGCCGCTCACCGACCAACGGCTTAGCGCTCAATCAGGATAGCCGATCGCCATCACCTCCCACTGCCTGGTACCGCCGGGCAACTGCACGGTGCGCAAGTCGCCAATTCCGGCGCCCCGCAGCGCGCGGGCGAGCGGGGAGTTCCAGCCGATCCGGCCTGCGCTGGCGTCCTGTTCGTCATCGCCAGTCAGCGTCAAGACGCGGCGATTGTCATCCCCATCGGCGATCTCGACCTGCGCACCGAACCAGATGCGGCTCTTGTCCACTTGCGCGGCTGGATCGATGATCTGCGCAGCCTTCATCTTCTTTGCCAGCCGGTTCAGTTCGCCATCGATTTCGCGCATCCGTTTGCGGCCATACAGATAATCGCCGTTTTCGCTGCGATCGCCATTGCCCGCCGCCCAGCTGACGATCTCGACAATACGCGGGCGCTCAACGCCAAGCAGGACGTCATAGCGCGCTTTCAAGGCGGCATAGCCGGCAGGTGTGATGTAATTGGGGCGGTCCATGATCGCGACATACCGATACTAGTGCCGTTTGGACCAACGTTTTTCCGGTGAACGCCGGTTTCCAGGGGTGAGATTGTTTGATTCGGCTGCTGGACACCGGCTTTTGCCGGACACCGGCTGATCCCGAAAGATCAGCACTCAACCCGGCGAGTTCTTGCCCAGATACCGGCTCAGCTTGTTGTTGCCGCGCACATTTGAGCGCTCGGGGTGCATCACGTCATACACTACCGCGTTTTCGAGCACGCGCTGAACGTAGTTCTTTGTCTCGAAAATCGGGATGCGTTCGACCCATTCGACGATGTCGATGCCACCGGTGCGCGGATCGCCATTGGCGCGCAGCCATTTGTTGACGTTGCCCGGACCTGCGTTATACGCCGCCACTGCCAAAGGGTAACTGCCCCCGAAATAGTCCATCATCCGCGCGAAATAGCCCGCGCCCAGTTGGATATTATACTGGGTATCATCGGTCAGCGCGCCAATCGAATAGCTCAGCCCCATCTTGCCCGCCTGTTCTCGCGCCGTGCCGGGCATCAGCTGCATCAGCCCGCGCGCCCCGGCATGGCTCACCGCGTTCTGCGCATATTGGCTTTCCTGCCGGGTGATGGCGTGGATCATCGTCCAGTTGTTCTGAAACCCCGGCGGCACCGGCATCTGCGGAAAGGCGATCGATTGCAGGTCATCGATGCCTTTGGACCGCGCCGACTGGCCGACGATCACCGCAAGGTCGCGCCGTCCGATCCGGCGGGCAAGCTCAGTGGCGAGCAGGTGTTCTTCGGGAGTTTTGGCGGCCGATGCGACCGCGCCAAAGAAGCGGCGTTGGGTGGGCCAGTCGCCGTTGCGTGAAATCATCTGCGTGGCCTGCACCAGCGAACTTGCGTTGAACCGCCCGCGTTCTGCTGCACTCACCTGAATGCGCGGTGCATCGGCGAAGGGCGCAATATCCCGGCCCAACCGCTCGGTCGCCAACTGGCCGTAATAGTGATCGGGATAGGCGGCGGCCATATCGAAATATTTGGTCGCTTGCGCGCTGTCGCCAGCAGCCACAGCAGCACGGCCCGCCCAGTAAAAGCCCTTCGACCGCGTCTGCGGAGTCCGCGCGCCGCCGCCATAGCGCGCGAACATGCCGATCGCGTCGCGCGACCGACCCAGATTCTGCAATGCCACCGTGCCCGCCAGCCAGGTAAGGCTGGTATAGTCATCGCGCACACCCAGGCTCTCACCGGATACATCATGCCCGGCGGGAAATGCGTCATCGACCTTCGAGGCGATGTCGAATGCGGTGCTGTATTGCCCATCGTTACTGGCGGCGCGCGCCTGGCCGAGCAACAGCTCGTACCACGCCTCAGCGTTGACAGGCCGGTACTCCAGCGGCGCACGGCTGGCGAGCATGCTGCGTGCCGTGGTCCAGTTGCCGGTATCGTTCAGCCGCTTGACCCGCTGCGCGACAAAGCCTGCATCGCGCATCGCCTCGGCACCAAGCGACGCGGCCAGACCGTCCGCATCGGGCAGGCCCTTGAGCATTGCAAGGCGCGCAGCAAAAATGGCGCGGCGCTCGTTGGAGACATAGCCCCACTGCTCTTCGGCATCGGGCGTCGCTTTGGCCCAGAGCAGCGCGTCCATCCGTGCATCGTGATCTGCAACGCTGAAGCTGGTGCCAAACAGGCTGAACAGCCGCATCTTGTCTTCGGGCATCATCGTGCCTGCGCGCCATGCCTGCACCGCCTCGGCGCGCGCGATTTCGCGCTGGCCCACCGCATCGAGCGCGACGGCATAACGTGCCCGGCCGACATTGGTCAGCGGCGCAAACCGCCCGAAATAGGCAACAACCTCGTTGGGTGATGATGCGCCTGCACCCAGTGCCTGTTCCGCGCTGCGCCGCAGCTTGTCTTCATCGGGCCATCCGGGGTTAGAAATCAGAAAGCTGGCAAACGTCGAAAAGGTATAGTTGTTGGGCGATGTGATCAGCGAGCGCCAGTTGGCGATCGTACCCGACATGTCGGCGGGCATCGATTGCAGCAACTGGGCACGGGCGCGGTCCCAGTCGCTGCCGTCACCGGTGCGGCTGATCGGCGCGCTGGCCACCGAATAGTCGGCTGGCTGGTCGCTTGCGAGACAGGCGGCAGGGACACCAAGGAAGGGCAGCGCGATGAGTGCGGCAGTGCTGCGCGCAATAGCAATATGTGAAACCATGCTGGACATCATGCGCTTTCGATCCTTATCAGGCGCTGAACACACCGCCATGTGCACAGATTATCGTTCTTGCCCGATTTGGGGGCAAGGTAAAGGAGCTACACGATGTTTTCCGGGTCAATGCCTGCTCTTGCGACGCCTTTTCGCGACGGAGCGTTTGACGAGGCGGCGTTCCGCGCGCTGATCGACTGGCAGATCGACAACGGCAGTTCGGGGCTGGTTCCTTGCGGCACGACAGGCGAAGCAGCGACCATGTCGATCGAAGAGCATGACCATGTCGTTCAGGTTTGCGTCGATCAGGCGGCGGGCCGGGTTCCGGTGATCGCCGGGTGCGGATCGAACGATACGCAGGTCGCGATCGGCCATATGCTCAACGCCAGGGCAGCAGGGGCCAGCGCGGCGCTGGTCGTGCCGCCTTATTACAACCGTCCGGGGCAGGACGGGGTTCGGGCACATTTCAAGGCGCTGACCGAAGCGTGCGACCTGCCGATCATGCTCTACAATGTGCCAGCGCGCACGGTGACCGACATCAAGGTGGAAACGATGGCCAGGCTCTCGCGTTTTTCGACGATCATCGGTGTCAAGGATGCCACCGGCGATCTGGAGCGGGTGAGCGCGCAACGCGCCCGGTGCGGCAAGAAGTTCTGCCAGATGTCAGGCAATGACGAGCTGGCGCTGGCCCATCGTGCGATGGGCGGCGTTGGCTGTATCTCGGTCTCCGCCAATGTCGCGCCTGCGTTGTGCGCCCAGTTTCAGGCAGCGCTGGCCAAAGGCGATTACAAGGCGGCGCTGGCCCTGAATGACCGGCTGTACCCGCTGCATGCCGCGATGTTCTCCGATGCCTCGCCCGGCCCGGTGAAATATGCGCTCAACCGGTTACGCCCCGATTTTCTCTCCGATCTGCGCCTGCCGATGACCCCGCCCGATAAAAAGAGCCGCAAGGCGGTTGACGCAGCGCTCGTCCACGCCGGGCTGATTTGATGGCGCGGCCCAAGCCCGAGACGTTCGACAAGAAAAAGGTCGTCGCCGAGAACCGCCGCGCGCGCTACGATTACGCGATCGATACTGTGTATGAGGCGGGGATCGCGCTGACCGGAACCGAGGTCAAAGCGCTGCGCTTCGGCGAAGGATCGATCGCCGAAAGCTACGCCGAGGTCAAGGACGAGCAGATCTGGCTGATCAACTCGAACATTCCCGAATACAGCCACGGCAATCGCGAGAACCACGAACCCAAACGTCCCCGCAAACTGCTGCTCCACGCGCGCGAGATCACCAAGCTGCACGGCGCGGTCGCGCGGCAGGGGATGACGCTGGTGCCGCTGTCGGTGTTCTTCAACGGACGCGGCCGCGCCAAGGTGGAACTGGCGCTCGCCAAGGGCAAGAAAGCGCCAGACAAGCGCGCCGCGACCAAGGACCGCGAATGGAAACGCGAACAGGGCCGTATCATGCGCGACAAGGGGTGATGGGCTGTGCCGCAGCAGCATCGGACCACTAGGTGTTTGGCACCCAAGCCGTCGCTACTCCAGCCATCGAAAAAATACGTCGCTTCGTGACATAGCGTGCGCCAGATCACGCGGGCACGTTATGACTTGTGTTGAAACAGGGTCGCAGCCCGATTCGTCAGGGATTTTGAGTAAACGTCGTTTTAATCCGCATAGGGCTATAGCCTTTTGCGGCGGTGCTCCCACATGAGCTTCGCCACATGATATGCGGTGGTTCGGAAGGCATAAGGGTTTGGAGTTGACTGAAGGCCGGTTCGCCCGCTGGGTTGGACGCAATATGCCGACGCGTGAGAGCATGGAGCAGAACCGCTTCATGAAACCTTTCGCCGCGCGTGTGCTCCGTTCCGATCTGTGGCGGTTTACCCGGCGTTCGGTGCCTCGCGGGGTTGCGCTGGGCGTGCTGGTCGGCGTCATCATCCCGCTGGGGCAGATCTTCGCTGCGGCCCTGCTGGCGCTGCCTGTGCGCGCCAATGTTCCTGTTGCCGCGGTGACCACGTTCATCACCAATCCGTTGACCACGCCGCTGTTCTGGCTGGCATCCTATCATCTCGGCAGCTTCATCCTGCGGATCGATGCGACGACCTATGGCCAGCCGGTAGCGACCGCGCTGAACACCCGGCATGTTGCAAGCTGGATGGAATGGATCACCGGGGCTGCGTCGATCACCGCGTTCGGGCTTGTCGTGCTGGCGGTCGTCCTGGCGTCGTTGGGCTATGTGATGAGTGCGATCGGCTGGCGTATGTGGATTGCGGGCAAGCGGCGGCGCAGGCTGGCGCGGGTGCATCATCACTGACGGGCCAGTCTTTCGCCAGGGTCGGGCTGTCCGCCCGCCACTCTACTCCCATGTGCAATTTGTAACTGCATTAGCTTTGCGCTAGGATTGGGCGTTTCGAGGTGCAGCCAACGTGTCGCACCAGGGGGATCTGACCAATTTGACCACGACCCGTTCCCGCACCGACCATGATTGGCCGGAATGGTTGCCCGCAGTGCCCGATCCCGGCACCTCCGATGACCGCATCGCAGCGCTGATCATATTCGGCGGTCTGGTGGTAAGCGGGGGTCTGATCTGGCTGGCACTTGATGACTGGATTCCGCTGGCGCTGTTCGCTGCCGGGCTGGTGGGGCTGGCATCGCTGATCATGGTCTATCGCCGCCAGTTTCCGGCGCAAGCGCGCGTCCAGACGGTGATGCCCGACTGGTCGGTCACCCATGCCGCCACCGATCACCCGACGATCGCGATCGCGATAACCGACGAGGCGGGGCGGATGATCTGCGCCAACCAGCGGTTCATCGATCTGTTCGGCGCCGACATCGTGCCGCCCAAACTGCCGCTGGCCGGACAAGGCCGCGATCTGCTCGCCGAAGCAGGCCGCGCTGCGTGGCGCGATGGCAGTGGCAGCGCAAATGGGCTGGTCACGTCCGGCACACAGCTTGATGCGCATGTGCAACGGGTCGGTCGCGGGCAGGATTATCTGCTGTGGCGGTTGGAGCCGGTGCAACGCTTCGATCTGGCGGCAGAGGCAGATGGCATGCTGGCGGGCAGGCCGGGCCGCGCGCTGGGCGAGGGCGGCTTCATGGCCGCGGCGATCAGCCCGGAAGGCCGTATCCGCGCCGCCAACAGCGCCTTTGCGGCGCGCGCTGCGGGGGCCGATGCTGGCAATGTCGTGGGGCGTGATCTGGCCAGTTTCCTGCGCGCCGATGAGCGCAACCGCATCTATTTCGAGCGCGAGGGCCGCAAGGGCGTTCCGCTGCGGCTGTTCCACCTGCCGCTGGTCGATCCGCTGTACACCACCGATCCCGAAGCACGCGAAAAGGCGCCCGCGCTGGTCGTGCTGATCGATGAGGATGCAGCCGGGGTCGATAAGGGCACCGCGCTGGGCTATGTGCAGACCTTGCTTGGGCTACTGCCGGTAGGGCTGGCGATGACCGACCGCGATGGCCGGTTCCTGTTCGCCAACGATGCCTTCATCCGCGCGGCAGGGATCGCCGAGAACGCGCTGCCACCGTATCCCGGTGACCTTGTGGTGCGCGAGGACAAGGGCGCGCTGGCCGATGCGGTTCGCCGCCACGCCAGCGGGCAGGCGATGTCGGGCGATGTCACCTTGCGGCTGAAGAACCTGCCCGATGAGCCTGTAACCCTGTCGCTGGCGGGCCTGCGCGGTATGGGCGATGCTGCCGTCCTGCTCTCGATCAAGGACAACAGCGAGGAAAGCCGCCTAAAGCGGCAGGTGGCGCAGGCCAGCAAGATGCAGGCGATTGGCCAGTTGGCAGGGGGCGTGGCGCATGATTTCAACAATGTGCTGACCGCGATCATCGGCCATTGCGACCTGATGTTGATGCGGCACAGCCCCGGTGACAGCGACTATGACGACATCCAGCACATCCGCAGCAACTCCAACCGCGCCGCATCGCTGACCCGGCAACTGCTCGCCTTTTCGCGCCAGCAAACCTTGCGCCCGCAGGTGATGCAGCTGCCCGATATCGTCTCGGATACATCTGAACTGCTCAAGCGGCTGATCGGCGAGAAAATCGTGCTTGAAGTTCAGCATGATCGCGATCTGGGGCCGGTGCGCGCCGACCCCGGGCAACTGGAACAGGTGATCGTCAATCTGGCGGTCAACGCACGTGATGCGATGCTGGCCAAGCGCCCGCCGGGCGGAACGCTTACCATCCGCACCCGCAAGGTCACCGCTGCCGATGTGCGCGCCATGGCGAGCGATATTCTGCCCACCGATGATTACAGCGCGATCCTGGTCGAAGACGGCGGGGTCGGCATTGCGCCCGATGTGCAGGCGCGCATCTTCGAGCCGTTCTTCACTACCAAGGATGTCGGCAAGGGCACAGGGCTTGGCCTTTCGACCGTCTATGGCATCGTCAAACAGTCGGGCGGTTATATCTTCGTCGATTCCGAAGCCGGGCAGGGGACGGTGTTCTCGATCTACTTCCCGGTCTATCGCGGCGGCGCGGTCGAACAGCGCAGCCGCAAGCCTGCAAAGGTCAGCAACGGCCAATGGGGCAATGCCCGGCTGCTGCTCGTCGAGGATGAAGACATGGTTCGCGCCGTGGCCGAACGCGCGCTGACCCGGCAGGGGTTCAGCGTCGTGACGGCCTGTGATGGCGAGGACGGGCTGGCGCGTCTGGGTGACAGCGGTCCTTTCGATCTGGTGGTCAGCGATGTGGTGATGCCCAATCTCGATGGCCCCGGCATGGCGGTGGAAATGCGCAAACGCGTCCCCGCGCTGCCGATCCTGTTCATGTCAGGCTATGCCGAAGAAACGCTGCGGCAGTCGATCTCGATCGACCAGGTCCATTTTCTGCCCAAACCGTTTTCGGTTGCGCAGATTGTCGAGGCGGTTCACGGCGCGCTGGCGGCTGCCGCCAGTCAGACACACTGAAAGGCTCGTTGATACTTTGCCCGACTCCCGGACCTTTCTGATCGCTGAAGACGAAGCGATGATTGCCATGTTGCTCGAAGATTTTCTCGAACTTCTGGGCCACAAGGTGTCGGCTGTGGTCGCCAGTGTCGCAGAGGGCGAAGCGGCCATCGCCAGCGGCGGGTTCGATATCGCCATCCTCGATGTGAACCTCAACCACGAAAAGTGCTGGCCGCTGGCAGAGGCTTTGCGGGCCAAAAGCGTGCCATGCCTGTTTGCCACCGGCGGCGGCGATGCCATCCCGCCGCATCTGGCCGATGTGCCCAAACTGGCCAAGCCGTTCAGCATGGCGTCGCTTGAAACGGCGCTCGCCAACCTGGGCTGAAATGGCATCGCCATCGATTGTGTCATTTCTCATGTTCTACTCTTGTTCCAACAGAACAAATCATATACATAACTGAGTCGTTGCACCCGATGGCGTGAGCAACTAGGCAAGGGAGGCGTGGCGATGGCCGGGCAATTGAAACTCATCCAGACCGACAAAGAGGCGAAATCCATGGACAGGCAAAAGGCGCTTGATGCAGCGCTGGCACAGATCGACCGTGCCTTTGGCAAGGGATCGGCGATGCGGCTCGGTTCCAAGGAAACCATGCAGATCGAATCGATTTCGTCCGGGTCGCTGGGGCTGGATATCGCGCTGGGTGTCGGCGGTCTGCCGCGTGGCCGGGTGATCGAGATTTATGGGCCGGAAAGCTCGGGCAAGACCACGCTGGCATTGCACGTGATTGCAGAGGCGCAGCGCGGCGGTGGCACCGCAGCATTTGTCGATGCGGAACATGCGCTTGATCCGGTTTATGCCAAAAAGCTTGGCGTCAACATTGATGAGCTGATCGTGTCGCAGCCCGACACCGGCGAGCAGGCGCTCGAGATCGTCGATACGCTGGTGCGCTCCAATGCCATCGACGTGCTGGTCGTCGATTCGGTGGCGGCGCTGGTCCCCCGCGCCGAAATCGAGGGCGAGATGGGCGATAGCCATGTCGGCTTGCAGGCGCGGTTGATGAGCCAGTCGCTGCGCAAGCTGACCGGTTCGATCAGCCGCTCGCGCTGCATGGTGATCTTTATCAACCAGCTGCGCATGAAGATCGGTGTGATGTATGGCAACCCGGAAACCACCACCGGTGGCAATGCACTGAAATTCTATGCGTCGGTCAGGCTCGATATCCGCCGGACCGGGCAGATCAAGGATCGCGACGAGATCGTCGGCAACACCACGCGTGTGAAGGTCGTCAAGAACAAGGTCGCACCGCCGTTCAAGCAGGTTGAATTCGACATCATGTATGGCGAGGGCATTTCCAAGATCGGCGAAATTCTCGATCTGGGCGTCAAGGCCGGGATCGTCGAAAAGGCAGGCAGCTGGTTCAGCCATGATTCGGTGCGGATCGGTCAGGGCCGTGAAAACGCCAAGACCTTCCTCAAGGAGCACCCCGAAATGACTGACAAGATCGAGGCGCTGATCCGCGGTCATCAGGACAAGGTGGCCGAGGAAATGATGACTGGTCCCGACGACGATGGGATGAATGACGAATAAGCGCTGGCTTGTGCAGGGTGCACCATGCGGGATCTCATTCCGCTGGTCCGCCCTGCAACGAGCTATTGCTCAGCCTTGGCGAGTCCGCAGCGGCTGGACTCACCGCTGCTTGCCACTTCAGATCTGTGCACATAACGCTTCAATCTCGCCGCAACTCGCCTTATGTCGCAGCTTATGACATCGACAAACGACATAAGGCGTTCATTCCTCGAGTATTTCGGGGGCAATGGCCACGATATCGTGCCTTCGGCACCGCTGGTTCCGCACAACGATCCGACGCTGATGTTTGTCAACGCCGGGATGGTGCCGTTCAAGAATGTTTTCACCGGGCTGGAGGCGCGCGCCAACCGGCGCGCGACATCCTCGCAAAAGTGCGTGCGTGCAGGCGGCAAGCACAATGATCTCGACAATGTCGGCTACACCGCCCGGCACCACACATTCTTCGAGATGCTCGGCAACTTCTCGTTCGGCGATTATTTCAAGGAGCAAGCGATCCACCATGCCTGGACGCTGATCAGCAAGACCTGGGGCCTTGCCACCGACCGGCTGACCGTCACCGTCTACCACACCGATGACGAGGCGTTCGACCTGTGGCGCAAGATCGCCGGGTTACCTCAAGAGCGCATCATCCGCATCGCCACCTCGGATAATTTCTGGTCGATGGGCGATACCGGCCCTTGCGGCCCGTGCAGCGAGATCTTCTACGATCACGGCGATCATATCCCCGGCGGCCCGCCCGGATCACCCGATGAGGACGGCGACCGGTTTATCGAGATCTGGAATTTGGTGTTCATGCAATATGAACAGCACGCAGACGGCAGCCGCACCGATTTGCCGCGTCCGTCAATCGATACCGGCATGGGCATCGAGCGCATCGCTGCGGTCATGCAGGGCGTGCATGACAATTATGACATCGATCTGTTCAAGGCGCTGATTGCGGCATCGGGTCAGGCGACCGGCACCACAACGACCGGCGCAAATCAGGCGAGCCACCGCGTCATTGCCGATCATCTTCGTGCGACATCGTTCCTGATCGCCGATGGCGTGCTGCCCGCCAATGAAGGTCGCGGCTATGTGCTGCGCCGGATCATGCGCCGTGCGATGCGCCACGCGCATATCCTGGGCGCGGCCGATCCGCTGATGCACCGACTGGTGCCCGCGCTGGTCGCCGAAATGGGCCAGGCCTATCCCGAGCTTGGTCGCGCGCAGCCACTGATCGAAGAAACGCTGGAGCGCGAGGAAACCCGCTTCCGCCAGACGCTCGACAAGGGGCTGAAACTGCTCGACGAGGCAACCGCTGGTCTGGGTGATGGCGCGGTGCTGGCAGGCGAAACCGCGTTCCGGCTCTATGACACATTCGGCTTCCCCTATGACCTGACCGAGGATGCATTGCGCAGCCGGGGTCTTGGCGTCGATCGCGCCGGGTTCGACACCGCGATGGCTGCGCAAAAGGCGGCTGCACGCGCGGCATGGAAGGGCTCGGGCGATGCAGCCTCGGCAGAGGTCTGGTACGATATCGCCGAGCGCGAAGGCGGCACCGAGTTTACCGGATACAGCGCCACCGAAGGCGAGAGCCAGGTCGTTGCGCTGGTCTGCGATGGCGCGGAAATTGGCTGTGCGTCGGCGGGCGACACGGTGACGATCCTCGTCAACCAGACGCCGTTTTATGGCGAAAGTGGCGGGCAAATGGGCGATGCCGGTCTGGTCACCGCGCTTTCCGGGCTTCGCGCAATGATCGACGACACCGGCAAGCCGCTTGGCCGTTTGCATTCGCATCACGCGCGGATCGAGGCTGGGTCGATTGCGGTTGGCGACACGGTGCATCTGGCGCTTGACGTTGCACGGCGCGATGCACTGCGCGCCAATCACAGCGCAACGCACTTGCTGCACGCTGCGTTACGCAACCATCTGGGGGGTCATGTCACGCAGAAAGGCTCGCTGGTCGCGCCCGAACGGCTGCGCTTCGACTTTTCGCATACCAAGGCACTGACCGAGGCGGAACTGGCCGCGGTCGAGGCTGAGATGAACGCCGAAATTCGCGCCAATCAGGCCGTCACCACGCGGCTGATGACACCCGATGATGCGGTGAAGGCAGGCGCGCTGGCGCTGTTCGGCGAGAAATACGGCGATGAAGTGCGTGTGCTGTCGATGGGCCGCGCCACCGACAAGCATTATTCGGTCGAACTTTGCGGCGGCACCCACGTCCGCGCGCTTGGCGACAT
>JBBQXX010000043.1:0-14751 GCA_038209235.1 Sphingomonadales bacterium | reverse complement strand
GGCGCACAGGCGGGTGAAGCGGCGATAACCACCACCCTCACCGAAGCGGGCTTCACCAAGGTACGGCGCGCAACCGAGGGGCCATTCAACATGATCCTCGAAGCGAGGCCTTGAGGCGGGGGTAATGCGCTGAGCCTGGCAGCAACACAAGTGGGTTACCTTCGGATCGCTCTCGCGTCGAACGGCTACGGGTTGTCTTTGCGGGGCTGCGGCTGCACTTATAAGACGATCAGTCGAGCAACGAGCCACCACAATTGGGTCGTTTGCTGACAGGCTGCTTTTATCGAAAATGCTTGAATAGCTGTTAGGCAGGTTTCGGGAGTTGGGATAATACCGCTTTACGACCGATATTGGGTCGAGTCCTGACTGTCCGCCGTCGCGGGTAAGACCCCTCAATCTCCGGTTTGCGTAACAAACTTAACAACAACAGCCGAATTGTTCGGCTGGTTCAGCGGCAATTTCCCAATCGCTGTTCATACAGCCACGCAAATCTGGGCAATCGATGCAAATCCGGGAAAAATTTCCGCAACGGCAAGCACATCCTCAACCCACAAAAAAACGCCGGGCAAATCGCAAACTTGCCCGGCGTTTCGCAATCATCAGGGACGATCGGTTACATCTTAGGAGTGAGCACGCCGTCGATGACGTGGACCACGCCGTTCGACTGCATGACGTCTGCCGTCGATACATACGCGGTGCTGCCGCCCTGCCCGGCGATCTTCACCCTGGCTCCGTCCATGGTCAGCGTGAGGTTTTCACCCTGCACGGTCTTGAGCATGGCCTTGCCCTTGCCCTCGGTGATCTTGGCTGCCAGATCGGCGGCGGTCATCGTCCCGGGGACGACGTGGTAGGTCAGCACCTTGGACAGACCGGCCTTGCCGGCAGGGGCCATCAAACCATCGAGCGTCGCCTTGGGGACCTTGCCAAAAGCATCATTGGTTGGTGCGAACACAGTGAACGGTCCGGCGCCCGACAACGTGTCGACCAGGCCGGCCTGCTTGACTGCCGACACCAGCGTCGAGAGGTTTGGGGCATTCGATGCGTTGGCGACGATCGTCTGGTCAGCCATCATCGCAGCGCCGCCGACCATCGGATTGGTGCCCGGCGTTGTGGTGTCGGTTGCCATTGGATCGGCTGCCATCGGGTCGGTTGCCATCGGATCTTCGGTGGCCATCGTCGTATCGGTTGTGGTGTCAACCGGCTCGGACGTGTTGTCACAAGCCGACAATGTCAGCGCGGCAGCACCTGCCATCAGAATAAGAGTGGTCTTCATAAAATAGCCTCCATCACACGGCGCAAATCGGATAATTGCCCGAGTGTTGCTCTAGCAACGAGCGTGTCGGCATAAAGTTTCCTGAATTTCGCGTTGGCTATCGATTATTCATAATCGAGCAGACCGCGCCGGGTCGATGGGTTGGTGAACGGGCAGTTTCGTGCGCAGATCACACGTTCCACATCGTGCCGATTGCGGCACCGCACGCTTGACCGGCACGGTGCGGTTGTAGCATGGACAGGCGAGCAATTTTCGGGAACAGCACTTATGACCGCACGGATTTATCAGCGCCCCAAGAGCGCAATGCAATCGGGCCGCGCCAACACCGATCAGTGGGTGCTCGAATTCGAGCCCGCCGAGGCCAAGACCCCCGATCCGCTGACCGGCTGGGCAGGCTCGGGCGATACGCGCCAGCAGTTGCAACTGCGCTTTCCTGATGTGCTGGCCGCCAAGGCCTATGCCGATAAATATGGCATCGCGGTGCGCATCGAGCAGACCCCGCCGCGCCGCCTGAAGATCCAGGCTTATGCGGATAATTTCCGGTAACGGGTTGCGCTGTTCTCTGGCCGAAGCCAGAGTTCAGGGCGGCTATAGCGCAATCTGACTCCTGCGCTCCGGCTTTCGCCGCAGAACAACATCGGTCGGGGGAGTGAATTTACGCCAGCATTCCGCCGCCCAGCAACAGCAGCAGCCTGACATCCACCCCGCAGCCCTCAGAGCGCTTGGTGTCCAGAAATGCGGTGAGATCAACCAGCGGCACGACATGCACGGTGATGTCCTCGCCTTCCACGCCGCCACCCGCGCCGACCCGTTCCAGATCGTGCGCGCGCAGCAGGTGGAAGCTTTCGCTGACCATGCCGGGGGATGAGTAGAATTCGCCCAGATGCTGCATGCGGCCGGGGCGAAAACCGGTTTCCTCCTCAAGCTCGCGCGTGGCGGCCAGTTCGGGGGCTTCGTCCTCGCCATGATCGCCGATCAGACCGGCGGGCAATTCGATACAGTTGCGGCCCAGCGGCACGCGATATTGTTCGACCAGGATAACCGCGCCGTCGTGTACCGCGAGGATAACCGCCGCGCTGATCCCCCGGCTGCGCGTCACATATTCCCATTTGCCGCGTGTCTTGGCGGTGATGAAGCGCCCCTGCCAGACGATTTCTTCGGGTTCGTTCATGTGCCGTTCCGTCATTCCAAGTCGTTTCCCCGCGATCGCCGGAAAACGGTAAGCGCAGGTTTGCCGGACCCTACAATTCAATCAGCCGGTCGGGCAATTCATTGGGGTTGTCGCGGGTCTTGGGGAAATGTTCGATCAGCACCTTGCCGACATCGCGCACCGCTGCGGCCATGCCTTCGCCCGCGCGGCCGGCGCGCAGTTCGGTGATCATATCGGCCATCGCCTCGCCCCACACATCGGACGTTACCTTGGCCGATATCGCGCCGTCGGCGACGATCTCGGCGCGGTGCTCGGCCATCGACAGATAGATCAGCACCCCGGTCAGCCCGGTGGTGCGCTTTTCGGCGCTTACCTTGAACAGGCTGATCGCGCGGTCCCGCACCCGTGCGCGCTTTACCGCGCCGGGGGTCAGCGCCAGCCGCACCGGCTTCCACCCCACGATCAGATGCACCACGCCAAATAGGGCGGCGAGCAGCAGCATGATGACCGTCAGATATTCGCCCGGTGTATAGTCATGCACCCAACCGCCGGTGAACACTCCCAGCCAGCCTTCGAAATATTTGGGAAACACCGCGATACACGCCAGCGCCAGAAACATCGCGGCCACCGCCCAATAGACCGGGGTTTCGCGGTAATCGTCCGATTGTGCGGCGATCACCGTGACGATCTCGCCATCGGTGTGCTGCTCGACTTGCGCCACCGCAGCTGTGACGATGCCATGCTCGTCGGCAGAGACGCTCTCGACCTTGCTCATATCAGCCTCACCATCCGCCTGCTCACCATCCGCCTGAGGAGCCGCCGCCGCCGAAGCTGCCCCCGCCGCCACCGAACCCGCCGCCGCCGCCGCCAAAACCGCCGCCTCCACCCCATGATGATCCCGATGATGCGGCCCAGGTGGTGATCCCGCCGATGGCAGCGTCGCGAAAGCGGCTGCCTTTGCCGCGTCCGCCGCGAATTGCGGGAATGACGAAAAAGATCAGGATGATCAGGCCCCAGAACAGGAACAGGCCGATGCCGCCGCCATCCTGGCTGGAGCGCGCGTCTTTCTCCACTTTCGATGCAAAGGCGCGCGCCTCTTCATCGGGCAGGGTCAGCTGGGTGATGATAGCATCGGCCCCCGCAGCGATCCCGCCGGGATAATCGTTGTCGCGAAAGCGCGGCAAGATGTCCTGTTGAATGATCGTGCTGGACAGCGCATCGGTCATGATGCCCTCAAGCCCGTAGCCGACCTCGATCCGCACCTTGCGCTCGTTCGGCGCGACGATCAGCAGCGCACCGTTGTCCTTTTCGGCAGAGCCTTTTTCGGCCTGGCCGATGCCCCATTTGCGCCCGAGCTGATAGCCGTATTCCTCGATCTCATAACCTTGCAGATCGGGCAGGGTGGCGACCACCAGCTGGCGACTGGACTGCTTTTCCAGCGTCTCCAGCTTGGCGACAAGCGCCGCCTCTTGCGCCGGATCAAGCAGGTTGGCGGTGTCGACGACCCGTCCGGTCAGCTTGGGGAAGGTCTGTGCATATGCGGCGGGACCTGACGCTGCTGCGATCAACAGCAGCGCCAGCGCCAGGAATTGCGACAGACGCCCGCAAGCTGACCGCAGGATCACGCGCCGAAATCGACCTTCGGCGCTTCTTCGGCACCCTGCGATGTCGCCTTGAACGGCAACAGCGGCTTGGCACCATGGATCAGGTTGGCACCGATCGAATCGGGAAAGGTGCGGATCGTCGTGTTATATGCGCGTACCGCCTCGTTATAATCGCGCCGCGCGACCGAGATGCGGTTTTCGGTGCCTTCCAGCTGGCTCATCAGCGTGGTGAAGTTCTGCTGGCTCTTGAGATCGGGATAGGCCTCGACCACGGTGCGCAGCTGGCCCAGTGCCTGGGTCAGCTGGTTCTGCGCCTGGCTGAACTTTTCAAACGTGGCAGGATCGGAAAGGTCATCGGTGGTGATGTTGATCGCGGTCGCGTTGGCGCGCGCCTGAGTCACCTGCGTCAGGATTTTCTCTTCGGAGGCAGCGCCGGCCTTTACTGAGGCGACCAGGTTGGGCACCAGATCGGCGCGCCGCTGATACTGGTTTTCGACATCGCCCCATTTCGCCTTGGCGTTTTCCTGGGCAGTGGGAACCGAGTTGATACCGCAAGCGGTCAGCGACAGTGCAGCCAGCGGCAGCAGGGCATAACGGGTGATACGCATAAGAATTTGGTCCCTCCAGAAGATAGCGCGTAACTGTTATATCGTATTAATACGGCAAGTCTGCAAGCCCGGTTTTATCAACGATCTGACAGCAAAGCTGCTCGACAACGCGGCGTCCTTGCCGATTATAGAGGCATTGTGCCACAGCCAAAAGGGGAAAGACGTGTTCGCAGAGTTCAAGGAATTTATCGCACGCGGCAATGTGCTCGATCTGGCGGTAGCGGTGATCATCGGCGCTGCATTTGCCACGATCACCACATCGCTCACCGGGGACATGATCATGCCGGTGGTCGGCGCGCTGTTCGGCGGCGCAGATTTCTCCAGCTATTTCATCATGCTTGGCCCGGTCCCAGCGGAATATACCGGATCGTTGAAGGATTATGCCGCGCTCAAGGAAGCGGGCGTTCCGCTGCTTGGCTATGGCCAGTTCATTACTGTGGTGATCAACTTCCTGATCCTGGCGTTCGTCATCTTCCTGATCGTGCATCAAGCGAACAAACTGTTCAAGAAACCCGAAGAACCCGCCGCGCCCGCTGGCCCCAGCGAAGTCGATCTGCTGGTTGAAATCAGGGATTTGCTGAAGAAGTAGCGCAACACATCCTCCCTGAAGGGGAAGGGGACCGCAAAGCGGTGGAGGGGAAACTGACCCTATAAAAGCACCATCCCGCCACCCCTTTACCATCCTGCCGATGGTCGCCCCTCCTCGTGCCGGGGAGGATTTGTAAGACGCTCACTTCCCATTCAGCAATAGATCGCTATATGGGTTGCTGCCGGAGCAATCCGGATATGACGATAAACTGCGGCGTGCAATAGGCACAGCGGACCCGGGGGCGGTACCCGGCGGCTCCACCATGATCCTCGCGCAACGGGGTAATCCTCGCGAAACCGGGGCTTTTGATGGGGCCGAACTAGGATCGACGTGTGTTGAAAGACGTTGTTTTCGTCCGGGCTGAGTAACCCGTTAAAGGCTCAAACACGATAAGTGCCAATGATAATGACGCACTCGCCCTCGCTGCCTAATTCAGCGGCCTAACGGCCAAGAATTGGATAGCTAGAGCGCGGTTGAACCCACCGGGCAACAGAAGCGGAGTTCAGCGGTTTGGAGAGCACCGGGCAACAGAAGCTCTCCACCTTTCCCTGAGACATTGGGCCCCTGAGACATTGGGCCCCTGAGACATTGGGCGATCAAACCGATCTGTCCTCCGCCGAATGCCGGATTCCAGGGGCGAAAATGCGCTTTTTGGCCGCGCTGGATTGAGGCTTCCGCCAGCAAGCCGCGGTTCAGTCCGGCCCATAGGCTTTCTGGTAATCGACCGCATCGAGCATCTTGGCGCCCGCCATAAACACCGCGCCGGTGCAAGCGATAAATAGCAGCCAGCCGCCATAGCCGGCATACTGATCGAGATAGAGCTTGCCACGCTCGGTTGCACCCAGCGCCAGCGCATAGGTGATCAGATAGACCTCAAACTTGGTCTTGATCAGGAACAGACGCCGGATTTTTTCTACCATACTTTTTACTAAGCAAGCGCCGGGCCAATGGCTCACTTGCCAGCCGCACGATGGTTAAGGACGGGTAAAGATGTAAAGATTGCCGACAGCGGCGGTCAGCCGAGTTCGCCAAGATCAAGCGCGGTCAGCAGCGCCAGGCGGGCGCTGCGGATCGTGTCGGCCAGCGCCGGATCGGCCAGAGCATCGGGTGCGATCTGTTCGGGCCAGTGCTTTGCGATGACCGGTTCGATGCGGTCGAGCCGTTCAGGCGTGGCGATGAAACGCGGATCGACCATGGCAGGATCGGCGACAACACGCAGCCGCAGGCACGCCGGGCCGCCGCCATTGGCCATCGACTGGCGAACATTGACCGGCACCAGCCGCCGGATCGGGCCATTGCCCGCCGCCATCGCCTCCAGCCATTGCCACACGGCGGGGACTTCCTGCGCCTCGCTGGGCAGCACCAGCGCGTGGCCGCCATCGGGCAGGCTGACCAGTTGCGCGTTGAACAGATAGCTGCGGATCGCATCGGCAAGCGATACCGCGCGGGCAGGCACCTCGACGATCTGCACGGCCGGGAAGGCGGCGCGGATCGCTGCATACGCCGCATCGCGATCCTCGAACGCCTGTTCGTGGGCGAACAGCACATGCTCATTGGCGACCGCGACGACATCATTGTGGAACGCGCCTGCGGCTATCGCGGTTTCGCTCTGCTGGATGAACAGCGCGCGATCCGGGGCGAGGCCATGCAGCCGGGCGATCGCCTTGCCCGATTCGCCATGCTGGCGCGCGGGGAAGGGGCCGCCTGTCTTGCCATAGACGAATATCTCGACACCCGCGCTGCCGTGGCCGGCGCACAGCCGCATATGGTTGGCTGCGCCTTCATCGCCAAACGGGGCAGCGACCGGTGGGTGCACCGCGAAATGGCGCGAATCGGCAAAGGCCAGACGCAGTTGCGCCAGCGTTCCGGTCCATTCATGGCTGCGGTGCGGCATGGTGACCAGGTTGGCGACGGTCATATGGCAGCGGCCATCGGCGGTATCGGGCGCAGGCGACACGGTGGCGGCATTGGCAGCCCACATCGACGAGGCGGAGAACGCTGCGGCACGCAGGTGCGGCGCGGCGCTGGCAATATCGCAGCCCAGCTGGGCCAGCCAGCCGGTGTTGGGGCGATCAAGCGGCATAAAAAAGCCCTGGTGCAGACCCAGCGCCATGTTGGCGCGCATCTTGGCGATGCCTTGCAACGCGGCGGCGCGCGGCTGGCTGAGCGCGCCTGCGTTATTGGCCGAGGCGATGTTGCCGGGGCTTAGCCCTGCATAATTGTGGCTGGGGCCGATGATGCCGTCGAAGTTGATCTCGGTGAGCATGGTTTCCCTCAAATCTGCCCTCTCCCCTTCGCGGGAGAGGGTTGCGCAGACTTGGCAGCTTGCTGCCTCGTCGTGCCTAACGTCCGATCCACCGCACCGCATCGCCCGGTTCTATCCCCAGCAACCCCGCCGCGCTCGCGTCGAGCAGCACGCCGTCATCGCCATCGCCAACATGCCCGTAAGCACAGCGAAAACCCGCCAGCCTGCCGCTGGCGACCAGCGCCAGCGCGCCGCCATCACCGATGCCGTTGACCACCGCAGCGTGCGAACCGGCGATGCTGTGCACCTTGTCGGTGCGCGCCATCATGGTGGGGCCGCCATCGAAGATATCGACGTAATTTTCGTACGCAAAGCCTTCATTTTCCAGCATTCTCATCGCCGCGCGGCCGCTGACATTAGGCCGCCCCAGCACATGGCGCGCCGCTTCGCTGAGCATCGCGACATAGACCGGGTGCTTGGGCATCAGATCGGCGATGAACTGGTTGCCGTGCAGCGCATTGAAGGTATCAGCCTCATCAAAGCTCATTCCGAAAAAACGACCGGCAATGCTGTCCCAGAACGGCGAATCGCCCGCCTCGTCGATCACGCCGCGCAGTTCGGCCAGGATGCGGTCGGTAAAGCGCGCGCGGTGCATGGCGATGAACAGATAGCGGCTGCGCGCGAGCAACAGCCCCAGGCCTCCGGCGCGTTCGCCGGGATGAAGGAACAGCCCGCCGACCTCGCATGACCCTTCCAGATCGGTAACCAGGCTCAGGATTTCGGCGCGAAAGGTCTGCGCCAGTTCGGCGCTGTGCTGCGACAGCGTGCTGAGCCGGTAGGAATAGAACGGCCATTTCTGCCCGACTCGCGTCAGCAACTGGCAGGTGCCGCGGATCTCCTGCGTTTGCGTGTTCTCCAGCACCAGCACGAACAGTTCGTCGGCAACGCTCTCCTCATCGCGCGCAAACGCTGTAGCCGAGCGTTCGAGCTTGGATGCCAGCGACGTGCGGTCGGCAGGCAGGTTGGTAAAGCCGCCACCGGTCAGCTTGGCCATCTCGTAGATCGGTTGCAGATCGTCGGGCAACGCTGCCCGGATGACAAAGCTCATAATCCCCCCTTGTTCATCGGCCTCACGCTGTCAGGCCCGACGCTCACCTACAGGCCCTGCTGGGCCGAGATGCGCATCAGCGTCAACGCCGAAAGCTGTGCGCGTTCGGCAAGGCTTTCGACGATCAGAAATTCGTCCGCGCTGTGGATCGCGCCCCCACGCACCCCCATCGTATCGACGACCGGCACCCCGCAGGCCGCGATATTGTTGCCATCGCACACCCCGCCGGTGCTGCGCCAGCCGATGGCCAGCCCCAGTTCCTCACCGCAGCGTTTGACCAGGCCAAACAGCCTGGCCGCGCCCGGATCGATCGGCTTGGGTGGACGACCGAAGCTGCCGTGGCGATGGATCGAAACATCATGTTCGCTTGCGATATCTTCGCACAACCGCGCCAGAACCTGCTCAGCCAGTTTTTGCATCTCAAGGTTTTGCGGACGGAAGTTGACGCGCAGTACCGCATGGTCGGGCACGACATTGTTGGCGCTGCCGCCATCGATCCGCGCCGGATTGACCGATAGGCCATCGCGGGTCATCGCCTTGAGCCGCACCGCCAGATCGGCTGCAGCGACCAGCGCATTGCGGCCATCCTGCGGATTGCGACCGGCATGCGCGGAACGACCGGTGACGATCAGCGAGAAATTGCCGCTGCCGCCGCGTTCGCCTGCCAGCGTACCATCGGGCAATGCAGGCTCATATGTCAGCGCGGCGGCTTTGCCCACCGCCAGCCGCGCGATCAGCGCAGCCGACGAGCCTGATCCGACCTCTTCGTCGCTGTTGATCATCACGTCATAGCCGATCGATGCAGCAAGCGGCGAGCGTTCAAGTGCGATCAACGCCGCGAGCATCACGGCAATTCCGCCCTTCATATCGGCGACACCCGGCCCGCCCAAGATCCCCGGCTCCAGCCAAGTGAGCGTCTGGAAGGCGTGATCGGCGGCAAACACCGTGTCCATATGCCCGGTGAGCAGCAGCCGCACCGGCGCATCGGGGCGGGTGCTGGCGACCAGATGCTGGCCGCGCTGGATCGCAGCGATATGCCCATCGGCGCGCACCGCATCGACCGGATCGGGATCGACGAGCCGCACCTCGCCAGGCAGTACGGCAAATGCATCGGCGAGCAGTTGCGCGGTGGCGGCAAGGCCGGGCAGATTGGTGGTTCCGCTGTTGATCGGCGCCCATTGCTCGACCTGCGCCAGCAAGGCGCTCTGGTCGATGCTATCAAGCACGCTGCGATCGGATGCGGTCAGGCGGGTGAGGCTCATCGTCATCTGTCAGGTCTTAGCCCGGTTTGCCGCACGCCGCCACCCACAGCGGGTATAAGCGGATTTACTTTAGGGGCTTGCATTGCCATAGGCTGTGGCCGATTCCTCCCCGGAAAAACGCATAATTGCCATCTCACCTGCGCACGGTTTGCCGGGGCGATGGCACCCACACGCCAATCACGAAGGACCCGGAATGAGCGACTATATCCAGAGCAACGGCATCAGCATCGACCGCGCGTTGCACGGCTTTATCAGCGATTCGGTGCTGGCCCCGCTGGCTCTTGATGCAGATACGTTCTGGGCAGGTTTCGCAGCGCTTGTGGAGCGGTTCGTGCCGATCAACCGGGCGTTGCTGGCCAAGCGCGAAGAGCTGCAGGCGAAGATCGATGACTGGCACCGGGTGCGCAAGGGCCAGCCGTTGAACGCGATGGAGTATCGCACATATCTGTTCGACATCGGCTATCTGGTCACTGAACCGCAGAGCTTTTCCATCGGAACAACCAACGTCGATCCTGAAATTGCGACGATGGCGGGGCCTCAGCTGGTGGTGCCATCGCTCAACGAGCGGTTCGTGCTCAACGCTGCCAATGCGCGCTGGGGCAGCCTGTATGATGCCTATTACGGCACCGATGCGCTCAACGCTGCGCCTGCGGTACCGGGCGGCTATGATGCGGTGCGCGGCGCTGCGGTGGTCACGGCTGCCAAGGCGTTTCTGGACGAGGCGGTGCCGCTTGCATCAGGCAGCTGGACTGGTTTTGCGGGCGGCGACCCGGTGCTGGCCGATCCAGCACAAGCGGTCGGAAGCAATGGTGCCAACCTGTTGCTGCGCCACAACGGCCTGCATATCGAGATCGTGATCGACCCAGCGCACCCGATCGGCAGCCAGGACCCGGCGGGCATCGCCGATGTGCTGCTCGAAGCGGCACTGACCACGATCGTCGATCTGGAAGATTCGGTCGCGGCGGTCGATGCGCAGGACAAGATACTCGCCTATACCAACTGGCTGGGGCTGATGCGCGGTGATCTGGAGGCGCATTTCTCCAAGGGCGGCAAGACGCTGACCCGCGCGCTGGAACCTGACCGCAACTATATCGCGCCCGATGGCGCCGCCTTTGCGCTGCCGGGGCGCAGCGTGCTGTTCGTTCGCAATGTCGGGCATCTGATGACCAACCCGGCGGTGCTGCTTGCCGATGGCAGCGAAGCGCCCGAGGGCATATTGGACGCGGTGTTCACCAGCGCCATCGGCTGTCACGACATCAAGGGACTGGGCCGGTATCGCAACAGCCGCGCCGGATCGATCTATATCGTCAAGCCCAAGATGCATGGCCCGCAAGAATGCGCCTTCACCAACAACCTGTTCGATGCGGTGGAAGACCTGCTCGGGCTGGAGCGCCACACCGTCAAGGTCGGCGTGATGGACGAAGAGCGGCGGACATCGGCGAACCTTGCCGCCTGCATCCACGCGGTGAAGGACCGGATCGTGTTCATCAACACCGGCTTTCTGGATCGCACCGGTGATGAAATCCACACATCGATGCACGCCGGGGCGATGATCCGCAAGGGCGAGATGAAGGCATCCGACTGGATCAAATCGTACGAGGCGCGCAATGTCGGCATCGGGCTGCAATGCGGGCTGGATGGCAAGGCGCAGATCGGCAAGGGCATGTGGGCCGCACCCGATATGATGCGCGATATGATGGAGCAGAAGATCGGCCATCCGCTGACCGGCGCGAACACCGCGTGGGTCCCGTCACCCACCGCCGCAACGCTGCACGCGATGCACTATCACAAGGTCGATGTCTTCGTGCACCGTGCGCAGATCGCCGCGCAGCCGGTGCCGGGGCTCGAAGCTTTGCTCAGCGTGCCGCTGGCCACCGGGCAGAACTGGTCGCCAGACGATATCCGCGCCGAGCTGGACAACAATGCGCAAGGCATACTGGGCTATGTCGTGCGCTGGATCGATCAGGGTATCGGCTGTTCGAAGGTGCCCGATATTCACGATATCGGCCTGATGGAAGACCGCGCGACGCTGCGGATTTCCAGCCAGGCGCTGGCCAACTGGCTGCTGCACAAGGTGTGCACCGCCGAGCAGGTCGATGCCGCGCTGCTGCGTATGGCGGCCAAGGTGGATGCGCAGAACGCTAGCGATCCGCTTTACCATGCGATGGCGAGTGATCCGCAAGGCTCGCTGGCGTTTCAGGCGGCGCGCGATCTGGTGTTCAAGGGTGTCAGCCAGCCCAGCGGCTACACCGAGCCGTTGCTGCACGCCTATCGCCAGCGGGTGAAGGCGGGCTGAGGCTTCGAGCCAGTCGTTTTTTTAGGGCGATCGCTCAGGGTCAGGGGCGGTGGCAGCTCGATAAGAATCCCGTTCTCCGGCTTTTGCCGGAGAACGGGAATGGCAGAGCAGGTCTGGCGGTTATGGCGCGTCCAGATGCTCGCGGATTGCAGCAAGCGTTTCGTCGAGATGGCTGAGCATGAACAGGTGTCCGCCGTCGTCGATGACCTTGAGCTCGGCGTTGGGGATCAGCGTCTTGAGGAACTTGCCGTTGATCACCGGCACGATCTGATCATCGCCGCCCATCAGGATCAGCGTCGGCTTATCCAGAAACGGCAGGAACGGCGCGCTGGTCCAGCCGACCATCGCAAGCAGCTGGTACAGATAGCCGATCTTGGATGGCGGGGTGATCCGACCGGTATGGCCACTCGCGCCGCTGGTCGAACCGCCGTAAAGCGTGGCGAAATGCTTTTCCATATAGCCGGGGTCGATATAGCGGCGCGGATCGGCCATTTTGCTGAGCGCCGAAAAATTACCCGGCACCATCAGCATGCCGGCGGTGGTTGCGGCCAGCACCAGCCGGTTCACCCGGCCGGCGTGCTGCAGCGCAAAATGTTGGGCCATCGCCCCGCCCCAGCTTACCCCCATCACATCGACCGTATCGATGCCGAACTGGTCGAGCAGCAGATAGGCAACCCGCGCCATCAGGAATGCGTTATAGGGCACCTTGGGATCGGGTGATCCGCCGATGCCGGGCATATCGAAGGTGATGAACGGGCGCTCGTCGAGCAACTCGGCGAACGGGGCGACAGCTTCCATATTGGCACCGATGCCGTTGAAAAACAGCAACGGCGGTTTGGTCAGCCCCTCGTCAAATCGCCACCGCGCAACGCGCAGGGTGCGGCCATCGGCAACTTCCATCGTAATGTGCGGGCCGGACGGGGCGATGGGCTTGGGTCTGCTTGCCAAAAGGGAATTCCTGTCGGTTGAGGTTCAAATCAAATCCTCCCCCTTTTCAGGAGAGGTGGCAGCCTGAAAGGCTGACGGCGGGGAAGCGTCTGGGTGGAGTTTGCTGTTGGCAGCATACTCCGGTTTCCCCTCCACCACTGCGTGGTCTCTCTCCCCGTTTCGGGGAGGATTTTTGGTTTTTATCACTCCAATACATATAACCCCGGCGCAGGTTCCAGCGCAGGGTGTTTCTTGCTGCCGGTCATCGCAGGTGCAGCGATCCTGTCGCCCGAGCGCGCCTGCAACCATTCCATCCAATATGGCCACCAGCTGCCATTGACCTCTTCGGCCTTGGCCAGCCAGGCATCGACATCGGCAGGGGTCTTGCCCGCCTTGACCGGAGTGTTGCCTTTCATCTTGAAATATTTGGCTTTCGGGTTGGTCGGCGGGTTGAGGATCGCCTGCATATGCCCCGATTGCGAGAGGATAAACTCGACATTTTTCGACCCGAACAGCTGGGTCGAACGGTATCCCGCGCGCCACGGCGTGATGTGATCGGTCACCCCGCCCAGCAGGAACAGGTCATTGGTGACCTTCGACAGATCGATCTTGTGATCGACCATCTCGACCTCACCCTTGCGGGTGAAGGCCAGCGTTTCGAAAATCTTGAGGAAATCACCCATCAGGGTGGCCGAAAGATTGGTGGCATCGGCGTTCCAGAACAACACATCGAACGCGGGCGGGTCTTCACCCAGCAGATAGTTGTTGATCACATAGTTCCAGATCAGATCATTGGGACGCAGCCACGCAAAGCCACGCGACAGTTCGCTACCCTTGATCACGCCCTGGCGCGCGGCGCGCTGCTTGGCGAGCGCCAGACCATTGTCGCTCATCAGCGATCCGGCCTCGATATCGTTCTGCTTGGGATGCAGCACGCACACCATCATGGTGACCGCGCCGATGCGGTCATCGCCCGATGCCTTGAGTTTGGAGAGCAGCATCGCCAGAGTCTGCCCGCCCGAGCAGGCACCCGACACGTTAAGTTTTTTCGAGCCACTGATCTGGCACACCACATCGACCGCGCGGGTGCAGGCCGCGATATAATCGGCAATGCCCCAATGGCCCTGATCTGCCTGCGGGTTGCGCCACGAGATGACGAACGAATGGATGCCGTTATCGACCTGCCATTTGACCACCGACTTTTCCGGTGACAGGTCGTTGATGTACATCTTGTTGATCTGTGGCGGGATAGTCAGTTGCGGGATGGCGTGGATGGTGTCGGTGGTCGGCGCGTATTCGACAACTTCCATGATCTCGTCGCGAAAGACGACATTGCCCTTCGAGCAAGCGACATTCTCACCCAGCTTGAACGGCCTTTTATCGACCATGCTGACCATGCCGTCGTTGTACATCATGTCGTTATAAGCGTTTTTCAGCCCCTTGAGCAGCGACAGCCCGCCTGAATCGACGATCCGTTTCTGCGCGGTAGGGTTGCCGATCAGGCTGTTGGTCGGTGCCAGCGCATCGATGATGATCGCCGAGATGAAATTGGCGCGGTCGCGCTCCAGCGCATCGAGTTCCAGTTCGTCGATCCAGGTCTTCATGCCCTTTTGGACGGCCAGAAAATATTGCGCGCCTGCCTTGAAGAACGGGTTGAACCGCCACGCCGGGTCCATGAAGCGCTTGTCC
>JBBQXX010000042.1:0-15060 GCA_038209235.1 Sphingomonadales bacterium | reverse complement strand
GCCAGCAAGCTTCGCACCAGCGGCTGCATTTTTTCGTCGTAGCGTGCCAGCATGACGTGTTCGTCGGCGGTTTCGTAGTGGGTGATCAGTTCGCGGCCGTTCCACCAGTGCAGCGCAAAGCCGGGGGGGTCGGCGATGATCATGTTGCGGCCATCGGGCCTGTCCGGGTCGATCGGTGCCAGTTCCAACGCCACCTGCGGCGCGCTCGACGGGCAGATGGCGACGGGAAAGCCGCTCCAGCTGCTGACAATCGCGCGGTGAACATGCCCGCAGACCATGCCGATGATGTTGCCGTGTCCGGCAAAGCAATCGCTCAGCCGCTCCACCCACGCTTCTTCGGGGTGCGTGTTCATCCACTCGATCCCCACCTCGATCGGCGGGTGATGCTGCACGATCAAGGTTGGCCGGTCGGTCTGCTCGGCAAGCCGGGCGCGCAGCCATCCGGCACGCACTTCACAAAACGCGCCGCCGTGGCGCCCTTCCTCGAGCGTATCGAGCACCAATAGGCGCAAGGGGCCGGCATCGATTTCATATTGCACGAAACCATCGACCATCGGCACGTCCGGGAACTGCGCGTTGAAGGTATCGCGCTGGTCGTGATTGCCCATGCACATGTGCACCGGAAACGGGCATACCGAGAGCGCATTCTTCAAGCGCCGATAGCTTTCCTCATCGCCCCGGTCGATCAGGTCGCCGGTCGCCAGCAGCATATCAGGCAGCGGGTTACAATCGCACAGCATGCTGATCACCTGATCCAGCCGCTTGCGATTGAATTCGGCGGGGTTGTCGGGATCGAAGCCCAGATGAATATCGGTAACCTGGGCAATCAGCATCCGGCGTTCAGACCCTCCTTTGGCGACCAAGCTCGTATTGGTATCTATCGTCGCAATCGCGCCGATGCGCCCGCCGAGTGCGCCGCTGCCACCGTTATGTCGGGCCGCTTTTTCTTCTTGTCTTGCTCGCGAAGCAGCCATGGGGCCCCCTTATCGGCGTGGTAATCGTGACACATTGCGCAGGTCGATTCTACCGGCTTTTTTACTTTGATGAGCGATTCGCCGGTTTCCCCAACATGGCAGGTGCGGCAATTCTTGATGCCCGGCAGCAGCAGATCGCCTGCATCCTTTGATTGTTCGGCCAGATGGCAGCTGGTGCATTCTTCCTTGTCGTGCGCATCATGCGTGAACCAGCCCTTTTGCAAGTAACGGCTGGTCTGCGCCACCGGCATGATCTTGAAATCGAGCCCGCCCGAACCTGTCGGCGGCGTCACCTCATGACAATCGAAGCATGCCCCGCCGCGGCTGAACACCTGCCGGATCGCCTGATCGGCACGGCTGCCGCGGAAGTTGACCGCCCGCGCATAATCAGCCGCCGTGCGCCGCGAGTTGACCACGCCGGGCCGCTGGCGCGCCAGGCTACCCAGATTGATCGGCCGGGAAGGCGCGGTCGATCGGTAGAAGGCACGAAGGTCCGCCTTGACCTGGTCAGGCTCGCCGTGGCGAAGCGTGCGATACGTCGTGCCGATCTTGTCGAAGGCAAGGCTGTGGCACATCGCACAGCTCTTTTCCATGTCCACCTCGACAAAGCCGACGTTGTTCTTGTCGGCTTCATGGCAATCGGAGCATTCGAGCGCCGCGCCGAAGCCATATTTGCCCGCCAGCCGCCGGCCCATCTGGGCGACACCGCCGGTCTTGTTCAGATGCATGTCATGCGGGAATTTGAGGCCATTGTTCTCGCGCGGCTTTTTGTCGAGCGAGATGCGCTGGCGCGGTGCGTTGGTGTCGTCGCCAGCCAGCGGCCGGACCAGCACGAGCGGCTGGAACTGCGGATGGGCATTGCCGAAATCGGCCGCGTTATCGAGCTTGGTATTGGTCAGGCGCGTATCCATTCCGTCGTGACACTCTGCGCAGAAGCGCTGCTGAGTTGCTTCCATAGCACCGGCGCCTTCATGCTCGGTGTGACATTCGACACAGCGCCCCGCCGGTTTGTTGAAACTGGCGGCGACGAATCGGGTAAACGCGGCAAATCCGGTGGGGTCACCACGCGCCGTAAGCTGACGCGTCATCGGCGCGTGCGGCCCGGCATCCTTTTCGTGGCAGGTCATGCAGGCATCGTCGCGCACCGACACAAACGCATCGACATGGCACGACTGGCAATCGTCTTTCAGCGTCTTGTGCGCCTGGCTCATCTTGCCCGATGACCACAGGCCGTCTGCGTGGAACCCGGCGGGGCGCGAAATTTTCTCCTTGTACGCCAGATCCTTGTAGCTCGACCAGGTGTAGACCGGCCAGGCCAGGCAGGCGATCAGGACGAGAAGGGCAAAGCCCCACGCGCTCATCCGCTTGCCAGGCAGCAGGCCCTTGAGCGAATAGATCGCGCCTTCATCCTTGTCCTCGGCGCTGTCCGATACCGCCTCGACGCGGCGGACGGTGAACGTGATCTGCTCACCTTCGACACCGACCACGATAATATGTCCGCCAAAGCGCAGTTCGGCACCGCGCATGGCATCGACTGTCGCGCTTTCCACGCTGCGGCCATCGACATCGAACGGCTGCTGCGACTGGGCGGTGATGATCAGTTCGCTGCCGCGCCGCTCGACGCGGGCGTGAACCGGGTTCACCGCCAGATCGGGCAAGTGCACGCCGTTGGCAGCGTTGCGACCGATGAAGATTTCGTCGCCCGTCACCTCGGTCTGGCGGACAATCTCGTTGCCATCAGCCTTTAAGGCGACCTGGCGGACGATAAACATCATTCAACTGCCCCCAAAACCCCAAACTCTAGAACCTAAACCCTGCACTCTGGCCCCCAATACCCATCACCAGTAGAAGAACACGCTGAAAATATGCGCAGACAGCGCCGCAAGCAGCGCGAATGTCATCGGAACATGCACAAACAGCCACACCTGCAGCATCGACTTGATCTGCAAATGTTTGCGCAGCCGCGCCAGCGTGGCTTCCTTGCGCTGCAACAGCGCGTCAACCTTGTCGAGCGGATCATCCCCCATGCGTGGCTGATAGGCCCGCAACCGGCGCAGTTCGGCAATTGCGCCGCGCGTCTCGCAACCGCGATAGCTGTTGCCGATACGCTGGATGAAATTACCATCGAACGGATCCTGCTCAAGCGAGGCCTGCACCAGCGCGGCCTGTGCAGGCTCAAGCGGCTGTGCGGCATCGTGCAGCTGGCGATCGAGCGAGCGCAGTTGCTCGATCATCATCTTCTCGGTCACCGCACCATCGCTGTCGGCGCGGTTGTTCGACAGATTGTTGGGCAAGGTTGCATAGAAATAGATGCCGAAAATGCCTGAAATGATCACGATCATCATCAGCGCCCAAGCCAGGGTGTGGACATTCCAGCCCAGCTGAAACCCGGTGTGGAGCGTGCCGATGACGATCAGGCTGAGCCCCAGATAGACATGCGCGCTGGTCCACGCCTTCAACGACCAGCCCCCCGGCGTGATCGCGCGCTTGCGCAGACCAAGGCTGGTCAACCACGCGATCAGCGCCGCGCCGATCGTGCCCATGGTATAGCCATACCATGATCCGCCGTTATGGCGCGGCTGCACATCGACCAGAAAATAGCTGACCAGACACAGTATGCTGAGCACCGTGGCGATTTTCATCCAGCGGAAGTTGCGATGCCGCAGGAAACCATCATGGGTTGCGGTACGCTCGCGCCCGATAGTCTTTTTGCGCGCTTTGGGTGCGGCGGGCTGTGCTGTGCTCGCCATGGCTTACGCCTCCTCCTGCTCTAGCCGGGCGACGGTCAGGAACTCGTCGGGCGCAACGCGGATGGCAGCCCCCGTCGGGCAGGCACGTACGCAGCTGGGCCCGCCCTCGATCCCGGCGCACATGTCGCACTTGATCGCTTTTTTAGGCTTTTCGACCCCCGGATCGCTGTTGGCATAAGCCCATTTCTTGCCGGGCTCGCCCGGTCCCGGGCCAAATCCAAAGAACAGCCAGGATAGCAAGCTGGGCTTTTTCGGCGGCACCTTGTCCATGCGGATCACACCGTAAGGACAGTTGCGCTGGCAGTTGCCACACCCGATGCAGGTGTCGTTGATAAAGACTTCGCCATCAGGGCCACGGTTGATCGCGTTGGGCGGGCAATCGGCCATGCAGTGGGGGTGTTCGCAGTGGCGACAGCTGGTCGGTACATGCAGATGCGCATAGGATCGGCCCGCCTCGCGGTCGAGCCGCGACAGGCCATCGTGGCTGTCGGCGCACGCTTTTTCGCAGTTGTCACAGCCAATGCACAGCGTCTCATCGATAAGCAGCACGTCGGTCGCCTCACCGATACCGTTTTCGACGAGGAAGTTGGCGATCCCCGAATACATATCGACAACGCCCGAGAAGCTATCCTTCTTCGCTTCGATAAAGGCGTTGATGTCTTGACGACCCGCCATGTCGCGCTTGGCGCGCTTGAGCAGTTCAGGATTGGCTTCCAGCACTTTCTTGAAGGCATCGCCGTCGATCTGGATCACTTCGGACTTGATGGCAGCCTTCACCGTCGCGGTCCGCCTGCCGCCTGCGATCAGCGCCATCTCGCCGACATACGAGCCTGCGGGCAGATACGAAAGGAACACCGGCTTGCCGCCGATTTCCTTCTCGACGATCATCGACCCGACGCGGATTACATAAATCTCGTTGCCTTCATCGCCTTCGTTGAGGATCGCTTCGCCCGGCTTGATCTGGCGGATCTTGCTGGACTGGACGACTTCGGCGATGTCATCGGATTTGAGGCCTGAGCCAAACATCTGGAGCAGCAGGCGCTCGGTCGAGATGCGCTCGATCGTCTTTTTGGCGGTTGGCACCTGGCTTTGCAGCTTGAGCGCGGCGTTGCGCGAGATTTCCACGCAGATCGTATCTTCTGCCGCAACGATCGTCGCGCCGCGCCGCCGTCCGGAGATCAATCCGACCTCGCCAAAGATGGAGCCTTGGCCGATGGGCACGGTCTTTGAGGTATCGTTCGGGTCGATCTGCACTGCGACCGAGCCTTGCGCGATCGCGAACAGCGATGATCCGGGCGCGGCGCGCTCGAATATCACATCGCCCCTGCGGTAGAATTTCGCATCCGAATCGAGCATGAACTCGCGCATCTGCAACGGGTTCATGCCATTCAGGATCGTCACATTCTCGCGCAACAGGTCGAGCCATTCGGCGACCGACCTGCGACCCGGCAGATCGCGGAACTTAGCTTCCAGGATCGGTTCATCGGCAGGTTTGAGCTCGGTGTTGCCGTTGATGAACTCGATGACGTCATAGCCCTGGTTCATGCAGTGCTTGATCAGCGGGTAACCGGCCAGCGCGCCGATGATAAAGATATTGGGTGTGGTCGATTCGAACACCGGCGACAGCTGCGGAAATGCCAGCCGGTCCGCACTGGTAAAAGCGATTCCGCACTCCTCGATAAACGCGCGTGGCGGGGCCGAGCCGATGCGCGCAATAATCCGGTCGCAGCGCACGCGCTCCTCACCATCGCGGGTGCTGAAGGTGATCCAGCCTGGCTCGACGGTGGCAGTATCGGTTTCAAAACGGATGTTCAGCTTGCCCGCGTTGCGATCCCCCAGCAGCGCCAGCGCGTTGGCTTCCTTGGCGGTGGGGAAGGATTCCTTGGGGCTGGAGGCTTCTGGACCACGGCTGACCACGGTCACGACATTGCCCTGCGCAGAATCTTCGGCCAACCCGCGCGCGTTTTCGATCCCTGCATCACCCGCGCCGATGACGACGATATGTTCATCGACATATTCGGTCGGGTCATCAAGCTGGTACTGGACATGCGGCAGATCGCCACCGGGGCAGCGCACGCGGTTGGGATTGCCCTGCGTACCGATGGCGAACACGACGTTGTCCGCGATGATCTTTTCGCCGTTGGTCAGTTCGATTTCATAAGGCGGGGCGAAACGCTGGATTTCCTTTTTGGTCACCGTCCCGTCGCGACCGCGCATCTCGATAACATGCACGCTGCCCTCGATCGCCGGTCCGGTTCCCCGGATCGCCTTGGCATCTGCGTTGAATTTGACGTTGACGTTGAGTTCTTTGGTCTTGTCGTTCCACTTTTGCAGGATGTCTTCGCGCTTGCCTGCGTCGAATTCCTGGTCAGAGCGCAGCACAAGCTGCGATGGCGTAGCCATCACATGCTTGCCCTTTTGATACTTGTAGATGGTGTCCGACAGGTGGTCGGTCTTTTCGAGCAGAATGTGGCTCAAGCCCAGCTTTGCGGCGCGGCCAGCGGCGCTCTTGCCCGCAGGACCTGATCCGATGATCGCAACGCGGAAAATCTCGCTCACAGTTTCGCGCCCCCACTAGCAGGCGCGCCAGCGCCCACGCTTGCATGACAAGCGACGCACATCCGGCGATTTGCGGCCCGATTTCTTCCAGATCGGTCCTGCTATCGCCAGATTGCCCCGCTGCAGCAAGAACTTGCCCAAATTCGGTTGCGAACCCTATGCCGATATTTCTAGCAAAGATTGTGATCTTTGCCACTTAGAAATTGGAATTTGCGACCGAATGGCTAGCATGAGGTTTCAGCCAGTGCAGAGACCAGTGCTCAGACCAGTGCACAGACCAGTGCAGAGAGATGCGAAAGATGACCGATAGCAGCAGCGAAACACCCGCCCCGCAGACAGCGGACGCAGCCCAGGCCGGCACGCCAAAATCAGGCGTAAGCGTCGGCCGTATCGCGCTTATCGCTGCCGCCGCGATCGCGCTCAGCGCGATCGGATACAAGGTCTATACCGATCAGAGCCCGGCCGCATCCGGCCCGGTCGCCCCGGTCAGCGCCAATGGCGAGCCTGCCTCTGTCGATCAGGTCATCGCCGCGCTGGAAGCCAAATTGCAGGACAACCCCGATGATGCCGATGGCTGGCGGATGCTGGGCTGGTCGTATTTCGAGACCGGACGATTTGCCGAATCATCTACTGCCATGCGCCGCGCCATCCAGCTGGCTCCAGGCAATTCGGAATATCATTCGATGCTGGGTGAGGCATTGGTGATGGCTAGCAAGGAAGAGGCGATCAGCACCGATGCGCGCGCCGCGTTCAAACGCGCTGCCGAACTGGACCCCAAGGATGCACGCGCGCGCTATTTTCTCGCCGCTGCCAAGGATATCGACGGCCAGCATGCCGAAGCGCTCGAAGACTGGTTTGGCCTGCTGGCCGAAACACCCGCCGATGCGCCTTATGCCAAGGATATCCGCGACGTGATCCGCAATGTCGGCAAAGAACGCGGCATCGAGGTGGAGACGCGTCTTGCTGCGACCAAGTTTGCGCCGCCCAACGCAGGGTTCAAGACCGACGGCGCGCAGTCGGCAACCGCTGGTATCCCCGGCCCCTCGCAGGACCAGATCGCAGCCGCAGCCGCGCTGCCGCAGGGCCAGCAGGACATGATGGTCCAGCAGATGGTCGATGGCCTTGCCGATCGGTTGAAGCGCGAGCCCGGTGATACCGATGGCTGGATCATGCTGTTGCGCAGCCGGATGCAGCTGGGTGAAACTGCCAAGGCGCAAGCCGTGTTGCGCGATGCCACCGCCGCGCTCAAGAACAAGGCCACCGATCAGCGCCGCGTGCGTGAGGCTGCTGCTGCATTGAGCGTCCCGGGCGCCTGATCTTTCAGCACAACCGGTCATCAGCCGCGAACAGGTCCAATATGGACCAATGTAACCGTATCGCGATTGTCCCGATCAGCGAAAACAAATAGCTGTGTGGCAGCAGCTTGCAATTGTCTGCGCTATCGAAGCGTGGATAAGCAAATGCTTGTTCGCAGCTAACGCGTCGGTCATAGCAACGGGGCATCCAAGCGCAGTATATGCCGGATTTGAATTATGTAGAGCGCGCATGTGCGGACGTCGAGACGGCTTTAACGATGCAGGAACTGCTGGCAAGGACGGTCGTGGCAGGCAAGCAGATCGGCTTTGAACATGCCGCAGTTGCCCGCCATGTTCACGTCCGGTCCGGCCTGATGCAGCCCGAGGTGCTGAGCAATTACCCGCCCGAATGGCAGGACCTGTTCCGACGCCGCGATTACGGACTTTCCAACCCCGTACTTGCCGCATGCCAAAGGCGCGGCGGGGCTATCCGCTGGATGGACCTGGAATCGATCATCCCGCTCACCCGGATCCAGCGCGAGTATTTGCATGAGGCGCGCAAGATGGGTCTGGGATCGGGGTGCACGATTGCCAGCCATATGCCGGACATGCCCACCGTGTCTGTGCACTTTGTGGTGCGCGACAACGGGGCGCTGGCATCCCAGCCGTTCATGCTGGCCATCCTGCTGGGCATTGCTGTTGGCCAGCGCGCGCGCAGCCTGTGGCAATCCCAGTTGCCCGATGCTGCCACCAAGGCTGGCGAGCGCCTGTCTCCGCGTCAGGTCGACTGCATCAAGCTGGTAGCGCGCGGGATGACAAGTTGGGAGATCGCCACTGTGCTTGGAATATCGGACCAGACGGTCAGCGAATATCTCACCGATGCACGGCGGCGCCTGGCCGTATCGAACCGCGCGCAACTGGTGCTCAAGGCGCTCAAGCAAGGCTATATGATGCTTGATGATGTCGTGGATTGATAAATGTGGCGGATGCTACCGAAGTTGCTGAGTTCGTATGAATTTACAGCACCCCCCTAAAAGTCGGGGTGGTAAGCTCCTGGTAATACTGCGAGGATTTTAGCCGATAGATCCATCGTCCAGCCATGACCGGACTTTAAGCCCGGACATCAGCAGGAGCAAAAATGGACTGCGGGCCGCCCGATAAACAGAACAAGATAAGTATAACGGGCCATGCACCGCATGGGACCAGGCACGGCATAGGGGAAGATTTTTTGAAACCGTTTGTCCAGGATTCCGGGGTGAGCTCCGCACCTGCAGGGCACCGGTCTGATCGTGCTGATCCAGACCGCACCAGCCTGATTGGCCGCGACCACAAGATGCGCCTGGCCCAGCAGGATCAGCGCGCAAGCCAGATGCGCGCTTCGTGCTTTGAAGACCTGAAATTGCGCAATCCACTTTGGGATATGCTGCTCGCCCTGCTCGCGGCCAGGCGTGGCGGAAAACAGCTGTCGATGAGCGATCTGTGCTCGATGTGCGACGCGCCCGAAAGCACCGCGCTGCGTATGATCCATCAACTGCGAAACAAGGGCTATGCCGAAATGCTCCCCGATCGTTCAGACCGCAGGCGGACCCGCGTGTCGCTCACCAACAAGGGTGAAGCGCAGTTCGACTCCTATCTGGAACTGACCGATCCAGGCTGACATGGCGATGCCCTTGCGGCACGTTATGCACCTTTACCTTGGTTTAATGGTTAGCGGCTATTTATCCCTCACAACGGGATGATACTCATATGACGTTCGGTAAAAAAGGACTGACGGATTATAGCTCTCCGACCGCCAGGCCGGATACCGAGAGTGATGTTCAACGCGAGTCGCGCGTCCACCGTCTTATGAAAGTCACGATTTTTCATGAGCGCTTCGGCAGCGCGGACGGCGTGATCCGCGATATTTCCAGCGGGGGACTGGGTGGACGCTGCAGCGCTGAGCTAATAGCCGGAGATGTGATCGAGATTGACCGCGCGGGTCTTGGCCGGTTCGAGGCTGAAATCCGCTGGGTGCGCAAAGGCCATTTCGGCGCGCAGCTCACCTCCGATCTGCGCATCGATACTAAGACCGTCGAAAACCTGGCGTTCAACGGATCGAACTGGGATAGCGAAGTCAACAGGCCGCTCGATCACCATGTTTTCACGCGGTTTCGTCCGGTGCAGAACTCTTACAGGCCGGGTGTTTCGACGTCTCGCCGCGATCGGTGACCGCCAGATTCTGGTGCGTGATGCGATGAACTCACCCTCCCCTGCACGGCAGGAGGAGGGTAAGTTCTAATATGATCAGTCGAACCTGAGGCTCTTGACGGTCTTGACGCCAGCCAGCTGGCACAGTTTCCACAGGACCGGCTCAGCAACTGCGCCATCCAACGACAGCAGCAACACGGCCTCACCACCGCCGCGCGATTCTCGGCGACCAAGGTGGAAGGTAGCGATGTTGACATTGGCCTCGCCCAGCGTCGATCCCAGCCGCCCGATAAAGCCTGGCTCATCGCGGTTGACGATGTAGAGCATCGGGCCGGCCAGATCAGCCTCGATCTTGATGCCATAGATTTCGACCAGACGCGGCGTTGCGTTGCCAAACAGGGTGCCGGCAACCGAGCGTTCGCCATCTGCTGTCGCAACCGAGACGCGCAGCAACGTGTGGTAATCCCCCTCCCGGTCATGCCGCACTTCGCGCACATCAAGCCCGCGATCCTTGGCGAGGAACGGCGCATTGACCATGTTCACGCTGTCGCTGAACGCGCGCATGAAGCCGGCCAGCACCGCAGCGGTGATCGGCTTCATGTCGAGCTCGGCAGCGGCGCCCTCGACCTCGATCGAGATGCTTTTGACCCGGTCGCTCTCCATCTGGCCGACAAGACGCCCCAGATTGGTGGCCAGCGCCATATAGGGGCGCAGCTTGGGGGCTTGCTCTGCCGAGAGGCTGGGCATGTTCAGCGCGTTGGTCACCCCGCCCTTGACCAGATAATCGGCCATCTGCTCGGCCACCTGAATGGCGACATTGACCTGCGCTTCGCTGGTCGATGCACCCAGATGCGGGGTCGAGACAAAATTGGTGGTGCCAAACAGCGGGCTTTCGGTCGCAGGTTCGGTGACGAACACATCAAGCGCTGCGCCCCCGACATGGCCCGAATCGAGCGCATCCTTGAGCGCCGCCTCGTCGATCAGCCCGCCCCGCGCGCAGTTGATGATGCGCACCCCCTTTTTGGTCTTGGCCAGCGCTTCCTTGCTCAGGATATTGCGCGTCTGGTCAGTCAGCGGGGTGTGCAGGGTGATGAAGTCGGCACGCGCCAGCAGATCGTCGAGCGTTACCTTCTCGATGCCCAGTTCCACCGCGCGCTCGGGGGTCAGGAACGGATCGAAGGCGATGACCTTCATCCGCAGGCCCAGCGCGCGGTCGGCGACGATCGAGCCGATGTTGCCCGCACCGATCAGGCCGAGTGTCTTGGCGGTCAGTTCCACCCCCATGAAACGGTTCTTTTCCCACTTGCCGGCCTGAGTCGAGGCATCGGCCTCGGGCAGCTGGCGGGCGAGTGCGAACATCAACGCGATGGCATGTTCTGCGGTGGTGATCGAGTTGCCGAACGGCGTGTTCATCACGACCACACCCTTGGCCGATGCCGAAGGGATATCGACATTATCAACGCCGATGCCAGCGCGGCCGACAACCTTGAGGTTGGTCGCCGCGTCCAGAATCGCCTTGGTCACCTTGGTCGAGGAGCGGATCGCAAGGCCATCATACTGGCCAATGATGCCGATCAGCTCTTCGGGAGTCTGGCCAGTGATAACATCGACTTCACACCCGCGCTCACGGAAGATCTGCGCGGCCTTGGGGTCCATCTTGTCGGAAATGAGTACTTTAGGCATAAAAATGTCCTTGGGTTGGCGGCTCCCCTGCGCAGGCAGGGGTCCATCACCTGACTATGGCACCGGGTGCAAAGTCAGGAGACGGCTCCCCGCCTTGGCGGAGAAGCCCGAATGTTACTTGGAAGTCAGCTCGCTATAGGCCCAGTCGAGCCATGGGCCGAGCGCCTCGATATCGGCGGTGTCGACGGTCGCGCCGCACCAGATGCGCAGCCCCGGCGGGGCATCGCGATATCCCGCGATGTCGAACGCTGCGCCTTCCTTGTCAAGCATTCCGGCAAACACCTTGATGAATGCCTCGTCCGCACCTTCGACCGTCAGGCACACGCTGGTGGTCGAACGGGTCGCAGGGTCTGCGGCCAGATGACCCAGCCAGGACCGGGACTGGACGATGGCGTCGAGCGCGGCGGCATTGGCGTTGCTGCGCGCGATCATGCCCGCTGCACCGCCGATCGACTTGCCCCATTCGAGCGCGAAAATCGCATCCTCGACCGCCAGCATCGACGGCGTGTTGATGGTCTCGCCTTTGAACACGCCTTCGGCCAGCGCGCCCTTCGCCATCAGGCGGAACACCTTGGGCAACGGCCATGCCGGCGTGTATGTCTCAAGCCGCTCGACAGCACGCGGACCCAGAATCAGCACCCCGTGCGCGCCTTCGCCGCCCAGCACTTTCTGCCAGCTGAAGGTGGCGACGTCGATCTTGTCCCACGGCAGGTCATACGCAAACACCGCGCTGGTGGCGTCGGCAAAGCTCAGCCCTGCGCGGTCCGCTGCGATCCAGTCGCCGTTGGGCACGCGCACCCCTGAGGTGGTGCCGTTCCAGGTGAACAGCACATCATGCGACCAGTCCACAGCATCCAGATCGGGCAGCTGGCCATAATCGGCGCGCTGGATGGTCGGATCAAGCTTGAGCTGCTTGACAGCATCGGTGACCCAGCCTTCACCAAAGCTTTCCCACGCCATCGTCGTGACCGGACGCGCGCCGAGCATCGTCCACATCGCCATTTCATAGGCACCGGTGTCCGATCCCGGAACGATTCCGATGCGGTGCGTATCGGGCAACTTGAGCAATTCGCGCATCAGGTCGATGCAATACTGCAGGCGCGCCTTGCTGATCTTGGAGCGGTGCGAGCGGCCGAGCGATTCGGTGGAAAGCTGCTGTGGCGACCAGCCCGGAGGCTTGGCGCAGGGGCCGGATGAAAAATGCGGCCGAGCAGGGGTAGTTTGAGGTTTTGCGGCGAGCACAATCGTACCCGCGCCAACAGTATCAGTCATAAAGTCTCTCCTCACAGAGAGCACGCGCGGCGTTGGGACCGCGTGGCCCGTTGTGGGAACTAGGGGTGTTTTGCCATTGTGGCAATCACCAATCGTCCGGCGGGCCGCAAAAAACCGCCGTCCGGTGCAACAAAAGCGCCGGACGACGGGGCTATCACTTCTTGAAAATAACCTTGCCACGCTGCGAAACCAGCAGCTTTTCCATCGTTACAGGGTGGAAATAGGCCTCGACATTCTGGCCTTCGGGGGTGACGCCATAGACTTCGTAACAGCCGCCATCGACCATCGATTTCTTGACCTTCCAGCCGTCTTTCTTCAGCTGGGCTTCCAGAACAGCGCGGCTCTTCCAACCCGATTGCGGCCCGGCATCGCATTTCATCTTGCCGGTGGCAAAAGCGGCGGGGCTGGCAGCGAACTGCATTGCGGTGGCGGCAGCCAGCGCCATCATAGCCTGTGAAAATTTCATGGTTCGTCCCTCTTCGTTTAGCGGTCAGCCGGTCAGCGCCTGTTTGGCATTCCGGGCTGAACGCCGCTTGAACATAAGAACGATGCGCGCTGTTTCCAGAATGAGCAGAGGAACAAAATGCACCGCCATCGCCTGTAATTCGCCATCGACGTACAGCCAGTGTAGCGCCACCAGCAGCGCTGCGGGATAGACCAGCTGTTGCAGCCGTTTCCAGTTGCGCTTGAGGGCGCGCTGGGCGCGGTTGTTGCTGCTCGATGCCATCGCGGCCAAAATCAGCAGCGCGAGATATCCTGTCCAGATGCTGAAAATAGCAACCTCTTCCCAGATCTGGCCCCATTCGCCCATATCGTAGAGATAGAAAAGCAGGTGGAGCAGCCCATAACCAAACGCGGCCACGCCAATGGCACGCCGCCGCGCCAGCAACCAGTCCAGCCAGAGCCGCCGCCCGAAGATGGCGCGCAGCGGCGAGATCATCATCGCGATGATCATTAACCTTATCGAGAACTCGCCGCTGGAATGGACCAGATCGAACGCGGTCACCGGATCGCCGACAAATCCTGCAATCATGGCAGCCGCCGGGATCGCCAGCAGCACCCAGAAGAGTTGGGGTATGTTGAGAATACGCAGCATTGCGGCCCTTTGAAGTGGTCGGTGAATTCAGCCTGCCGCTATCGCTATACGCCTCATCAAACCCGCGCAATACCAACCGTGTATCCGAAAATCTTACTCCCTACCGACGGGTTAACCATTGTCGGCACCGCCGGATTAAGCAACATCGCGTAAACCGCGTGGCATGACGCTGATAGCACCGACCCCGACCAATCCGGCCATCGCAACGGCTGGCGTGCTGCACCCAGCCAGCGAACCGCGCGCATTGGCAGCGGACAGCGGCATGGCTTTCGAGGCGGATCTCAACACATTGGTGCAGGCCTATGCCGCCGCATGCGCTGCGCCGATGCGCCGCGGGGCCCGTCAGCGCTGGCCACAACGGTTCACCGATCCCCGATTCGGGGCAAACCCGTCTTCGCCCGAGTTGCAGCGCATGGCACTGGTTGCCGCGTTGACGATGATCATCGCCGGGTGCAGCATGGTGCCCGAAGGCCGCACGATCGCCCGCACGCCGTCTGCACCGCCGATGCGCAGCGCAGCACCCGCAGCCTATCCGGCACCAGCCCTGGCCGATACGCGCCAGTGCATCAGCGCGCTCAACAAGGCGCAGGTGCGCTTTACTGCTGTGCCCGACCAGACCTTCGGGGCGGGCTGTTCGCACCTTGGCAGCGTGCGTCTGTCCACCATCGCGCTGGCCGATGCGCCACGTGGCCTCAATGAACTGGTGATCAGCAACATCGGCCCGGTGCGCTGCGAACTGGCGCAGCGCTTTGCCGGATGGGCACAGTTCGGCGTTGCGCGCGCTGCCGACCAGATGCTGGGCAGCCCGCTGGTCAGGATCGAGACCATGGGCAGCTATGCGTGCCGCACCATCGCAGGATCTGCCAAACTCTCGCAGCACGCCCATGCCAATGCCATCGATATCGCCGCCTTCGTGCTCGCCGATGGTCGCCGCATCTCGGTGAAGCAGGGCTGGAACGGCACCAATCAGGAGCGCGCTTTCTTGCGCACCATCCATAGCAGCGCTTGCAAACGCTTTGGCACCGTATTGGGGCCGGGCTATAACGCGGCGCATCACGACCATCTGCACGTCGACATGAGCGGCCAAGGCTATTGCCGTTAGGGCGCGCGCAGCTTAATTGGCCTGCAATGACAAATAAAGAATTGACCGAGCCGCGCTTTCGCCGCGCCGCCGAAGACGCCCGTACCGCCGAAGCCGCGGTGCACGATACCCCCCAGACGCGCGATCCCGCTTACCGGCTGGC
>JBBQXX010000041.1:0-15127 GCA_038209235.1 Sphingomonadales bacterium | reverse complement strand
GCTTCGGCAAAGGCACGAACATAACCCCAGCGACTGTCAACTGCGCCCTCGGCCCAATGGCTCGCAAGGAACACCCCGGCCATCACAACCAGCATACCGGTAGCGATCGCACGGATCTGCCGTGCCGGGTCTGCTTGCCTGACCAAATCCTCAGGCCTCATCACAGACAGCGCACCACTCACTCGGCAGGCTGGACCTCTGGCGTGTCATTCCGGTTATCGCCGGGCTTGTAAGTGAGGAAGCGGTTGCGCATCCACGGGCCAACACGCTTTTCGACGCCATCGGCCAGGCTGAACCCGGCCGGCACGATCACCAGAGTGAGCAATGTCGAAACGATCAGGCCGCCGATCACCACGGTGCCCATCGGCGCGCGCCATGCACCATCTCCGGAAAGCGATAGCGCGGTCGGTACCATGCCGGCGGTCATGGCAACAGTGGTCATCACGATCGGCTGGGCCCGCTTGTGCCCGGCTTCCATGATAGCCTCAAGCTTGGGCACGCCGCGCTGCATTTCTTCGATCGCAAAATCGATCAGCAGGATCGAGTTCTTGGAAACGATACCAAGCAGCATCAGCACCCCGATCAGCACGGGCATCGATACCGGCTGGCCTACCACCCAGACCAGGAAGATGCCGCCCAGCGGGGCCAGCGCCAGCGAACCCATGTTGACCAGCGGCGACATCAACCGCTTGTAAAGCAGCACCAACACCGCAAACACCAGCAGGATACCCGATACCAGCGCAATCACGAAGTTAACTGCCAGTTCGGCCTGCCATTCCTGCTCACCGAACGGCTTGTTGCTCACCCCGTTCGGCAGGCTCTTCATAATCGGCAGGTTGTTGATCGCGGTCATCGCCTCGCCGGTCACCACGCCCTGCGCCAGATCAGCGCCGATAAACACGCGGCGTTCCTGATTGTAGCGCTGAATCGATGTGGGGCCGGAGCCGAAGCTGATTTCCGCCACGCGGCTCAATGGCACTGATCCCCCGGCAGCGGTTTGCACCGGCAGATTCTGGATGGTCTTGAAATCGTTGCGCGATTGCTTGGGTAGAACAACGCGAATCTGGATTTGTCGGTCCGACAGCGAGAATCTGGCGGAGTTCTGCTCGATTTCACCCAACGTCGCGATTCGGATCGCCTGACTGAGCGCCGAGGTCGTGATGCCAAGTTGTGCTGCCAGATCCGCCCGCGGCTTTATGATGATTTCGGGACGGCGCATGTCGGCATTGACCCGTGGGCCGCTGATCTGCTTCACGCCCTTCATCTGCTCGACAAGAGTGCCAGCAGCGGCATAGAGTTTTTCCGGATCAGACCCGGTCAGCATGATCGAAATATCACGGTTGGTGCCACCCCCACCCGATTGCGAGGCAAAGCTCACGCGTGCATCGGGAACAGATTGCAAGGTCGTCGCCAGATCGCGCTCAAACTCGATGGATGTCTTTTCGCGATCTTTCTTCAGCGTCACGAAAATCGTGCCATTGCCTTCGCGGATGCGGACCAGCGCCAGTTTGACCTCAGGCTGCTGATACATGATCGCAGCTACCTTGTCGGCGACAATTTCGGTCTGATCAAGCGTCGTGCCAGGCACCATTTCGATCTGGATGCGGCTGTTATCCTCGTTGACGGTCGGCTGGAACTGCGCTGGCGTTACCATGAACAGGATTACGGTAATTACAAATGCGAGCAGCCCGACCCCCATCATCCAGACGCGGTGATCGAGAAACAGGGCGGCGAACTTTCGCATGAAGCGGGGATTTTCGCCGCGATAGGCGCGGGCGCGCTTTTGGTCGAGCGACCAGCTGAGGATACCCATATAGCGGTCCATCAGCTTGCCTTCGCCATGTGCGGAATGGCCCTTGGCCTCAAGGAAATAGGCCGCAATCATCGGCGTGATCAGGCGTGCGACAGCAAGGCTGATCAGCACCGAGATCACGACGGTGACTCCGAAATTCTTGAAGAACTGGCCCGAAATACCCGGCATCAGGCCCACCGGCAGGAACACCGCGACGATGCATAACGATGTCGCGACCACAGCCAGACCGATTTCGTCGGCAGCGTCGATTGAAGCCTGATAGGCCGATTTGCCCATCCGCATGTGTCTGACGATATTCTCGATTTCCACGATCGCGTCATCGACGAGCACGCCTGCCACCAGACCCAGCGCCAGCAGCGAGAGAAAATTGAGGTTGAAGCCCAGCAGGTCCATGAACCAGAAGGTCGGGATGGCGGACAACGGAATGGCGATGGCGGAAATGATCGTTGCGCGCCAGTCACGCAGGAAGAAGAACACCACGACAACCGCCAGTACCGCGCCTTCGATTATCGAAGCGATCGAGCTTTCATACTGGCCCTTGGTGTAATCGACACTGGAACCCAGGCGGATGAAGTCGATGCCCGGATTTTCTTTTTTCATCTCCTCCATCTCGATAACGGCTTCATCATAGACGGTAACGTCAGAAGCACCCTTTGAGCGGGTCATCGCGAAGTTGACGACTTCCCTGTCACGAACCTTGCTGATCGAAGTTGGCTCGCCAAAGCCATCGGTGACGGTGGCAACGTCGGTGAGCTTGACCGTGCGGCCACCGCCCAACGGCACCTGCAACTGTGACAGGTCAAACGCCGAATCGGCATTGCCCAACACGCGCAACGACTGCCTGGTGCCGCCGATATCGGCGCGCCCGCCTGCCGCATCGACATTGATCTGGCGCAACGCATTGTTGACCACGCTGGCGGTGACGCCCAGTGCTTGCATACGAAAAGGGTCAAGAACAACGCGGATCTCGCGATCCACGCCGCCGAACCGGTCAACCTCCGACATGCCGTCGATCGCAAGCAATCGCTTGGCGACGGTATCATCAACAAACCAGCTTAGCTGTTCGATGGTCATGTCATCAGCTTCGACGGCAAAATAGGCAATCGGCTCTCCGATTCCATCGACCTTGGCTACCGAAGGCTCCAATATGCCTTCGGGCAGGCTGCCCCGAATCTGATCGACCGCGTTCTTGACGTCGTTCACTGCTTCGATGGTGTCGGTGCCGATCTCGAATTCGACAAATGTGATGGAACTGCCTTCACTCGCGGTCGAACTGATATTCTTGACGCCGTTAATGCTGCGTACGGCAGATTCGACGCGTTGCGTTATCTGGTTCTCGATTTCGGTAGGCGCAGCGCCGGGCTGAGAAATATTGATCTGAACCGCTGGAAAATCGACGTCCGGGTTGTTGACCACATCCATCCGCATGAAGCTGAGGATGCCTGCAAACAACAGACCGGTGAAGAAGACAAGCGGGATGATCGGGTTGCGGATCGACCAGGCCGACATGTTCCTGAAATTCATCGCTTAATCCTCAACCCTCGGGCGATGGCCCGGTAAAGCTACGCTCTCTTCTTACCGCCAGATGCACGGGCCATGCAAGCAATGCGGGGCGAAACATGACCTTTGGCGGCCAAATTTCGACCAAAGCATTACGCCATCCGATCATCAACACCCTGAGCCAGGGCCTCAATTGCCCTGGCCGTCAGCCCCGCCCGGCACCCTGCATCTGCGGACGCACTGTCTCGCCCGGGTTCAGGAAGCCACCTGCATAGAGTACCACGCGTTCTTTGCCGGTGATCCCGCTGGCGATCGCAATACCGCGCGGCGTGATGGTGCCGGTTGTCACATTTCGGCGGACCACCTTGTTATCCTTGCCAACGACGTAGACATAGCTGCCCTTGTCATCGCTGAGCACTGCCGATTCTGGCAAAACCGGCGATTGCGAAGAACCGCTTATGACAGCAGCGCTGGCGAACCCGCCGGGGCGCAACGCCTTGTCGTAAGGCAGTGCGATCCGCGCGATGCCCTGACGTGACGTCTCGTCGATCGTCGGCAGCAGCTGCCAGACCTGCCCGTTGAAGGTACGGCCTGCACCAACCGGGCGAACCTCGGCACGCACGCCGACACTGAGGTTGGCCAGATCAGCCTCGCTCATCTGCGCGCGCAATTCCATCTCACCACCCGCTGCCATCCGGAACAGAACGCCGGTGCCCGCGCCAACAACCTGACCAGGCTCGACATTTCGTTCGAGCACCAGACCCGCTTCGGGTGCGCGAATGTTCAACCGTCCATTGCGCGCCTGCGCCTCGCGCAATTGGGCACGCGCCACCTCGACGCGTGCCACCGCAGAATCGCGTGTGGCGAGGCGACGGTCCACATCCGCCTTGGAAATAAAACCCCGATCGACGAGTTGCAGCGCCCGGTCGAGTTCATTCTGAGCGAGCACCGAGTCAGCCTGGCTGACCTGAATTTGCGCAGCAAGCGATCGTGCCTGTTGCGCCTGCACATCCTGATCGATGATCGCCAGCACCTGCCCGGTCTTCACCCAGTCACCCGGCTGCACCAGCACGCGGTTGACCTGTCCGCCTTCGCCAGCGATGCCGATCGGCATTTCGCGGCGTGCAGCCAGCGTGCCCGTCGCATTGATCACACGTTCAACAGAGCCGCTGCCTGGCACGATGACGGTAACCGCAGGTGCCTGCGATTCGGTGCCCCCAGCGCCCGCCTGTGCACCTTCACCCGCAGCCGTCTCACCATCGCCGCCAAAGAAATACAGGCCCGCCACAATCAGCAACGCAATTGCAGCACCAACGCCGATGATGGTGTTGCGACGACGCTTTTTGGCGGCGAGATCCGTGTCGGACTGGTAAAGATCTTCGGTGCGCGCGGTAATTGCGTCACCACTAAAGCTGCTCTCGTAATTCATCGCGTAATCCGTTCAAACCGCCGCGCTGCGTGGTATGCGGCGATGGTCCCATACACAATCCGGGTCCATTTGCCGATGACAATGCAACATTAGCCCGAATAGGTGCCTCTCAGCGTTCCGGGCGGAATGGCACTGTGTTATCCAATTAAGGCACTGGGCGCAAGCCATAAAGCCGTGCCGCACCGCTCGCCTTTAGGCGCTGGCAGCGGATAAAGCAATTTGCATCGATATAGACCAGAAATGGCGGGAATCAGCCGGGTTGCGCCGACCGTTTCCCGCCATCAGGATGCGTCATGCGTGAATTGGGTTGATCGAATTGTTTAGCGTGCGCGGCCGCGCTGCACCAGATTGACGATAGCCAGCAGCACCAGCGCACCGATAAATGAAGTCACCAGGGTCATCGGATCAAACGCATCCGAGCGCAGGCTGCCGCCACCGATCAGGCCGCCAAACAGAAAACGCCCCAAGATCGAACCGACACAGCCGACAATTACGTTCCAGAAAATGCCCATCTGGCTATTGCGGTTCATCACCTTGCTGGCCAACCAGCCCATGATGCCGCCCATGATCAGCGCCAGAATAAATCCTATCATAATGTCCTCCTTTTTTGCCGGATATCCGTCCGCCGGATATCATCGCAGGGAATACGGAACAGCGCCGGACTGGTTCCGTGATGGGACTGCTATACTTCTGAAGGTTCAGACAGGGCTTGGACCACGCGCGTCACGGACGAGCGCGTTCGGCAATTCCATGGCGATGCCATTGACCCTTGCGACTTCCAGCGCCCAGCCATGCACCTTGTCGATTTCCTCACCATAGGCCCGCTTTGCAAATGCCTGTTCGGCTGCACGATCGTCTGCGCTGAACTGCTGGCCAAACTTGGAATGGCTGGACAGCGCCGGATTGGCGAGCATGCTGGCCTGCACGGTTGGCTTTTGCGACAGACCGAAATGTCGGCTCAGTGCAGCAAGGCTTTCATCCTTGCGCGCAATCAGCGTTTCGCTGTCCAGCGTTGCGACCCGGCTTGCACCCAGGTGCGCTGCGATCAAACCGAACATCCGTTGCTGCACCAGCCAGCCAATCGCTGCAACCTGCAAATCGCTCTGGCGGAAATAGTCCGACGGGCCAAAACCCATATCGACTGCACCCTCGCGCAACTGCCCCTCAAGCAGCTCGCGTGCCCACAAACGGCACCACAGCCCCTTGCGCGCCACCGATGCAAGAAACACGGGCAGCGGCGCAAACAGAAACACCGCGCGGCTTTCGGGGCGCAGCGCCATCGACGCCTCGATCAGCGGGTTGAAGATGTTGGACGGCTTGACCACCACCGCCTCGCCTTGCCCGAATGGCCGCTGGAGCAGCGCGAGCGAGGCATCAAGCACGGCGGCGACCTGGGCTCGCTCCGCACCACGCCAGCGCCAGCCCATAAGATCGTTGCACAGCATCGGCTCGGACAATCCCATCGCCAGTCCCGGCACATCCAGCCCCCGCACCAGCATGGTCGATGCGCAAAAGGCCGAATGGAAGATGAAGTGCAAGGGCGCGCGCCCAGCACCTGCGGCCAGCACCTGGGTGCGGGAAACCGCTGTGGTACGCGGCGATTGTCCAAGATATTCATCCGTCAGAAACGTCGCCTTGCGGTGCAAATCGCGCGCAACGTAACGAAACTGGAATGCATCCTGCGTCGCATCATAGCGGTGCGCGTGCCAGCGCGGATCGCGGATGATCGCCATCGTGTCGTCAACGGAGCCGGGCTGAAAGTTGGTCATTGCGCCGATCCTTGCCAAGCTGCTGACAGCGTGGCAAGCCGGACGTGATCCGGGGACAATTATGAACACTAAGGTATCTGCAGCGGGTGATCCGGTTGCGCTCAACAGCGCCGGTATGGCGGCGCTACGCGAGGGGAGGTTTGCCGATGCCGCAGCAGCGTTCAGCGCAGCGCTGAAAGCCGATCCGGCGGCGACTGCGCTGTGGCGTAATCTTGCCACCGCCAAGCGTGCGATGCACGATGATGCAGGCGAAATGGCCGCGCTCGATGGCGCAATCGATATCGACCGGCGCGATTTCATGGCATGGCTGCGCAAGGCCGAACTGCACCAGAGGCTGGACGACGCGCCACAGGCTTTTGCTGCATGGCAGGCGGTGCTGCAACTGTCCGCCCAGCTTGACCCGGTGCCCGACGCCCTGGTGCCGACACTGGCAGAGGGGCGGCGCTTTTCCGATGCCTGTGCGCTGCGGATCGAGCAGCATGTGGCCGAAGCGCTCGGCGATTTTCCGGCGCGGATGGACCAACCCGGCGGCCGCCGCGCGCGCGCCTTGGTCGATGCCGCGCTGGGCAAGCGCAAAATCTATGTCAACGAGTGCAACGGCCTGCACTATCCGTTCCTGCCTGCCGACGAATTTTTCGACGATCAGCATTTCCCCTGGTTTGCCGATATCGAGGCAAAGACGCAGCTGATCCGCGCCGAGCTTGAGGCTTTGCTCGCCGATCCGGGCGATGCCATGCGCCCTTACGTCCGGATGGAAAAGGGCAGCCCGCAAAGCAAATGGTCGCCGCTGGACCATTCGCTCGCGTGGGGGGCATGCTTTCTATGGGAATATGGCAAGCCCAACCAGCCAGTGCTCGACCGTTGCCCGCATACCGCAGCGGCGCTTGCCACCATTCCGCAAAGCAACATTCCAGGCCGGGCCCCAAGCGCGTTCTTTTCGATCCTCGAACCAAAAACACGTATTCCGCACCACACCGGGGTCACCAACACCCGGGCCATAATCCATCTACCGCTGGTGGTGCCCGACGGGTGCAGGTTTCGCGTCGGCGGTGAAACCCGGCAGTGGCAGGTCGGCAAGGCCTTTGGCTTTGATGACACGATCGAGCATGAAGCCTGGAACGACAGCGACCAGATGCGCGCCGTGCTGATCTTCGACGTCTGGAACCCGCACCTCACCGCGCAGGAGCAGGACATTATCTGCGGTTATTTCGCGGCGGCTGATGCGAGCGGATTCAACACCAATCTGGGCTGATCCGAGTACAAACTCCTGTATTCCAAAACTTTTTTAGCTATTTGTTTTCTGTGTAGCACCATGATAGTTTTTTGGCTGCTTTCGGTAAATGGGATGTAGCCTTCCAGGCGCCTTTGCGAGCAGCCTGAACAATTCCGGTTGCAAGATTTCAGATAGAAGGATGCCCGTGCAATGAAGACCACTGCCCTAGTTCTTGCTGCTGCCGCATCGTGCATGTGGCTGCCGCTCACGTCAGGTGTTGCATTTGCCAAGAATGCTGCCGCAAGCGACGAAGCCGCGACGGACGACGACAAGATACGCTGTCGCAAGATTGCGGTCACCGGGTCATTGGTTCGCAAGACCAAGGTTTGCCACACCGTTGCCGAGTGGCGCTCGATTTCTGCCAAGGGCAACCAGAATGCCCGCGACATCATCGAGTCCGGCAATGTCTGCACCGGTGGCCCGGCCTGCAACGGCGGCTGAACAGCCAGCGTTATACTCAAGAGTCCGTTTTCGTTCTTTGCGTTCTGCGTCCGGCTGGACTAAAGGCCTGTCATCGCGCAGGCTTTGCCCCGTTTTGGCGGGCTGGAATCGTTTGAGTTTCCCCCGATGGCAAGGTCTGCATCCCGTCTGGTTCAAGAATAAAGAATTGCATCACTATGGCATCGTATAAAGACCCCGGCTTTCAGGAGCGTCAGGCGCTGGCGCAAAAGGCGCGTCAGGCAGCGCTCGACAAACTGAAGGCCAAGCCTGCGCCCGATCCCGAGCAAGTGGCCCAGCGTCAGGCAGCCCAAGCCGCCAAGGAAGCCGCACAGGTTGCAAAGCGCGCGGAAAAGCTGGTCGAGCGCGAGCAGGCAAAGGCCGATGCCGCAGCCAAGATCGTCGCTGCTGCTGCTGAGGCAGAAAATGCTGCCCTGCAGGAAGTCGAGACCGAGGCGGAAAAGAAGCTGAAGCGCGACGCGCGTTATGCCGCGCGCAAAAAGCGCAGATAATCTTCACCTGACCGCCCGCCGGCAATGATCCCGCGTGAACTGATCTCCAGTGCTGATGTGCCGGGCGGTGTCGAACCGTTGCGCCTGATCCGCCGCGGGGCTGAATTTTCGATTATGCTGGGCGCAAACGAGCTGATGAACAGCCGGTTGAGCGGATCGGAAGAGGCGCTGGCCACGCTGGCGCAGGCGCGAATCGTCACCATCGCTGCTCCGCGCGTGTTGATCGGCGGGCTTGGCATGGGCTTCACGTTGCGCGCCGCGCTGGCGGTTTTTGGCACCAGGGCTGCAATCACGGTCGCCGAACTGGTGCCCGAAATCGTCGACTGGGCACGCGGCCCGATGGCGCATCTCCACGCGGGCACGCTCGACGACCCGCGTGTCGTGATCTGCATCGCGGATGTCGGCGCACTGATCGGCGCGGCGAGCGCTGGCTATGACGCGATCCTGCTCGATGTCGACAACGGCCCCGACGGACTTTCACGGACAGGCAATGAAACGCTCTATAGTGCCGCTGGTCTGGCGCAGGCGCGCACTGCGTTGCGCCCCGGCGGCGTGCTCGCGGTCTGGTCAAGCGGCCCCGATGCGCGCTTCACCGCAAGGCTGCGCAAGGCAGGGTTTCAGGCAACAGAAGAAACCGTCCGCGCGCGCGCAAAAGGCAGCGGGGCACGCCACACCATCTGGTTTGCGGTGCGGCCAGGCTGACCGGCGAGAGTCCCGGCCAACACACAACCGGGCCAAACCGTTCTCCGGCGACCGCCGGTGGCCAGGAACCACATTGCACTTGGCAGCCCTGCATTCCGGCTTTCGCCAGAAAACGACAGCGGCCGTTACGCCCCCCGTGCGTCTTGGGCGATAGCCCTTTTCCGCTCGTGTATCCCCGCAGTGTTCAGGGTAACTTCCCACGCGGTTAATTTGCCGCTAAGCTTGCGCCGATATGCGAAAGGCAGAAGAAATGCAGTGGTCCAGCACCGAGTGGCAGGGATGTGTCGTTGCGAGTCCCGATGGCCGGGTAGACGAGGCCACCGCCGAAGCTTTTGCCGAGCATCTGGCGAGCAGCGTGGCGCTGGCTGCGGCGTCGGAAGGCCGCAAGCTGGTGGTCGATTTTGCCGGATTGGACTATATGTCGTCGCGGGGCCTGCGCGCGCTGACGCTGGCCAAACGCCAGGCCGATGCTGCCGGGGTCACCATGACGCTGGCAAGGCCCAACGAGGTGATGAAAGAAATTCTGGCAATCAGCCGCTATGACAAGCTGTTTGCGGTGACCGATTCTCTGGAAGGCGCGCTTTAAAACTGCCGGAACAGGCGGTCGTCGATACGAAGTCTAACGCAAGGGGGGCTGTTTGCATGCTGGTGCGATTCTGGGGGACGCGCGGCTCATTGCCCGTCGCTCCCAATGCAGCGATCATTCAGGAGAAGGTCGCCAACGCGCTGCTCGCCGCATCGGGCCGCAGCTTTGCCGATCTGGACGAAGCGCGCAACTTTGCCCGCAACGAACTCGACTTTGCCACCGGCAGCACATTTGGCGGATCAACCACTTGTGTCGAGATCGAGGCAGGTGATCCCGACGCTGGTGACCCGTTCATCGTGTGCGATATGGGCAGCGGGTTGCGCGGCTTTGGCCTGGATGCGATGCGCCGCTGCGCGGGCGGCCATGCGCGAGTCTATCATTTCTTCATGTCGCACCTGCACTGGGACCATATCATGGGCTTCCCGTTCTTCGTCCCCGCGTTCGATCCAAATGCGCACATCATCATCCATGCAGGCCATGCCGATGCCGAAACCGCGCTGCGCCGCCAGCAGGAGGAAATCTCGTTTCCGGTCGCTTTCGACTGGCTTCGCGCGAAAATCGAGTTCGTGACGCTGAAACCGGGCGAGGCCTACCAGATTGGCGCGGTGCAGGTGGAACTGATGGAACAGCACCATTCGCATAGCAGCTTTGGCTATCGCTTCACCGATTCAGGCGGCAAGGTGACAGTGTTCAGCACCGACAGCGAGCACAAGATGGAGAAAATGGATGGCGAGGCGGATGTCGAGCATTTCTTCCGCGCCGCCGATCTGGTGGTCTGTGACACGATGTATTCGCTGGCCGACAGTGTTTCGATGAAGGAAGACTGGGGCCATTCCAGCAACATCGTCGCCATTGACCTGTGTCATGGCGCAAAGGCGCAGCGGCTGGCGCTGTTCCACCACGAGCCGGTCTATTCAGACGCCGATATCGCGCGGATGCACGCGGAGAGCATCCGATATGAGGAACTGACCCGCGAGGCCGTCGCGTTGGAGGTACTGTGCGCCTATGATGGTCTTGAAGTCACGCTCTAGCATCTGGCCCTCAAGGGCGCTTTTGATCGCGGCGCTGGCGGGCTTCGCGCTGGCTGCGCTGCTCAGCCTCGCGCTCAATCCGCGGGTATACAATGCGGTGTTCGATGGGTGGCAGCGGTTGTCCCCGCGCGATCTTTCCGCCAGCGACGTGCGGGTTATCGCCATCGGAGATGAAAGCCTCGATGTCGTCGGCAGCTGGCCATGGCCCCGCCGGGTGTTTGCCGAACTGACCAGCCGGTTGGCCGCAGGCGGGGTCAGCGCCATCGGCTATGACATTATCTTTGCCGAACCCGATGCGGTGAGCCCGACGCGCTTCGGGCGGCTGTATGCGCCCGACGATCCGGCAATCCGCAGCTGGCTGGACGGGCTGGGGAGCATGGACGATGAATTTGCCGATGCGATCAGCGCGGCTCCTGTGGTGCTGGGCCGCGCCGGCGTCGGCCTGGGCGGCGCGGACCCGGCGGACCTGACGCAATGGGCAACGATCACCGGCACACCGCCAGCCGGCCTGCCGCGCTTCCCGCTTGTCCAGCGCAATCTCGATACGCTCGAGCAGCGCGCCTCGGGCTATGGGCTGCTCAATGGCAAGCCCGATGGCGATGGCCGGGTGCGCGCAGTGCCGTTGGTGATGCAGACTGGTGAGGCGCTGGTGCCGGGTCTGGCGCTCGAACTGGCGCGGGTGGCGATGGAAACGGCGACGGGCAAGGACCCCCAGATCAGGTTGGCAAACGGCCGCTTGATCATGGGCGACTACAGCATTCCCGTCGATACAGAAGGGCGGATGCGGCTGCATTTCGCTGACATTCCCGAAACCCAGATCTATTCGGCCATCGAGGTTTTGGCGGCAGATTTCGACGTCAACCAGCTGCGCGACAAGATCGTCATCGTCTCGCTGACCGCCGAAGGGACACCTGATATCGTCGCTACGCCATTGGGATCGGAGATGTTCGGGGTGCTGGTGCAGGCGCAAGCTGCCGATGCGATCCGGCGCGGCGGCTGGCTGGTCCGCCCGTTGGCAAGCCGGATCGGTGAATGGCTGGCAGGCGCCATCCTGGCGGCAATCGTGCTGCTGTTGGCAACACGGCAGGCGCAAGGGCGCACGGCATGGCTTGCGCTGCTCGCAGCGGTGATCGTCCTGCCGCTGGCGAGCTGGCTGCTGTTTAGCCAGGCGCGCATTCTGTTCGACCCGATCCGCCCACTGCTGCTGGGCAGCGGCGCGGCACTGGCGGTGTTCAGCGCGCTGTTCAGCGAGGCGCGGCGCGACCGGGTGGCGCTGCGCGATGCGCAGAACCGCAGCGAGGGCGAGCTGGGGGCGGCGCGCGCGATCCAGCTGGGTATGTTGCCTGACAGGACCGCGCTGGCAAAGCTGGACCCACGCATCGACATCGCCGCGCAGCTTGAGGCCGCCAAATCGGTCGGCGGGGATTTCTATGACATCGTGCCGCTCGATGCCGACCGGATCGTCGTCATCATCGCCGATGTCACCGGCAAAGGCGTGCCTGCCGCGTTGTTCATGGCGCTGTCCAAGGCGCTGACCAAGAGCGTCATGCTGCGCAGCAGCAACGGATCTGGCCCCGTTGGCGATCTGGCCGAGACCGCAGCATCGCTCAACGCCGAACTGATGCGCGACACCGGCGACCAGCTGGGGCTCACCATGCTGCTGTGCCTGATCGATCTGACCACCGGCACGGTGGAAATGGTCAATGCCGGACACGACAACCCCTTGCGCATCGGCCTCGACGGATCGGTCAGCGAAGAGCCGCTGGAGGGCGGCCCGCCGTTCTGCATCATGGATTATCCCTGGCCCGCCGAGCATTTGACGCTGCTGCCTGGCGAGGCATTGGTGCTGATCACCGATGGCGTGACCGAGGCGCAGAATGGCGGCGCGCAACTGTTCGGCAACCAGCGCACCCGCGATGCGCTGCGCATGGATCAGGCAAGTCCCGCTGAGATGGTCGATCAGCTGTGCCTTGCGGTGCGCAGGTTTGAAGGTGGCGCAGATGCCAGCGATGACCTTACCGTAGTAGCCTTCCGCTATCTGGGCGCTAACCCGGCCTGATCAGCTACAGGAAAGACCACGCCATGACACAGACGGCAAGACCAAGGCGCAGCGCGCTGTATATGCCCGCATCGAACCCGCGCGCGCTGGCCAAGGCGCGCAGCCTGGCCGCCGATGTGATCATCCTCGATCTGGAAGACGCCGTCGCCCCCCAGGCCAAAGATGAGGCGCGCGCCGCCGCCATCGCTGCGGTGCAAGAAGGCGGCTTTGGCCATCGAGAGCTGGCGATCCGCGTCAACGGGCTGGATACGCCGTGGGGCGCAGACGATCTTGCCGCTGTCGCCAAGGCCGATGTCGACGCGGTGCTGCTGCCCAAGGTCTGCGGTCCCGGCGATATCACCGCCTGCAACGCCGCGCTGGCCAATGCGCCATCGCGGCTACGGCTGTGGGCGATGATCGAGACCTGCGCTGCGGTGCCGCACCTTGATGCGATTGCTGCGCTTGCCGCCAGCACCCGGCTGTCGCTGTTCGTGATGGGGATTAATGACCTGGCCCGGGAAATGCGCGCACGGCTGACCCCCGGACGCACGCCATTCCTGCCCATTCTGTCGCTGGCGGTCGCTGCCGCGCGCGCGCATGGTGTCGCGATCCTCGACGGGGTGTGCAACGAGTTTCGCGATATCGACGTCTTTACCGCCGAAGCGCAGCAGGGGCTGGTGTTTGGCTTCGATGGCAAGACCTTGATCCACCCGGACCAGATCGCGCCATGCAATACGGTTTTCACCCCCAGCGAGGCCGAACTGGCCTGGGCAAGCACGGTCATCGCGGCGTTTGCATTGCCCGAGAACGCAGGCAAAGGCGCGATATGTGTCGAGGGCAAGATGGTCGAGCTGTTGCATCTCGAACAGGCGCGGCAGGTATCGGCAATTTCAGACCGGATCGCCGGAAACCACCCGGAAACAGCATGACGATGGAGACGCGCGCCACCGTTTCATAACAGGGTGATCCGGTAGAGGGGGTTTTTTGCCTGGGCCGCTGGCCAGGCACGGTTGGCTTTCAGTGACTATCGGCCAGATCAGCCTTCGGAGTCCAGCCTGGCCCCCGTGCTTGCAATATGGGTCAGCGGCATTCATCGTTACATCATAACAATCGGGGGCCAGCACTATGGTGCAAGGATCAACCTTCAAACTTCTGTGGCTGGCGATGGCGTTGCAGTCCGGCACACTCGCGGCGCAAACCCCGGCCTCTCCCGATATGCCAACGCCTGCCCAGACTTCGCCACCAGCAGCGCAGCAGATGCCGGTAGACCCGGCGACCGGCAAACCGTTCCCAACGCGAGCCGAGGTTGCAGCGCGCACCCCGCCTGCCATCCGGGCGATGACCGAGGCCGAAAAGGTGGAATATGATGGGTGGCTGGTTGACGTAAGGGCGGCTTACCAGTCGCAGAAAGGAGATGATGTTGTCGATCTTATGTCGAGAATACTGGACCGAGAGGAGGCGACCTTTGGCCCCGATCATCCAGAAACACTCGGCACGCTGACACAGATTGACCAAGTTTTGCGAACTTTGGCCCGTAATGCGGAGGCGGAACCTGTTGCAAACCGCGCCTGGCAGGTCTCAAGAGCAGTTCTGGGCGAGCGCCATCCCGATACGCTGACCAGCTTGGGCAGCTATGCTTTTTTGCTCCAGGCGCTGGGCCGTGCAGACGAGGCCGAACCCCTGCTTGCTGCGGCACTCCGGCTGTTTCGCGAAGTTCTGGGCGAACGCCATCCCGATACGAGGCGTAGTCTGAACAACTATGCCTTGGTGCTCCAAGCGTTAGGCAAAGCAGGCGAGGCCGAGCCTCTCTTTGCCGAGGTGCTGCGGCTTAACGTCGAAGTTCAGGGCGAGCGCCATCCCGATACGATAACTAGCCTCAACAACTATGCTGGCGTGCTTGACGCGTTAGGTCGTGCAGGCGAGGCCGAGCCGCTTTATGCCGAGGCACTGCGTCTGTATCGGGAAGTTTTGGGCGAGCGCCATCCCGATACGCTGATCAGCCTGAACAACTATGCTTTTGTGCTGGACGCGCTGGG
>JBBQXX010000040.1:0-15597 GCA_038209235.1 Sphingomonadales bacterium | reverse complement strand
GAGCAAAAGTGCGTCAGCTTCCTAGCACCGAGACATATCGGCGTTATCCCCTGTTGCCACGATGGGCCGAGAGCCTCAAGCGGTTTCATGTTGGCAAACCACACAACACGCACGATCATCATTGGAGTTGCATGTTTTCCGGCGAAAGTCGCAATCCTTGGGCGAGGCAGCGCGATCTGACTTCCGGACTCCGGCTTTCCCCGGAGAACGGATATCCGTTTCAACTAAATGGGGCTAACCGCGACCGATCAGCTTTTGCGCCATGCGGTCGGCGACCGCTGCGGGCGACTCGCCGGTGCTGCGGCTTTCTTCCCAGATGCCAAGCAATCGCTGCGGGATGCCGGTCAGCCGGTCATAGACCTCATCGACCTGTGCGAACCGGCTTTGCGCCAGCGCGAAATACTCCAGCGCGACCGAGATGATGCCGCCTGCGTTGATCACATAGTCGGGCGCATACAGGATGTTGCGGTCGACCAGCATGTCGGCGTGATGCGGCCGTGCGAGCTGATTGTTCGCGCCGCCTGCGACAATGCCAACGCGCAGCTTTTCGATGCTCTCCGAATCGAGCACCGCGCCCAGCGCGTTGGGGCTGAACACATCGGCTTCGACCTGCATGATCTGATCGGCTGGCACAGTGTCAGCGCCCAGTTCATCGGCCAGCGCCTGCGCGCGCGCTGCGTTGACATCAGCCAGCGTCAGCCTGGCGCCTTCGGCAGCAAGCAACCGCGCCAGGCCCCCACCGACGCTGCCGGTGCCCTGCACCGCGATGTGGACATCCTTGACGGTGTCGGTGCCAAGCTTGAATGCGACCGCAGCCTTGACACCCAGGAAGATACCCTTGGCGGTAAACGGCCCCGGGTCGCCGCCAGCAGAGCCCTCATGCTGCACTGGCAGCCCCGAGACGAAGCGAGTGCGTTTCGAGATGGCGACCATATCCGCATCGGACATGCCGATATCCTCAGCGGTCACATAGCGCCCGCCAGTCGCATTGATCGCATCGCCGAACGCGGCGAGCATCTCGGGGGTCTTGCGGTAGTCTGCGTCGGCCAGGATCACCGCCTTGCCGCCGCCCATCGGCAGGCCAGCCATGGCATTCTTGTAACTCATGCCGCGTGACAGGCGCAGTGCATCTGTCACGGCGCGACCACGATCAGCGTAATGCCAAAAACGCGTGCCGCCGCCTGCCGGACCCAGCGCGGTCGAGTGGATGGCAATGATCGCAGACAGGCCCGACTTGCGGTCGTGCACATATTGCACGGCCTCATGCTCATCGAAGTCAGGCAGATCCCAATAGCTTTGCACGCGCCAGTTTCCCCCGATATTCAGCGCGCGGAGAGGCCTGACAGCCTTCAGAAACAGGGCAGATGGGGCGACCGAGGGGTCTTGAACCCCCGACCTCCGGTACCACAAACCGGCGCTCTAACCAACTGAGCTACGGTCGCCACACACTGCACACGCCACGCGGAGGCGCTCCTTAAGAGCGCGGGGCGGCTATCGTCAAGCAACGATTGAAGCGCCTCGCTATCTTACAAACCACCCGTCTTATGCAAGGGAAAATGCGGCAGAACGGTGCTACGACGAAATTAAGTTAGGCGACGTATCACGGCTCGCCGATGCGCCGCGCGATGATCCGCGCCGGGGCAAGCTGCGCATCGAGCAGGCTCGTCTGCCGCCAGCGGCTCTCGCCCTGTGCGATCACCAGATCAAGCTCGAACCAGCGTGTGACGATCTGCGGCTGCGATTCGATCTCGGGCCCGAAGGTCTGCGATTGCAGCGCCAGCGGTCGCCAGAAATCGGCGATCCGCGCATAGCCAAGCGCCGGGCGCTCCTCGATCAGGCGGCGGGCGCGGTCCAGCGGAATCTGCCCCGGGGCGAGCATCATCACCAGCGGAGCCTGTTCGGGTAGCAGGGTGTTGACGTTAATCGGCGACAGCACCGCGCCGGGCAGCGCGCAGATCCAAGGTTCAAGCCGCGCATAAAGCTGCGGCGTCATGCCGCGCAGCGCCTGCACCTCCCCCTTGTCGTGCAGCATCTGTCCAGCGGTCCGATAGGGCGCTTCAAGCTGGGTATAATACTGGTCTTCTGCTCCGGCTGGCTGGGGCACCTGATCGGTATCGATCCAGTCGGCCAGCGTCTGGGCCATGACCTGCGAATCCTGCGCGGGCACGCCAAGCGCGATCATCAGCCCGGCAAACTGGCCGATGCCAACGGGGCGCGCCGCCAGATCGCCCGGCTGACCGGCCACCACCGAGTTGAGATTGAAGCAATTGCCGCCATCTCGCACCGTGGCGGTCACGATAGCGCCCGAGCCATCATCGAGCGGCAGTACGGTGGGTGCGCCCAGCCAGCCGCCGACATTGACGGTACGCGCCGGCGACTGATCAAGCCGCCGCTTGATCTCGCGCGCCGCAAAGCTTTCTGCGCCCAGCGCGGCAAAGCGCGCGCGGTCGGCCGCTCCGGCGTTGCCCGCCAGCCGCACCGCAAGGTTGACGCGGTCGAGAATCAGCGTCGTGACAATCGCCATGACCGCCACCAGCAGCAGAACGCTGAGCAAGGCGATGCCGCGCTCCGATTCGGGCACCCGGTGTCGCAAACCGCTCACGCCTTGCCGCCTGCGACCAGAAACTGCATCACCAGCGGGGCGGCTGGATTGGTCGTTTGCACGATGCTCAGTTCCAGCGCGATCGGCAATTCGTCGGTGCGCTGTGGCCGCCAATCGGTCTGCCACTGCCCCTGCTTGTCACGAAAGCGCATGGTCACCGAATCGATGCCTTCAAGAATGGCCACCGGTGCGCCCGTAACCGCGCCATCGGCCTTGGCCGCGACGGCCCGCGTCAACTGGCCATCGCGCAACGCCCATTCGATCCGCTGCAGGCTGGAAACCCCCGCGCCAGGATCAATTTGCGGCACCTGACGGACGAAACCCAGCAACAACCCGTCGCCGGTCATCAGCGCCACCCGGTCGCTGCCGATGGCGTCGCGCGACGGGCGCGGCAGCATCAGCGTGGTATCCTGCGCCATGATCGCCGAGAACCGGCGCAGATCGCCCATTTCCTCCAAGCGCACCGCGCTGCGGCCCTCGGCCTCGACGCTCTGGCGAAGCAACACCACCGATGCGCTGGCGATCATCCCGAAGATAAACAGCGCGACCATCATCTCGATCAGCGTGAAGCCGGATTGCGCTCCGTGCCCGGTTTCGGTTTGGCTTGGGTGATGAAGGCGCGTCCTCACTGCACCGGCCTCAGCACGGTCAGCGTGATCTGTGGCCCCTGCCCCAGCCTCTGGCCCTGCGCCTGGCCCTGCGCCACCGCCAGATCGACCTTGAGCAGTTCGCCGCCTTCGAGCGCAGAGGTTGTCCGCCGCCATGTGAAGCTGCGCCCGGCGTTGGTGCCCGACCCTTGCGAGTCGCCGAGCGAAGGCGGATTGGGATCGGTGAGCGCCTCGACCGCCAGATTGCGCACCACGATCTCGCTGTACAGGCGGCTGTCGAGCTCGGCGGTCTGCATCAGGCTGGCGCCTTGCAGCTTGATCAGCGCCAGCGCCGCAATCGAGAACACCGCCAGCGCCACCATCATCTCCAGCAGGCTGAAACCTTGCGATCCGGGCCTGTAGCGGAGGTGATGGCGGGGGCCGTGGCGGGGGCCGTGGCGGGGGGTGCACTGCATGGCGGTCCATTTAGCCGGACTCGGCAAACTGCGCCACAGGTTTGCGGGGTTGAATTCCAGCCGGTTTGCTGGCTTATCGGGCAAGCCGACACGAAATGGACATGAGTGATGCCCGACCGCGATACTGACAGCCAGATTGCCAGCGATGCTGACAGCCAGATTGCCAGCAACAGATGCGATGTCGAAGCCTTGATGCGTGTGCCCGGCGTGCAACGCGTGCCCAGCCCCAGGCTGGAACTGTTCATCCTGCGCAATTTTCTGTCAGCTTCGCAATGCCCGGATTTTATCGCAAAGATCGACGCGGACCGGCGCCCCTCGACCATCGCCGATCCCAATGGCGATCATTATTTCCGCACGTCTGAAACCTGCGATATGCGCCCCGACGATCCGGAGGTCATCGCGCTTGACGAGAAGTTGAGCGCACTTTCGGGGATCGACCGCCAGTTTGGCGAGACGATGCAGGGGCAGCGCTATGACGTGGGCCAGGAATTCAAGCCGCACACCGACTATTTCGAACCCGGTGGCGAGGATTACGAACGTTATACCAGCGTTGCCGGGCAGCGCACATGGTCGTTCATGATTTACCTCAACGCACCGCTGGCAGGCGGTGCGACGCGGTTCAAGACGATCGGCAAATCGGTGCAGCCTGAGACCGGCAAATTGCTGGCATGGAACAACCGGCGGCCCGATGGCAGCCTGAACCCTGCCACCATCCACCACGGCATGAAGGTGCGCGAGGGTGCCAAATACGTGATCACCAAATGGTATCGTGAAAAGCGCTGGGGCTGGTGAACCTCAGATCCTATCGCCCCGGACCTGCCATGCTGGTCACCGCTGCGTTCATTGGACCGGGAACGGTCACCGCGTGCACGAGCGCGGGCATCGGCTTTGGCTATGCGCTGCTTTGGGCGTTGGTGTTTGCGACTGTCGCGACGATCATCCTGCAAAACATGGCGGCGCGCGTGGCGATCGTCACAGGCCAGGGTCTGGCCGAGGCGATTCTCGCAGCAGCATCCAGCGCGCCGTTGCGCTTGGCGATGGCAGGCTTGATCTTTGCTTCGCTGGCGATCGGCAACTCGGCGTATCAGGCGGGCAATGTCAGCGGCACCGCGATCGGGCTGGCGGTGCTGGGGCTTGGCGAACCCGGCGCGGCATCGGCGCCGCTGGTGCTGGCAACCGGGTTGCTGGCTGCGGCGCTGATTGTTATCGGCAGACCGCGCTGGCTTGAAAAATTGCTGATCGGGCTGGTGCTGGCGATGTCTGTGGCCTTTATCGGCGGGCTGGCGGTGATCGATATTGCGTGGAGCGCTGTTTTTCTGGGCCTCAGACCGACGTTGCCGCAGGGCAGCCTGCTCACCGCCATCGCCCTGATCGGCACGACCGTGGTCCCCTACAATCTTTTCCTGCATGCAGCATCGGTGCGCGGCCAGTTCAGTGCGGACAGGCAAGGTATTTCGCAAGCCAGCCTTGATACCGTGATCTCGGTGACGCTCGGCGGTCTGCTGTCGATGGCGATCGTCATCCTGGGTGCGGCGACAGCCATGCTGGCCGAAGGCGGCGCAGGGCCGCTGGAGGAGACCGCAATGCGGCTGGAGGCGCTGTTTGGCAGCACTGCCCGCATCGTCTTTGCGCTGGGCCTGATCGGCGCGGGGTTCAGCTCTGCGCTCACCGCACCGCTGGCCACCGGCTATGTGCTCGCCGAGATGATCGGCGGCGATGATCGCGCACAGCGCAGCCGCATCTTCAAGCGCACCGCGCTGGCGGTGATTGCCATCGGCACCGGTTTTGCGTTCTTCGCGGTCAACCCGGTTGAACTGATCCTGATCGCGCAGTCGGCCAACGGCCTGTTGCTGCCGATCCTTGCGGCCTTCCTGCTGTGGGTGGCATCGCGCAAAGCCAGCCTGGGCGAATTTGCCAACGGACCGCTGGCCAATATCGCAGGCATAGCGGTGGTTCTGGTCTGCACCGGGCTTGGCTTGCGGCTGATCCTGCGCTCGCTGGGCATCTGGCCGTGAGCCGCAGCATCGATCTCAACGCCGATCTGGGCGAAGAACCATGGCAAAAAGCGCGCGATATCGCGTTGATGCAAAACATCTCCAGCTGCAACATCGCTTGCGGCGGTCATGCCGGAGATGCTGCGAGCATGGCGATGATGCTGGCGGCGGCGCGCGCTGCCGGCGTTGCCGCAGGAGCGCACCCGTCATATCCCGACCGCGCCGGGTTCGGACGCGCAACGATGACCATAGCGCTACCCGATCTGCTGGCCGCGCTGCTCGGCCAGGTGCGGGCCTTGCAGTCTATTGCGGTGGGTCAAGGCACCGCGCTTACCCATATCAAGCCGCACGGCGCATTATACAACGATCTGGCCGATCGGCCTGAAATCGCCGGTCCCGTTGCCGCCGCGCTGCACGCTGCGTTTCCCGATCTGGCACTGGTCGGGCTGGCGCATGGTGCGTTTGAAACGGCGGTCCATCAGGCCGGGGCCCGCTTCATCGCGGAAGGCTTTGTCGACCGTGGCTATACGCGCGCGCGCCGTCTGATCCCGCGTGGCCAGCCCGGCGCGCTGATTGCCGGCGATGACGCGCGCGCCGCGCAGGCCGTTGCCATCGCCACAGGCGCACCAATCAACGCCACAGGCGCACCAGTCAACGCCACAGGTGTGCGATTGAACGCCAGCGACGGCAGCACGATTGTGATCATCGCGCAAAGCCTGTGCATCCATTCTGATAGTCCCGGATCGGAACAAACCGCTTTGCGGATCGGAAAGGAAATGGCAAGCATCGGTATTGCGGTCAGGCCGCCAGGGGAAAATGCCACATGATTCCATCCGCTTCGATCTTCTGCGCCGATGATTGGCTGATGATCCAGTCACTCGCCCCGGCAACGATCGCCGGGCTGGCCGAAGCGGCGGCAAGACAGGAAGGTTGGGACGAAATCGTGCCGGGACTGGACAGCCTGTCGCTCGCATGGGACCCGGCACGGCTTGATCTTGATACTGCGCGCGCTTCAGCCACCGCGCTGCTGACCGGGGCGACGATAGCCGCTTTGCCCGTCACCACTGCTGCGGTGTCCTTGCACATCTGCTATGACAGCAGCTGGGCGCATGACGCAGATATCGTTGCCGAATTGCTGGGCATACCGACAGATGCCTTGCCCCGATGGCATATGGCGCAGGAATGGCGGGTGGCGATGCTCGGTTTCCAGCCGGGCTTTGCCTATCTGGTCTGCGATGCGCGGATTCCCGAGATACCCCGGCTTGCCGATCCGCGCAGCCATGTCGAGGCGGGCTCGGTCGGGCTGCTCGGGCAGCAGTGCGGGCTGTACCCGCATGCAGGCCCCGGCGGCTGGCCGATCATCGGGCGGATCGCCGAAACGCTGTTTGATCCGCTTGCTGCGCCACCTGCGTTGCTGGCTGCGGGCCAGCGGGTGCGGTTTGAACGCATCGACAGCACCACGCTCGCCAGCATGCCGGAGCACAGCGCATGAGCCTGGCCGTCATCAAGGCTGGTTTGCAGACCAGCATCCAGGGCGCGCCGTTCAGGGGGCTTCGCAAGCTCGCGGTGCCCGGCGGCGGCGGCGCAGATAGCTTGAGCCTGGCGCTTGCCAACCGGCTTGTCGGCAGGCCGCACGATGCCGCCGCACTTGAAATCACGTTGGGTCCGGCCGAATTCAGGCTGGACAGAGCGATGGCCGTGGCGGTGACCGGCGCGCCCTGCCAGGTCGCGGTCAACGGCGAGGATGTCGAGCAAAACGAAACCTTGCACCTGAGCGCCGGGGACACGATCAGCATCGGACGCGTCTGGGCCGGCTGCCGGGTTTACATGGCGATGTCGGCGTCGCTGGCGGTCGCACCCGTGCTGGGCTCGCAATCGACGCTGATCGGTGCGGGCTTTGGCGGGTTTGAGGGCCGGGCGTTCGCAGATGGCGATGTCATCCCGACCGAGGCGACCGGGCAAACTGCGCCCAAGCTGTTCACTCCGCCCGAACTGCAACCGTTTTTCGGCCATGGCTTTGTGCTGCGTTTTGTCGCTGCGCCCGAATCGGATCGGCTGGCGCTGGGCCTGTCGGCGCTGGCGCGCAAACGCTGGCGGGTGTCATCGCGCTCCAGCCGCATGGGGCTGAAGCTTCAGGGCGATGCCATTGATCTGAATTCCGCCGCACCGATCCGCAGCGGGGCGGTCTTCCCCGGGATCATCCAATGCCCGCCCGATGGCCTGCCCTATCTGATCGGTTGCGATGGCCAGACCACCGGCGGCTATCCTCGCATCGGCCAGGTCATCCGCGCCGACCGGCACCTGATCGGCCAGCTCGCGCCCAATGCGACGATGCTGCTGGTGCCTGTCCAGCCCGACCAGGCGCAGCAGATCTATATCGAAAAGCTCAAGCTGTGGGCCGAATGGTTGCCCGGCCTGACTTTGAACTGATGCCAGGATGGGTGCCGCTCAGCCACCCATCGCGGAGAAAATCATCGGCCCACCAAGTTCGATGGACTTGGCGTAAGCCGGGCGATCGCGCAGCCGCTGCAGATAAGACGCCAGCGCCGGACGGCTTTCCAGCAGCTTGCTCGCATCGGCAACTTCGAGCAGATAACCCATATTGATATCCGCGCCGCTCAACCGGTCGCCGATCAGAAACTCGCGGCCCCGCACGCAAGCATCGGCATGGTTGAGCAACTTGACGACCTCGGCCCCGATAAACCCGCCGAGCATATCGCCCAGACCGCCAAAACGCGGACCCAGCGCGTTGAGGATCACCGGCATCGCCATCGTCCCTTCGACAAAATGCAGCCATTCCAGATAAGCGGGGCGGTCCTTGGCGTTGGCAGGCGCGAACGTGTCGCTGCCAAAGCGTTCGATCAGGTATTCGATGATCGCGCCTGATTCGACCATGACATGATCATCGATCACCAACGTCGGCGCTTTGGAAAGCGGGTGAATCTCCTTCAGTTCGGGCGGCGCGCGGAACGTCACGGGATCACGCGCATAGCGCACCATCTCATAAGGCGTGCCCATTTCTTCGAGCAGCCAGATAATGCGCGTAGACCGTGAGTATTCGAGGTGATGCAAAACGACGCTCATGGCCGGTTTCTCCTGTTCGTGTTTTTGGTGTTCGGCGTTTGCGTCACTCGGCAGCATTGCCAGCGTCTGCGCCGTCCAGTGGCGCGCTGGCATACGGGTCTGTAAGCAGCGCGTCCTTGTCCACTTCGGTCCAGTCGGTAAACGGACGTCCAAACATCTGATCGAAAAACTCGTACGGCAGGCGGAACGGGCGGGTTGTGCCGCTGTTCCACAGCATGACGATGCCACTGCGTGTCTCCGGATCGAACCACATCGCCGCGCGATAACCATTGACCGCACCGCCATGGCCGACAAGCCAGTGGCCATCATAAATATGGCTGCGCCAGCCTTGGCCATAGCCGTGGCTGATGATCAGCGAATCAGGCCCGCTACGCCCGCCGCGATAGGTGGCGACACGCGGCCGCTGGATCTCGGCGCGCACGCCGGGAGAGATCACCTGTGGTGCCTCGCCCATCTGCGCCTGCATCCAGCGCGCCATATCGATGATGTTGGAACTGACCCCGGCGGCGGCCGGCACACGGAAATAGGCGTCGGACAAACCCTGCACCTGGCCGCGCCGGTAAGGCCGTGCCCAGTTGGCGCTGCCAGTCAGATTGGCAATGCCAAGGCCTGCGCTGGTCATCCCCAGCGGGGCGAACAGCTGCTGCTGTGCCACCATCTCATACGGCATTTTGGTAGCATTGCCGACAATCTCGCTGAATGTGTCATAAGCGACGTTCTGATAGCTGTGGCAATCGCCCGGCAGGCATTGCTGCGGCACGGTGGACAGCATGTTGCGCAGCATCGGCGCAGGATCACCCGATTCCAGCTTGCCATCATAGGCGTTGCGCGACAGCCCCAGCCGGTGCGCAAGCAGATCAGGAACGGCAAGCCGGTTTTCGGCCCCGCCTGGCAGCTTCAGGCTCGTTCCGAACGAGGCAAGCGGCGCAGACAGGCTGAGCTTGCCCTGTTCGGCCAGCTTGTAGGCCAGCGTCCCGGCCAGACCCTTGGACACCGAGGCCCAGCGAAACAAAGTCTGCGGTGTCACCGCAAGGCCAGCCTCACGGTCGGCAAAGCCGTAGCCATGCACAAACGCCAGCCGTCCGTTTTCGACTGTGGCCACCGAAAGCCCGACCATATCGGGATCACGCATAAGCTGCTGGATGCGCGCATCGAACGCAGCGTAATCGACCTTGCCCTGCCATCGCTCGGGCGTATCGGGCAACACCACGCTGGCTTGAGCGGCGATCGCCGGGGTGCCGGGCAGCATACCGCTGCCGCGCGATACATTCATCCCGATCAGTAACGCCCCGGCCGCAATGCCGCCGGCGGTCCAGAATACAGGACTGCGCAGCCAGTGCTTCATGCGGTCTCCAAAGGAATGCGCCCCGGCCCAACGCGTTCACCGCGTTATTGTGGCCACTTCCTCGCTTATAAACCCGCTTTTGGCGTCAGGGCAAGCTGCGGCTGATCAACCTGCCGTGGTTGGCAGCCCGATCAACCGCCTGCGCCGGGCGGCATGTATCAGGCCGACCTGCGGTAATCGGCGGTGATGCGCGCGACGGCAGCGATCTCGTCTTCATGCGCCGCATCACGCCAGGTTTCGGAAAGCGCAGCGTTTTCCCATTCGAGCATGGCAAGATGGCCAAGCATCTGGCCGACCCATGCCCTGCCCTTGTCGCCAATATCGAGCCCGAAGCCGCGCACCCGGAATGCTACCGGGGCGAAGAACGCATCGACCGCGCTGAACGCATCGCCCGCCAGCCAGGGTCCACCGAACCGGTCAATGCCTTGCGCAAACAGCTCGCCGATGCGGTTGATATCGGCCTGCAAGGCCGGTGGCACCGCGTTCAGGTCGGCGCGTACGCCAACGCTCATCGGGCAGGTGTTGCGTAAGGGTAAAAAACCGCTGTGCATTTCGGCTGACGCACACCGCGCCCATGCACGCGCCGAAGCTTCGGCAGGCCAGACCCCGCGGTGCCGCTCTGCCAGATATTCGATGATCGCCAGCGAATCCCAGACCACCGTGTCACCATCATGCAGGCACGGCACCTTGCCATTGGGCGCAAAGCTGCGAAACAATGCGGCATTGTCATGCTCGCCAAAAGGCACCAGCCGGTCTTCGAACGCGATGCCAAGCGCCCGCATCAACACCCATAGCCGCAACGACCAGCTCGAATAGTTCCGGTTTGCGGTATATAACGTGTATCCCATCGTTATTGCTCCGGTTGTGGTCCCAGATGGCGTTTCAGGAAGGCGCTGCTCTCTTTGAGCACTGGTGCCTTGCCGCGAAAGGGTTTGGACAAAGCCATCACCACATCTTCGTGATCGAGCCCCTGATAGTTGATCATCGCGACCACAGCGCCCTTTTGCTTGAGGCGGCGGGTCAGGCTGATCGCGTTGCGCGGGCGCACGGTTGTATCTTCGCTGCTGGTGATGAGCAACATCGGCGGCGCATCGGCGCGCGCATAGGTGACAGGCTGGGTCACCTCCGGCTCAGCATAGGCAGACATTGCATCGATCGAGCGCTTTGACGTGAAGGGGTAGAAATCATACGCACCGCTCAGGCCAACGACGGCCTTGACGATGCCTGGATCGACGCCTGCCGCCTTCAGCCAGCGCGGATCAAGAGCGAGTAGCACGGCGGTATGCGCGCCTGCCGAATGCCCCGAAAAGCCGATGCGATCCGGGTCGCCGCCATAGCGCGCGATATTGTCGCGGGTCCATGCAACGGCGTCGGCGGCATCCTCGACAAAGGCGGGGAACAGCACATCGGGCACCTTGCGATAATCGGGCACCACCACGACAAAGCCCTGCTGCGCAAAGGCGCGACCGGCAAACGCATAGTCCTGCCGCGCGCCCTTGACCCAGCCGCCGCCGTGCCAGAAGATCAATACCGGACGTTTTTCGCCGTTGCCGGCACCAGCGGCTCGCCACACATCGAGCGTCTGCCCAGTGTCGCCAAACGGAACTGCCTCGGCCACCTGATCTGCGCCACCGCCACCCCCCATCACCGCATCAAGCTGGCTGAGCAGCAGCGGCGGCGATGTGGTCACGGCGTAGAAGGCCAGAGCCAGTCCGCCGCTCACAAGTGTGCCGATTGCCAGTATAGACTTACGCCGCATTGACATTGACCAAATCTGCTTGAGTGAAGAGTGCTACCATATTGCGATCAATGTGCGCGCGCAGCGGTGGGTAAAGAGCCAGGTTATAGGCCACCACGTCAACCTTGACTGGCAATGGCCCATCATCAAGCATCGTCCAGATTCGGTCCAGATCGCGTTGGGCCAGTGTGCCATACACCACCAGATCAATGTCGGAATTGGGCCTTGCAGTGCCTAGCGCATGCGAACCAAACAACCCGACCGACTCAATCTTTTCAGCGAACGGCAAAAAAGCCTGCTTGAGCGCCGCTATCCATTTGAGCGAAAGGATCACACCATTTGCCATCGGTTACCGGGTCAGGCTTGCGGCCAGAAGGGTTTCATGCAGACGGTCGAACAGCGCCAGATAGCTGCTCTGGATTGCTGTCACCACCACTTCGAACTCTTTGAAGTTGTAGGTGTGAGACATTTTGTTCCGGGCATCGAGCGCGGCCATCCAATCATCGCCACGATCAATGATTCCAGCCGTGAACGCTGCCTTGATCACCGCTCTGGGTGTTACCGTGTCCAGCACAACGCCGTGGAAGTCGAGATAATCCTTCAATGTTTTCCATGCCAGTTCCCAGCAATATTCGAACCGCTGGATGGTACCTTCGCGTTCGAGATCTGACAGGGGCCGTTGCCCTGACAGCTCGATGGCCTCGCGCAGCAAAGAAAATGCCCGACGGTAGTTGTCGAAGCGGTATTCCCATCGCGCGCGTTCGCCACCGCCGGGCAAAAGGCCATCGTCGGGCAAAGGGGAACCGTCGGGCGAAGGGAAATTGTCGTCAGCTGACATAATGTGCCGTCGTTTTGGCCGCCACATCGTCGGCGGTGACGCCGGGGGCGCGTTCGATCAGCTTGAACGGGCTGGCATGATCGGGCCGCTGGAACACGCACAGATCGGTGATGATCATATCGACGACGTTCTTGCCGGTCAGCGGCAGGGTGCATTGCGGGATGAACTTGGGGTCGCCGTTTTTGCTGGTGTGCTCCATCACCACGATAATCCGCTTGACGCCCGCGACCAGATCCATCGCGCCGCCCATGCCCTTGATCATCTTGCCGGGGATCATCCAGTTGGCGATATCGCCGTTCTCGGCAATCTCCATCGCGCCCAGTACCGTAAGATCGATATGCCCGCCGCGAATCATCGCAAAGCTGTCCGACGAACTGAAATAGCTCGATGATTTGAGCTGGCTGATCGTCTGCTTGCCCGCATTGATCAGGTCGGCATCTTCATCACCGTCGAACGGAAACGGGCCGATACCCAACATGCCGTTTTCCGATTGCAGCGTCACCTCGATATCCTCAGGCACATGGTTAGCGACCAGCGTCGGGATGCCGATACCCAGATTGACGTAATAGCCGTCCTTGAGTTCCTGTGCGGCGCGCGCCGCCATATCGTCACGGGTCCAAGGCATTTCTATGCATCTCCACTTAAGGTGTTCCAGGCTCGCCACGTCCCGATTGCGTACACCAAGCCAAAAACGAGAACGATGGCCGATGACCAACCGAGAAAGGCTTCCGATAAATCCGGGCGTTGAAATGCGGAAGGGAAAAACAAGACCATGCCGCGCAGCAGATAGATAGCGCTGATTACGACCAGCCCGGTGCGCAAAAGCGGCAGTTTGATGATAAGCCCGGCGCCCGAGAATGCATAAGCTGCCCAGGTGGTGAGCAACGCCACAATGCCCATAGTGACGACCACTGGCATCCAGCTGCCGCGCGCTGCCGCCTGTAAGATGTCCTCACCTGCGCCGAAAAATCGATACCAGGATGGGCCTCCAACAATGCAACCTGCGTGCAGCAAGGCTGCAGCTAGGCTCAGCGACCCGCCTATGATCAGCCAGATCTTAGCCTGCGGGATGCTGCTCACGGCTGCGGCTCCCAGCGTGTTCCAGGCGGAAATATGTCGTCAAAACCGCCCCGGATCGAGGGGCCGTAGACCGGGTTGGCGAACAGGAACCAGCCGTTCCCCCACAGGTTTGCATAGGGCGCGGCGGTGGCCAGCGCCTTGCGCACCAGCGGCGGTGCTTCAGGCGTGTTGAACGCGTTGCGGAAATCGCCGAGCTGGTCGCCCGCCATCGCGATGACGCACCAGCGCGATGCAATCGTCGCGCGGCGCATATCCTTGCTCGATCCACCCGCATCGTCGCCCATGAGGAATAGCGTCTCGCCGTGTTTGAAATCGCCAAGGCCAGCCGCAGCCAGCGTTTGCTCGCTACCCTTGGCATTGGCGCTGGAGCGGTTGGTGTTGGCGATCGGTGTGATGCCGGCGGCGCGCAACGCAGCCATCGCGGCGATCGAACCGGGCATGGCGACAGCCTTGCCGACGCCGGTCTGCTCCCACTGATCCCAGATCTTGGGATCGAACTCGGTGCCGCGCAGCGCAAACCAGCGCATCGGGCCGATATTCCAGATCAAAGTTTCATCGGCATCGAACACTACCGCCAGCGGCTTGTCCGCGCAGGGCACAAAGCCGCTGGCAGCCTCATCGATGATCACGCTGTCGGCGGGCCGCGCGCTGGCCTTGGCGAGCGCATAGCCGGTCAGCGCGCCAAACGTCTGCTGCGATGCAATCGCGCCTTCTGCCGAACCGTAGAGCCACTGCTGCCCCATGGGCACGGCGGGTGTCGGAGCAGTCTGCGGTGCGGCGCTCGCCAGTGGTTGGGTCTGCGCAGTCGCACACCCCGACAGCGCAATCGCCGCCAGCAGGATGGCTGTCCTCACGCCGCAGCCCGCTCGCGCACCGTTTTGAACTCGATCTTCTTGTCATAAGGCGCGCCGCAGATCAGGCGTTTTACATAGATGCCGGGCAGGTGGATGTGATCGGGATCGATGCTGCCGGTCTCGACAATTTCCTCGACCTCGGCGACGCACACCTTGCCCGCTGTTGCCATCGGCTGGTTGAAATTGCGCGCCGTCTTGCGGAAGATCAGGTTGCCCGCCTTATCGGCCTTCCACCCCTTGATGATGCACAGGTCGGCATAGATGCCGCGTTCGAGGATATAGGTTTCGCCGTCGAAATCCTTGTGCTCCTTGCCTTGGGCCACCTGCGTGCCGACACCGGTCTTGGTGTAAAAGCCGGGGATGCCAGCCCCCCCTGCGCGGCAGCGTTCGGCCAACGTGCCCTGCGGACAGAATTCCACCTCAAGCTCGCCTGCCAGATATAGCCGCTCGAACTCCTTGTTCTCACCGACATAGCTGGCGATCATCTTCTTCACTTGCCGGGTGCGCAGCAGCTTGCCCAGCCCCTCGCCATCGATCCCGGCATTGTTGGATGCGATGGTCAGGTCTTGGGTGCCCGCATCGCGGATCGCATCAATCAGCCGCTCGGGGATACCGCACAGGCCAAAGCCGCCCGCACAGATGTGCATGCCATCGAACAGCAAACCTTGCAGCGCGGAGGCGGCGTCGGAATAGATTTTCTGCATGGTGCGCGTCTCCCAGCGGTCTTTCGATACGACGAAACAGATGATTCGTGTTATCCCAAATGCCCTAACGAGCCAAATGCGGTTTTTCCAGCCGCAGCTTGATCTGGATCAATGCATCCGAGGCGCAAAACCCGCGCAAACGCCGCCAAACCCGCTCAAACGCCGCCACTGATGGAGAGTTCATCATGAAATCGATTCTGGTCTATGCCGACAACGGCACCGCATTCGAAGCCCGGTTGCAGGTCGCGCTTGATCTGGCGCGAAGCCATGACGGCCACATCACATTCTTGCAGGC
>JBBQXX010000039.1:0-16159 GCA_038209235.1 Sphingomonadales bacterium | reverse complement strand
TGATCTTGCCCTTTGCTGCGGCCAGAATGGAGGAGCCGTGCGCGCCCCTGAAATCGATGCCGCTGTGCAGCGCTGCAGCACCGGTGAAAGGATCACGGCGATAGCCAAAGCCGCTGGTGATCGCAGGTGCCAGTGCGGGCGCGCCCGAGGGGATCGCAACCAGGCCGCGCTCCAGTGCATCCATCCGAGCCAGCGTCCGGCCAAGCGTGGTGAACCGCGGATCGAGCCGGACATTGCCCGAACCCTTGAACGGGATGAACGGACCACCCTGTGCAGCGGTGCTGGCGCGGGCGACGCTATCGGGATTGAGCCCAAATTTGCGGATGGCCTGCTCGGCGCTATTGGCGCGCAGGTTGGCAGCTTTGGTCAACTGCTCGACAAATGCGATCTGGCGCGCTTCCATACGGGCAAGCCCCGCTGCTTCGGGAACGAGCGCGCTGATCTTGTTGGCAGTCCGGGCAGCTTCACCACTGCTGCCGACCGCAGCTTCACCAACCACGACGGCGGCATCTTCACTGGCGGCCTGCTCACCGATATAGCTGGTGACGATGTCTTCGAGAAACGCCTGCCGCTTTTCCAGATCGGCCGCGACATCGTTGACCGAAGAGCGATAAGCATCGACACGGCTTGCGGAACTGTCCACTTCAGCCTGCTTCTGGACCAGCGCCAAGCGCTCGGCACCGATGCTGTACTGGCTGACGAGCATCGCTAAAGTGATCAACACCCAGACCAGCAAAGCCCCGGTGATGATCGCAGCGATTGTCATTTGCAGACGCGCTGAAATCTTGATGAATTTAATCTGGCCCTGCGATCGCATGAAAAACTCACGATCAGGGAACCATAACGCAAGCACGTTGGTTACATGCTTGCGCATCTTTAAAATGTGCACGACCCGTTCGACCCCAAAATTAACCCCGAGTTCGGCTAGCAAAGCGGATCGGGGTTGGCGAATCGACTCTTCGGGCTTTGCCACGAGGCGAACGAGTCGTGCGATGAGCCGCTTGCCAAGTGGTGAAATCGGAAGTTTTCAGGCGGAAAAGTGGCTTTTGCCTCCATTTTTTACGTCTTCGAGTCGTTTTTTTCCTATTGACCACCTTTGGCGAGTCGCACCCGGTCCCCAAAGCCAGCGCCGCGCACGCCCACCTGTCTCTTGTTAATTGTATTGAGCAGCTCGATGCTTGCGCATGCGGTGTATACATTGTATACACCGCGCCATGAGCAAATCCCAGGTGATCACCGCACGTATCGATCCTGAAGTCATGGCACTCGTCGATCGCATCGCTTTGGCGCAAGGCCGCAGCCGCAGCTGGCTGGCCGCGCGCGCCATCGAGAAAATGGCGCTGGCAGAAACCGCGTTCATGGACTTCGTCAAGAAGGGCGAGGACGATATCGAACGCGGCGACTATCTGACGCAGGACGAGATGGAGGCGTGGATTTCAGAGCGCATCCGCAATCGACAGGCAACCCAGCAAGTGGCTGAGTGAGGCGGTTGCTCTGGTCTGCGCAGGCGCAACTCGACCTTGCGCTCATCGATGATCAACTTTTCGTCGAGGATCCTGATTTTGCCAATCGTGTAGCGTTGTCAGCGTTGTATTCCGCCCATTTTTTGCTCGACCGGCCGTATGCGGGCGCGACCATCGGCGAGAATGCTCACCGCAAATGGCCCATTAACAAGACACCGTACATCCTGATTTATGGTCCCGACAAAACCGATATCACAATCCTGCGCGTCTATCACGAACGGCAGGACCGGGGTGTCATGCCATGAACAGCCGTCCGGTGCGCACCGGTCTGTTGGGCGGGTCGTTCAACCCAGCCCATCGCGGCCACCGCGCGATCAGCCTGTTTGCGATGGAGGCGCTGGGACTCGACGAAATCTGGTGGCTGGTCAGTCCCGGAAATCCGCTGAAAGCAGGCGCGGGCGATATGGCCAGCCTGAAGGCGCGGCTGGGCTCTGCCCGCAAAATTGCCCGGCGCAGCCGGATTCGTGCGACCGCAATCGAGGCTGATCTGGGCACGCGCTACACCGCCGACACGCTGCAAAAATTGCGCTCGCGCCACCCCAAGCGCGACTTCATCTGGATCATGGGGGCTGATAATCTGGCTGTTTTCCATAAGTGGCACCGGTGGCGCGATGTGGCGCGACAAATGCCGATTGCAGTGATCGCCCGGCCCGGATATGATGACAGCGCCATTACGGCCCCCGCAATGGCCTGGTTCGGGCATCGTGTCCGTCCCCGGGACCAGGCAATTCACTGGACACGATGGAGTATGCCGGCGCTCGTGCTGCTGCGCTTTCGTCCTGATCCGCGATCGGCCTCTGCCCTGCGCAGGGCTGATCCTGACTGGTTTCTGGATTTCGCCGACGGTGTCGTGCGCGATGCGGTAACCCGGCAGGTGGTATCGTGAACCTGTGCGCCGGAACTTCAGCCGTCCCCACCGGGGATTTTTCTTCCACCCATCAACATTGTCATCCGTTGCAGTCGCCGCACCGGCGTCCAACGCATTTTTCAAGGAGGTCCATTGGCCAATCTTTCCCCTGCCCATGATCAGGGCACAAATCCGGCAACGGTGAACGCCAAGCTGCAGTTCGCCGAGGCAGAACAATTGCTCGCCCTGGTGCTGCAATCGCTCGATGATGATCAGGCCCAGGAAGTGGTTTCCATTCCTCTGGCCGGCAAAAGCAATATCGCCGACTTCATGGTTATCGCCTCAGGCCGATCGACCAGGCAGGTGGCGTCGATGGCGCAGAAGCTGGCGGAGCGGATCAAGGAATCCGGCGGCTTTGCCCGGATTGAAGGCATGACCAATGCCGATTGGGTGCTGATCGATGCAGGCGATGTGATCGTGCATCTGTTCCGCCCCGAAGTGCGCACCTTCTACAATCTGGAGCGGATGTGGGCTTTTGGAGAAGCACCCGAAGCACCCGAAGCGCTCGAAGCACCCGCTGCCTGATTTGGGCCGACCTGGATTGACGAGGCTTGCCGATGCGGCTGCACATCATTGCGCGCGGCAAGATTGGCCGGTCGGCTGAGGCAGATCTGGTGCAACGCTATGTCAAGCGTATCCAGTGGCCGCTAACCATCACCGAACTGCCCGACCGCGGCGGCAGGGTGCCCATCGCAGCACCGGGCAGCCGGACGGTGATGCTCGATGAAACCGGCGCGCATATGGGGTCGATGGAGATAGCGCAGACGCTTGACCAGTGGCGCCGCGACGGGTTGCGTGAGGCGCGGTTTCTGATCGGTGCCGCCGATGGCTTCGATGCAGCAGAGCGTGCCGGAGCCGATCTGCTGATCGCGTTCGGCAAGGCGACCTGGCCGCATCTGCTCGCCCGGGCCATGCTCGCCGAACAGCTCTACCGCGCCACCAGCATATTGGCCGGTCACCCTTATCACCGCGAAGGTTAGCGATGGCACCGCGCCGCATCTGGATAGCTGCGACCGGACTTGCGGTGGTGGCCGCAGTATTGCCCGGCAGCGCCGCACCCGCCGCGCCTGCCGTCAGTTTGCTGGAGCAGGAACGCGAGGCTTTGCGCCGCTCGCTGGCCGATGCCAAAACCGCGTCAAGTCGCAGCCGCCTGCTCGAACAACAGGCACAAAGCGCCACCCAGCAGGCCGACCGCGCACGGCGCGAGGCGCGCGCGCTGGCATCACGTGTTCAGGAGGCCGAGGCACAGATCGCTGCTGCTGAAGCACGCGTCGCCATCGTCAGGACATTGCGCCGCGCACAGTCCGCGCGGCTCGCCAAACGTCAGCAGCCGTTGATCCGGCTGACCGCTGCGCTGCAATCGCTGGCACGGCGCCCGACGGTGCTGGCGCTGGTCCAGCCGGGATCGATCGACGACATGGTGCGCGTGCGTGCCGTGCTCGCCACCACCCTGCCGCGCGTCGAGGCGCAAACGGCATCGCTGCGCAAGGACATCGCCCGCTCGCGCCAGCTGGCTGCGCAGGCGGGGCGCGCCGCCCGGTTGCGGCGCGAGGGCCAGGCCGAACTCACCGTGCGCCGCGCCGCGCTCGCCCGGCTGGAGAGTCAGGCGCGCGCGCGATCACGCCAGCTGGCCAGCACATCGCAGCTGGAGGAGGAACGCGCGCTTGGGCTGGGCGATCGCGCTCGCGATCTGGGTTCGCTGGTCGCCGATATCGAGGCCAGCGGTTCGCTGCGGGAACGGCTGGCTGCGCTTGACGGACCGATGCTGCGCCCGCCCCGGCCCGAACAATCGCAGGTCATCGAGAACGCACCGCCGACGCCGCGCGCTGGCCGCCCGGCGTACCGCCTGCCGGTGATCGGAGAGATTGTCACCGGCCTGGGCGAAATTTCCGCCAGCGGCGTGCGCTCGCGCGGGCTGACCATCGCGGCCCGTCCCGGTGCTCAGCTCATCGCACCTGCCGATGGCCGGGTTGCCTTTGCCGGGCGCTACCGCGGCTTTGGCAATATCGTGATCATCGAGCATGTCGGCGGCTGGACCAGCCTGATCACCGGCATGGCGCGCACCGGGCTGAGCGTGGGTCAGCGTATCACCCAGGGCGACCCCATCGGCCGCGCCACCGACAGCCGCCCACGGATCACGGTGGAATTGCGCCGCAACGGACGCCCCATCGATATCGCGGCGCTGATCGCCTGATCGCCTGACCGCCTCATCGCCTGATCGACTCACCGTTCGTTCACCTGACCGCAAGGCGCGGCTGCTAGCGTGTGCAGCCATTCACATTCACAGGGTTACTCCGGTCGAAGCGCATCGCGTCTTCATGGCAAAGCATCTGGCAATTGTCCGCATTCGGTATTAGATTGGCAAGCATGCGCTTGGGGAGATGCGTGACCAGATCTGCCGATCGATCGCGCCAGCCTTGCCGGGTGCCGCGCGTCTTCGGACGTGACCGTGATAACGAACCCATTAGCGACCCCATTAGCGACCCCATCAACAAGGCTTTTCAATAATGATGAAATCCCGCCTCGCCCGAGTATCCGCAATCGCCATGGCTGTGGCTTTGGTGCCTGTGGCGACCTCGGCGATCTCGCAGGTCGAATCGGACACGCAGGCCGAAATCGCGCGCTTCGTCGATATTTTCGAGCGGGTGAAGACCGATTATGTCGAGCCGGTCGATGACGACAAGCTGGTACGCGGTGCCATCGATGGCATGCTCGCCAGCCTCGATCCGCACAGCAGCTATCTCGATGCGCGTGATTTCGCCAACCTGCGCACCCAGACCGAGGGGCTTTACGGCGGTCTTGGCCTGTCGGTGACGATGCAGGATGGCGCGGTCAAGGTCATCGCGCCGACCCGCGAAACCCCTGCCGACAAGGCCGGGATAAAGTCAGGCGACTATATCACGCACCTTGATGGCAAGCTGATCTACGGCGGCACACTCGATGACGCCGTCGATCAGATGCGCGGCGAGCCTGGCACATCGATCAAGCTGACGATCGTACGCGAAGGCCGCGACAAGCCGTTCGATGTCAGCATCACCCGCGCGATCATCGATCTGCAACCGGTGACCTGGGAGATCAAGGACGACGTCGGCCTGATCACCATTGCCAGTTTCACCGCCAGCGTCGGCGATGATGTTGCTGACGCGGTCAAGGGCATCGAAGCGAAGCTGGGCAGGAAGCCGGTGGGCTATGTGCTCGATATGCGCTCCAACCCCGGCGGATTGCTCGACGAGGCGGTCGCAGTGTCCGACGCGTTTCTGGACAAGGGCGAGATCGTCTCGCAGCGTGGTCGTAACAAGGGCGATATCGAGCGGTATTACGCCCGGCCCGGCGATGTGACCGGCGGCCTTCCGGTGATCGTGCTGGTCGATGCAGGCTCTGCATCGGCCTCCGAGATTGTCGCAGGCGCGTTGCAGGACCATCGCCGTGCCTTGGTGATGGGCGAGCGCAGCTTCGGCAAGGGTTCAGTCCAGACGCTGCTGCCCTTGTCGCGCACATCGGCGCTGAAGCTCACGACGGCGCGTTATTTCACGCCGTCGGGCAATTCGGTGCAGGAAGGCGGGATCGAACCCGATATCGCGGTGCCACAGTTGTCTGACCCCGATTACAAAACCCGCATGAGATTGCGCGAGTCCGATTTGCGCGGTCATCTGATCAACGAAATTGGGCTGGATGACAAGGATCTGGAAATCGATAAGCTGGCCGATCCGCGCTTTGCGATGACCCCCGAACAGCTCAAGGAAAAGGGTATCGAAGACTTTCAGCTGTATTATGCGATGGCGACCCTCAAGCGCACGACGATGGCCAGTGCGCGGCTTGCCGCAACCAGACCGGGCGCGCCGCGTTCTACCGGTACGCAGCGCCCTGCCACGCGGCGCAACTGAGCAAGGCCAGTGGATTGATTTTGACGTTTGCATCGCTCCTGCTGGACAGGGCGCTGGCAAATGTCAGAATCGGACCACTGGTTTAGCAGTTTCGGGGGTTTGATTTTCACATGACACCACGCGCGCCTTTGATCGCCGCCTGGCTGGCCTTGCTTGTTCCGGCATTTCTGCTCGGCGGAGCGTTGATCAGCCAATATGTGTTTGGCTTGTTTCCGTGCGAGATGTGCTACTGGCAGCGCTGGCCGCATTGGGTTGCACTGGTACTGGGCGCGATCGCTGTGCTGTCGGTGCGCAAGGTTCAGGGGCTTGCCGTGGGGATGACCGCGCTTGCAGCTGTCGCTATCGCGATCAGCGGCCTGATCGGCGGTTTCCACGCCGGAGTTGAATATGGCTGGTGGGAAGGCATGACCAGCTGTGCCACGTCGTTGCCCGCCGGGGCGACCACCGATGATGTGCTGGAGTCGATCATGGCGACCCCGCTGGTGCGGTGTGATACCGCGCCCTGGTCGCTGGGCGGCATTTCATTGGCCGGGTATAATTTCCTCTTGTCGCTGGCCGCTGCTGCCGCCATTTACGTGTTGCTACGCCGCAGACAGCCCGGGGAAATTGCCGTATGACAGACTTGGAAAAGCCGATGAATCCAGCCAGGCGTGAGATCGATCTTGCGCAGATGATCCGGGTCGATCAGGCTGGCGAATATGGCGCAACGCGCATCTATGCCGGGCAGCGCGCAGTCATGGGTGACACAGGTACAGAAGCCCGCGCGATTGCCGGTATGGCGGCGCAGGAAGAGGTGCATCGCGCGTTTTTCGACCGGCTGATGGCCGAGCGCGGTGTGCGCCCCACGATCTTGCAGCCTTTCTGGAACGTGGCCGGCTTCGGTCTCGGTGCGGTGACGGCGCTGATCGGCCCCAAGGCAGCGATGGCGTGCACGGTCGCGGTCGAAACCGAAATCGACCGGCATTATTCAGAGCAGCTGGAAGAACTGGGCGACACTGATCCAGAACTAAGTGCCACCATCTCCAAATTTCGCGACGAAGAGCTTGAGCACAAGGACCGAGCTTTGGCCGAAGGCGCTGAGCAGGCAATCGGCTATCCGGTGATGACCGCGGTGATCCGCATGGGCTGCCGTGCCGCGATTGCTCTGTCGAAGCGGATCTGATTGCAGCCGATAGCTTACTCACGTCATGTTCATGCATGGCCCGATAGCCAAGCCAGAAGCTTATAGCCGACTTGAACGCATGTGGAGGAATTTGATGATGAGAACCGGAACCCTGGCAGTCTTGTTGCTGATCGGCACCGCGATCACCGCCCCTGTTCATGCGCAGAATGCAGCCGGCGACAAGATCATCCAGAAGGTCGTCTATGGTGACGATGCATGCGAGCCTTCCGCCGATGCCAACGAGATTGTCGTGTGTATGCGGATGGACGAGCAAGAGCGCTATCGCATTCCGGAAAAGCTGCGCAGCGATCCCAATGCAATCGCCAACACGGCGTGGACCGAGCGGGTGCGTTCGATGGAACGCGTCGGCGATTTTGGAACCGACAGCTGTTCGCCGGTAGGCGCGGGCGGCTTTACCGGGTGCACGCAGGAACTGGTGCGCAATGCCTATGCCGAGAAGAAGACCAGTGAAGACGTTATCGCAGGGCGCCTGATTGGAGAAGAGCGGCAGAAGCGGCTGGCAAATATCGATCAGGATGCTGCGGCCGTTGAGGCGCGTGAGGTCGAAATTTCGGCAGAACTCGATTCACGCAAGGCCGAGCGCGCTGCTGCAGCAGCAGCGATGCGCGCGCAGGCCGATGGCGTTGAGCCGCCCGCCAATCCCGTGCCAGAAGCTCCGTCACCCGAATAGGCCAGGCACGCCCCGCCGTCACCAACCGACTTGCGCCAATAACACACCTCCCCCATATAGCGATGGCTGTCCTGGGAGAATGTCGCTTATGTCCGCACCGCTGGCCGAGACTTTTGCCGATGCCCCCGCTGCGTCAGCTGATGTGCATCTGGATGCCGGTCTGAACCCGATCGCGCCGGGCTATCGTCACGTCATCCGCCTGATGGTGGCCTGTTGCGTCGTACCTTTGGTGATCGGCGCAGGCGTGCTCGAGTTCATCCTGACCAGTGACGGGATACTCGAGCGCGGTGCGATCATTGCTCCGGCGCTGGCGCTGGGCGTTTTCGTGCTGGTCTTTCTGCCGGAGCGCAAATGGCGGCGCTGGGGCTATAGTGGCAGCGGTAACCAGCTGCGCGTCGCGCGCGGCTGGATGTTCCGCACCGATACCATCGTGCCGTTCAGGCGAATCCAGCATATCGATGTTGGGCAGGGCCCGCTGGAACGATTGTTCGGGCTTGCCAGCCTGACCGTCCATACCGCCGGTACGCACAATTCCATCGTCACTTTGCCCGGCCTGATCCGCGCCGATGCCGAGGCGTTGCGCGATACGATGCGACTGCACATTCGCCGCGAATCCGAATGACTGCCGACAGAATCGAGACTGCGATCGCGCGGCACCCCGGATCGCTGTCCGGGGCAGATCAGCGGCTGCACCCGCTTACCTTGCTGCTTAATCTGGCCAAGCTGGTGCCGCAGCTTGCCCTTGGCCTGATCGCGCTGAATTTCAGCATGAAGGATCGCGCAGGTGAATGGGCAGGGCCGATCGCACTGGCCGCGATTGTGGTGATTTTGGGGTTCGAGTTCATCCGCTGGTGGCGTTTTTCCTATCGGCTCGATGCCGAAGAACTCCGCATCGCCAGCGGCATCATCAACCGCAATATTCGCTCGATCCCGTACGAACGGATCCAGGATGTCAATCTGGAGCAAGGCCCGCTGGCGCGCATGCTTGGCATGGCGCGGGTGCGGCTGGAGACCGGAAGCAGCGGCAGCGGCGATGAAGGTGTGCTCGACGCGGTCGATCTGGCCGAGGCCTGGCGGCTGCGCGACATCATCCGGCTGCGCAAGGCCAATACGACAGAAGCATTTGACGAAGATCGAGCAGCCATCGACCTCCCCGATGCGGCCACCATTCCAATCTTCGCGATGGACACCCGCCGCGTGCTGATCGCCGGGGTCTTCAACTTTTCGCTGGTGTTCTTCGCGCTTGTCGGCGCGCTGGTCAACAATCTCGATTTCGTGATACCCGGCGATGTCTGGAATCCGCGCCGACTGCTCGAATTCTTCGGGTTCGAAGAAATGTTTGCCGCACTCGATGTCACCGCACGGATCATCGGGATCATCGCAGCGCTGGTCGCATTGGTCATTATCGGCCTTGGCGGCGGAATTATCCGCAGCGTATTGCGCGAACATCGCTTTCGGCTCGACCGGACAGAAACCGGGTTCAGGCGGCGCAGGGGCCTGCTCACGCTGACCGATGTCGTCATGCCGCTGCACCGCGTTCAGGCCGCAGTGATCGAGACCGGCCCGATCCGGCGGCGGCTGGGCTGGTATCATCTCAAGGTGCAAAGCCTTGCCAGCGACACCGAGAAAGAAAGCGACCACAGCATCGCCCCGCTTGCCCGCAGCCACGAGGTGCAGGCCATTCTGGGCGAAACCCAGGTCCGCTGGGCAATCGATCACCCGCAGATGCAGCCGGTCGATCCAGCGATGTGGTGGGTACAGGTTGCATTGCTGCTGCCGATCCCGGCGATCGGCATTGCCATTGCGGCGACGTTGGCCAGCCCATTTCTGCTTTTGCTGCTTGGCCTGCTGCCGATCGTCCCGGTGTCAGGCTGGCTGGGGTGGCGCGCGCATCGCTATGCGCTGAGCGACGGCCAGCTTTATGTGCGCGATGGCTTCTGGTCGCAGCGGCTGACCTTGCTACCGGTGCGCCGCGTGCAAAGCGTCGATATTCGCCAGAATGTCATTGGCAGGTTCATCGGGCTGGCGGATATCGCTATCGGTGTCGCGGGCCGGTCATCGGCGGTGAAGATTCACGCCATCCCACTTGTTGACGCGTTGAATCTGCGCAAGCGTCTGGTCGCGGTCAGCGTCAGAAGTCGACCGCGATGCCCTTGAGCTCCCAGTCGCCGAAACGCGTCGGGCCGCGGGCAGCTTCTTCGGCCTGCTCGGCAATGATCGGTTGCGGCTGGGGCGCGGGGCCTGCCTTTGCCCAGTGCGCGGGCGGCTTGACGTGATCGGGGCGGCGGGTGGCGCGCGGTGTATCGGGCATCGGGTGCGTCCTTGTCTGGCCGTGGCAGCAGATTGAGGCCCCGCCCGGCGATCTTGCATCATGCGCGCCGATATGGTGCGGGGGCCCTGCAATGTGAAGCGTCTGCCCAGATTGATTTAACCGCTTAACCCCGCCGCCAATTGCGCCTAACGCGCTGCGATGACCACACCGACCCCATCTTCTTCCCCTGCCTCGTCTTCCCCTGCCGCGTCCGCCCGGGCCACTCCCGGTCTGCCCGCGCGGCAGGCGGCCTTGCGTATGCTCGATGCGGTGATGCGGCGCGGCGAGTCGCTCGAGGTGGCGCAGCACGCTGCATGTCAGGCGATCGAAGAGCGGTCGGATCGCGCGCTGGCTATGGCGATTGCGGGCGAGGTGTTGCGCCACATGCCCGGACTCGACCTGCTGATCGACAGCATGACCCAGTTGCCGCTGGCCGATGATGCCAAGGTGCGCATGGTGCTGCGTATCATGCTGGCGCAGACCCTGGTGCTGGAAACCCCTCCGCATGCGACGATTTCGACCGCGCTGCCGCTGCTTCAGGGCGGTCCGCGCAAGCTGGCGCATGGCGTGTTCGGCAATCTGATGCGGCAGGAGGCCAGGCTGGCCCCGCCCGAATTGCCGCCCGCCACCGCCAACCGCTGGCTTGCAGCCTGGGGGGACGACATGGTGCAGGCTGCAGGCGCTGCACTGGGCACTCCGCCGCCGCTTGATCTGGCGCTGCGCGATGTCGCCACGACCGATGCCATCGCCGCAGAACTGGGCGGCCGCAGCCTGATCCCCGGTCATGTCCGCATGCCGCGTTCGGGTGCGATCGAATTTATCCCCGGCTTTGCCGAAGGCGGCTGGTGGGTGCAGGATCTGGCCGCCAGCCTGCCCGCGCGCCTGCTCGGCAAGGGCGAAGGCCGCAGCGTGCTCGATCTGTGCGCTGCACCTGGCGGCAAGACGATGCAGCTTGCCGCCGCCGGATGGCAGGTCAGCGCGCTCGACAATTCCGAAAAGCGCCTGAAACGCCTGCGCCAAAACATGAAGCGCACCGCGCTGGAGGCCGAGACGATCACCGCCAACCTGCTCGAATGGCGGCCCGATGCACAAGCCGACGCCGTGCTGCTTGATGCACCGTGCAGCGCCACCGGAATCTTCCGCCGCCACCCCGATGTGCTGTATCGCATAGCACCGCGCCATATCGCCGAACGCGCAGGGCAACAGGCAGTGTTGCTGGAGCGTGCCTCCAACTGGGTCAAGCCTGGTGGGTTACTGGTCTACGCTGTATGCTCGCTCGAACCCGAAGAGGGCGAACAGGTGCTTGAAGCGTTCCTGGCCAGCGACAGCCGCTATTCCATCGATCCGGTGCACGATGATGAGCTGCCCGCAGGCGTCAGCGCTCACCTGCACGGCTGGGTGCGCACCATGCCGGGCATGCTGACCGGATCGGGCGGTCTGGACGGCTTTTTCATGGCGCGGCTGCGGAACATGGCTTGAAAATGCACGGCTCGTCCACACAAGGCCCAAATCATGTGGATAAGCATGTGGACAGTTCTTGCCCCACCATATGTTGAGGGTTAAGCCAGAATCTCCATGCCGCAGCCCCTACTGATAGCCCCTTCGATCCTGTCCGCCGACTTCGCGCGTCTCGGCGAAGAGGTTCGCGCCATCGACGCTGCCGGGGCCGACTGGATTCACATCGATGTGATGGATGGCCATTTTGTGCCCACTATCACCATCGGCCCGGCGGTGGTGAAGGCACTGCGCCCGCACACCGCCAAGCCGTTGGACGTGCATCTGATGATTTCGCCGGTGGATGGATATGTCCAGGCGTTCGCCGATGCCGGCGCAGACATTATCACGGTGCACCCTGAGGCTGGCCCGCACGTTCACCGCACGGTGCAGCTGATCCAATCGCTGGGCAAAAAGGCGGGCGTGGTGCTCAACCCGGCAACGCCTGCCAAAATGCTCGATTATCTGATCGATGATATCGATCTGGTGCTGGTGATGAGCGTCAATCCCGGCTTTGGCGGGCAGAGTTTTATCACCAGCCAACTGCGCAAGATCGAGGCGATTGCCAAGATGATCGCCAAATCGGGCCGCGCGATCGACCTGGAGGTCGATGGCGGTATCGATACGATCACCGCGCGCCAGGCGGTCGAGGCCGGGGCCAATGTGCTGGTCGCAGGCACCGCAACCTTCAAAGGCGGTGCAGACCAATACGCCGCCAACATCCGCGAGCTTAAAGGCCTGTGAGCGATGCGCTGTCCAAGAGCCGCCGGACCGGCGCCCTTGCCAGCCAGTCCAGCGAGGCCGACCGCCACTTGCCGCTGATCGGTGGTGACCTTACTGAACCACGCCCCGACCTGATCCACGCAAGCCATGACGATGCCTTCAGCGAACGCAAACAGCTGGTGCGGCTGGAGGGCGATCGGGGGCTGTCGCTGACCGAGAGCATCGTCCATTATTTCTACCGGATGACATGGCGCACACCGCTGCACAAGCTGCGCCTCAAGGGGCGCTCGCCGTTGCGCCTGCTGGCTGCACCCGATGATCCGCTGGCAGGCGAAGCGCGTCGGGGCAAGGCGATCCGCGCCGGACATTTCCAGATCGGCGGGGCGCGCATCGCGATTGCCGGGCTGGATTATGCCAGTCTCAAGGCTCCGGACGAGGCCATCGCCTATATCCATTCCTTTGGCTGGCTGCGCGATCTGGCTGCCGCCGCGCCGCGCGAGACCTGTGTGCCGGTGGCCGAGGCGCTGGTTGGCCAGTGGCTCGATGCGCATCTGGAAAAGGTTTCCGATCCGGCATGGCGCGCTGATCTGGCGGCGTTGCGCATCCTCAATTCGGCCGCACATGCACCGCTGATTCTGTCGAGCAGCGATCTGGTCTATCGTTCGCGCGTGCTGCGCAACTTTGCCAGCACCGCGCGGCATCTGGATCATGTCGCCGACAAGGCCCCCGAAGGCCTTGCCCGGCTGACCGCCTGGGCAGGCGTCGTTGCCGCCGCGCTGCTGCTGCCCGATGGCGAACCGCGCCGCATCTTCGGCGAGGCCGGGCTGAAGCGCGCGATCGAGACCTTCATGGGCGAGGATGGCGGCGCGCTGTCGCGCTCGCCGCTCGCGCAGATCGAGGCGATTCGGGTGCTGTCGATGCTCAAATCGGTTTATGCCGCGCGGGGCGAGCTGCTCTCGCCGATTGTCGAACTGGCGCTGGGCCGGGCGGTGCCTGCCTTGCAGGGGCTGACCCACCACGATGGCGGCCTGGGTAGCTGGCAGGGTTGCGGAGCGATCTCGGCGGCTGCGATGACCGATCTGATCCGGGCCAGCGGCATCCGCTCGCGCCCGCTGCGACAGGCGCGCCACTGGGGCTTTCAGCGTATTCCCGCCGGACGCACCGTGGTGCTGGTCGATGCCGGAACCCCGCCGGTGGCGCGCCACGCGGTCACCGGCTGCGCCTCCACGCTGGCCTTTGAGATGAGCCACGGCCCGCACCGCATCATCGTCAACTGCGGCGGCGCAGGGGTGCTGGGGCCGAACATGCCCGCATCGCTGGCCAAGGGTCTGCGCGCCACTGCGGCGCACTCGACCCTGTGCCTTGATGACACCAACAGCACCGCCGTGCTGCCCAAGGGCCAGTTGGGCAAAGGCGTCGGGCTGGTCGAGCTCGATCGCCGTGATCTCGACGACGCGGTGCGGCTGGATATGAATCACGATGGCTATGCCAAGCGTTTTGGGCTCACTCACCGCCGCCTGCTGGTGCTGCGCAGCGATGGTCGCGAGCTGCGCGGCGAAGACGTGCTGCTGCCTGTGTCGCGGCGCGGTCTGGGTCGCGGCAAATCGGGCGAGATCGGCTTTGCCATCCGCTTTCATCTGGGGCTCGATGCCGAGGCGCATCTGGCCAGCGACGGCATGGGTGTGTTCCTGCGCATCGCCGATGGATCGCTGTGGCATTTTCGCTCCGCCGTCAGCGCTGTGACGCTTGAAGAAAGCCTGTGGGTCGACGAACACGGGCATATCCAGCCCAGCCAGCAGATCGTGCTCACCGGGTCCGCAGCCAGCGGCGGCGGCAGCTACGGCTGGCTGCTCAAACATATGGGATAACGTGCCTTGACTGACATTGCGATCAAACGCGCGCTGCTTTCCGTTTCGGACAAAAGCGGCCTCACCGAGCTTGGGGCGAGCCTTGCTGCGCATGGCGTCGAGCTGATCTCGACCGGCGGCACCGCCAAGGCGTTACGCGATGCGGGGCTTGACGTTCGCGATATCTCCCAGATCACAGACTTCCCCGAGATGATGGATGGCCGCGTCAAGACGCTGCATCCGATGGTGCACGGCGGGCTGCTGGCGGTGCGCGACAATGCCAGCCACGTTGCCGCGATGGAAGCACACGGCATCGGCGCGATCGATCTGGTGGTGGTCAACCTCTACCCGTTTGCTGCGACCGTCGCCAAGGGCGCGGACCGCGATGAGATCATCGAGAATATCGACATCGGCGGTCCCAGCATGGTGCGCTCTGCGGCAAAGAACCACGCGTTCGTCACCATCGTCACCGACCCTGCCGATTATGCGACGCTGACCGCCGAGATGGACTCCGGCAATGGCGCGACCAGCCTCGCCTTTCGCCGCAAGCTGGCCGCCAAGGCTTATGCTGCAACGGCTGAATATGACGCGATGATTGCCAGCTGGTTTGCCCTTGCCGATCAGGGCGAGATATTTCCCGAGCGGTTGAGTGTGCCGTTCCGCAAGGGCCAGGCGCTGCGCTATGGCGAGAATCCGCACCAGAGCGCGGCGCTGTATCTGCCCGCCTTCGCGCCCGGCGGATCGCTCGCCGATCACCGCCAGGTGCAGGGCAAGGAGCTGAGCTACAACAACCTGAACGATGCCGATGCCGCGCTCGAACTGGTCGCCGAATTTCGCGATGGCCCACCGACCGTGGTGATCGTCAAGCATGCCAACCCGTGCGGCGTGGCCAGCGGCGATGATCTGGTCAGCGCCTACAAGGCCGCGCTGCAATGCGACAGCGTATCGGCTTTCGGCGGTATCATCGCGGTCAACCGCCCGCTCGATGGCCCAACCGCCGAAGCGATCAGCGATATCTTCACCGAAGTGGTCTGCGCGCCCGATGCCGATGATGCGGCCAAGGCGGTGTTTGCCAAGAAAAAGAACCTGCGCCTGATCCTGACCGGCAGCCTGCCCGATCCGGCACGCGGCGGCATCGCGCTGCGCACCATCGCAGGCGGCGCGCTGTTGCAGTCACGCGACAATGGCCGCATCACCCGCGATGACCTGAAGGTTGTCACCAGACGCGCTCCGACCGGGCAAGAGCTGGCCGACTGCCTGTTTGCCTGGACGGTGGCCAAGCATGTCAAATCGAATGCCATCGTCTATGCCAAGGACGGCGCGACCGCAGGCATCGGTGCAGGCCAGATGAACCGCCGCGATTCGGCGCGGATCGCCGCTGCCAAGGCACAGGAAGCCGCCGAAACCTATGGCTGGGATGCCCCGCGCACCAAAGGCTCAGCGGTTGCCTCCGATGCATTCTTCCCCTTCGCCGACGGCCTGCTCACCGCCGCCGAGGCCGGCGCCAGCGCGGTCATCCAGCCCGGCGGCTCGATGCGCGACGACGAGGTGATCGCAGCAGCCGATGATGCCGGGCTGGCAATGGTGTTCACCGGAATGCGGCATTTCAGGCATTGA